>JAFAVT010000126.1 GCA_019242275.1 Alphaproteobacteria bacterium
CTGACGCAGGTTGCAGCCCTGCCGCCCGAACCGCCGGCCCATGATGACATTGTGTTCGAGACCGCACCGCCGTCGCCCACACCAGCGCCGGCTCCTGCCGCCGACCATAGCGATATTTTTTCCGACCATACCCGCAAGGCGATGGACGATGCTTTTGCGTCCATTCCCGACGAAGAACCGGCTCCGCCCACTGCGCCGCGTCCGGCACCGGCGCCCCTGGCGCCGGTGGATGGGGCCACGGTGGAGACTGTCTTTGAGCGGGCCGTGCGCGAAAGTTTCGAGCCGGTCCTGCGCAAACATCTGGCCGACAACTCCACCGCCATTATTGACGGCATGAAGCCCTTGATCCGGGAGTGGATGGACGAGCATTTCCCGCCCCTACTGGAAGGCGCGGTCCGGGCCGAGGTCGAACGCGTCGTCAAGGCCCGCGGCACCAAGCGCTAACCCCACCGCATTGCCCTGTTTTCCTCTCCCCCTCAGGGAGAGGACGCAAAATCTTGCACTTGGCGAAGCCAGGCGAGCCAAGTGCGTGGATTTTGCTAGGCGAGGGGGCACGAGCGGCTGGCTATCCCCTTGACCGCTCTGAAATTTGACCGCAATTCCCTATCATGCTCGAAAAGACTTTCAGCCCGAAAGACGTGGAAGGGCGCATCTATGCCCAGTGGGAGGCGTCCGGCGCCTTCCGCGCCGCCCGACGCCCGGGCGCCGAAGCTTTTTCCATTGTCATTCCTCCGCCCAATGTCACCGGGCGCCTACATATCGGCCATGCCCTCAACAACACGCTTCAAGATATCCTAGCCCGTTTTGAGCGGATGCGGGGAAAAGACGTGCTGTGGCAACCGGGCACCGACCATGCCGGCATCGCCACCCAGTTGATCGTCGAACGCCAATTGGCCGAGCGGCAGATGAGCCGCGTCGGCCTGGGGCGCGAGAAATTCCTGGAGGAAGTCTGGAAGTGGAAGGCCGAAAGCGGCGGCGCCATTATCGAACAGCAGCGACGGCTGGGCGCCTCCGCCGACTGGTCGCGCGAACGCTTCACCATGGACGAGGGGCTGTCAAAGGCCGTCACCAAAACTTTTGTCGAACTCTACCGCCAGGGCCTGATCTATAAGGACAAGCGGCTGGTGAACTGGGACACACGGCTGCAAACGGCGGTGTCCGATCTCGAAGTCGAGAATATCGAGATCAAGGGCAACCTCTGGCATATCCGCTATCCCATCGCGGACAGCGATCAGTTCATTGTCGTGGCGACGACGCGGCCGGAAACCATGCTGGGCGATACCGCCGTGGCGGTCCATCCCGATGACGCACGTTATCAGGCGTTGATCGGCAAGCAGGTGGTGCTGCCGCTGACGCGGCGGAAAATTCCCATCCTTGCCGACGAATATTCCGATCCCGAAAAAGGCACCGGAGCGGTCAAGATCACACCGGGCCATGACTTCAACGATTTCGAAGTTGGCAAGCGGCACAAGCTGGAACTGATCAACATCCTCAACAAGGACGGGACGCTGAATGACAGCGTGCCGGCGTCCTATCACGGTCTCTCCGCCGCGGCGGCGCGCAAAAAGGTTGTGGCTGATCTGGAAGCAGCCGGCCTATTGGAAAAGATCGAGCCCATTACCCATGCCGTTCCGCATGACGAGAAGACCAAGACGGTGGTGCTGGAGCCGTTCCTCACTGAACAATGGTATCTGAATGTCGAGCCGCTGGCGGCCAAGGCTGTGACGGCCGTGGAGAAGGGCGAGACACAGTTCTTTCCGGAGAATTGGGCCAATATTTATTTCGGCTGGCTCAAGAACATCCGCCCCTGGTGCATCTCCCGCCAGCTCTGGTGGGGGCACCAGATTCCGGTCTGGTATGGGCCTAAGCTGGACGCAGAGGGGTATTACGATCTCGACTTAAGCGAAGCGCAGGCCGTAATTGAGTCTAAAAACACGATTCCGATCGGGCCCACTATTCAACTTTTTGTCGCGGAAACGGAAGCGGAAGCGCTCCAAAAGGCGGAATGGACATACAAGCGAGCCAACCTGAGGGCCGGAACTAGTGTTTCCGTTGCGCAAAGCGAGGATGAGGGTGCTGAAGCTTTACGCACTTACAATGCTGGTAAATCAAACAAGGTGAAAATCTGGCGCGATCCCGACGTCCTCGACACCTGGTTCTCGTCGGCGCTGTGGCCCTTCTCAACCATGGGCTGGCCGGAGGAAACGCCCGAGCTCGCCCGGTTCTATCCCACCAGCGTGCTGGTCACCGGCTTTGACATCATCTTCTTCTGGGTTGCTCGCATGATGATGATGGGCATTCATTTCCTGGGCGAGGTGCCGTTCAGGCACGTCGTGATCCACAACCGCGTGTTGGATGAGCAGGGCGCCAAAATGTCCAAGACCAAGGGCAATGTGGTGGACCCGCTCACCCTGATTGACGAGTTCGGCGCCGACGCCCTGCGCTTCACCCTGGCGCTGGCGGCCGGCCAAAGCCGCGATATGCGGATCGGCCCCTCACGGGTGGAGACCAGCCGCAACTTCGCCACCAAGCTGTGGAACGCGGCCCGCTTCTGCGAAATGAACAATTGTATCGCTCAGCCAGACTTTGATCCGGCGAAGGTTGGGCAAACGGTCAACAAATGGATTGTGGCCGAAACTGCCACCGCGGTGGCAGAGGTGACAAGGGCACTGGAAGCGCCCTATCGCTTCAATGAAGCCGCCGGCGCTGTCTATCGCTTCGTCTATGACGTTTTCTGCGACTGGTATCTGGAATTCGCCAAGCCTCTGTTCAACGGTACGGACGAGGGCGCCAAGGCCGAAACCCGCGCCACCGCGGCCTGGGTGCGCGACCGGCTTTTGAAGCTGCTGCATCCCTTTATGCCTTTCATCACCGAAGAACTTTGGGCCCGCACCGCGGCCACGGCGCACGAAACCTTGCTGATCGAAGCGGCATGGCCCGACCTATCGAAGCTGCCTGCCGGTTCCGAAGCGGCAGCGGAAATGCAATGGGTCATTTCCTTGATCCAGGGCATCCGTTCCGTGCGTGCAGAAATGAATGTGCCGGCAGGCGCCAAAATTCCCATGGTACTGACCGGCGCCGATGCGACGGCGGCAGATCGCCTCTCGCGCAATCGCGGCGTGATCGAAACCCTGGCGCGGCTGTCGTCCTCCGGCATGATGGCGGAGATTCCCAAAGGCTCGGCCCAGTTCGTGTTGGGCGAGGCGGTGGTGGCGTTGCCGTTGGGTGATGTCATTGATTTCGCCAAGGAACGCGTGCGGCTGGAGAAGGACCTCAAGAAAGCGCGAGAAGAAATCGTCCGCTTCGACGCCAAGCTCGGCAACGAACAATTCGTCGCCAAGGCGCCGGAAGAGGTACTGGAAGAACAGCGCAGCAAGCGCGCCGAAGCTAGTGCCCTGGTGGCGCGGTTGGAGGAAGCAATCGGGCGCCTCAGCACTTAGGGCGATTAAAGAAATCCCTCACCCTGAGCCTGTCGAAGGGTGAGCTTGTCGAGGCGAGATCGTTGGCATTAGCGACTTTTGTGCGCTGCGCGGCTTGGCGAAGACAGCGAAGCGTCCTCCTCCTTCGACAGGCTCAGGATGAGGACGAATTTGAGATAAACAACGCTCGCAAAGGGGAATAACCGATTCGCGGTCACGGGTTGCAGAAGAGCAGGGTGCTTCCTACCTCTTGCCGGCAGTCTGAAGGAATTTCCATGCCGACCCTGTTCGATCCGCTGCAAGCGGGCGCCCTAACACTGCCCAACCGCATCCTGATGGCGCC
>JAFAVT010000232.1 GCA_019242275.1 Alphaproteobacteria bacterium
GCTGGCCGTCCCTGATGCGGTGGCGCAATCGCTGATGCTGATCCAGGGCGGTGTGCCCGGCGCGCGCTGGCAAAGCCGCGAACAGTTGCATCTGACGCTGTCGTTCATTGGCGAAGTAGATGGCCGCGACGCCGCCATGATTGATGACGCGCTGGCTGCCATCCGCGCCCCGGCATTTTGCCTGCAACTGCATGGCGTCGGCCAGTTTGGCGAAGGCCGCAAAAGCCGATCACATGCCCTGTGGGCTGGTGCCCGTGCCAATCCGGCGCTGGAGCATTTGCAGCGCAAGGTAGAGAGCGCCATCCGCCGGGTCGGCGCCCCGACTGATTCGCATAAATTCACCCCGCATGTCACCCTGGCGCGGATGCGCCATCCCGAACCTGGCAGGGTGGTGGAGTGGCTCACCCACCACGCGCTTTACAGCAGCGCCGAATTCGATATCGGCGCGTTTCACCTCTATTCCAGCAAGCTGACCAGCGACGGCAGCATCTATCGTATTGAACAGAGCTATGATCTGGAGGGCGCCTATGACGAAGCTGACAATTGACGAATTGCGCGCCGCCCTGAAGCGGCTTCCGGACTGGTCGCTGGCCGGCGGACGCGAGGCCATCACGCGCAAATTCCAGTTTGTGGATTTTGACGCCGCCTTCGCCTTCATGACGCGCACGGCGCTCCTGGCGGCGAAAATGGATCACCATCCGGAGTGGTTCAATGTTTACAACAAGGTCGAGGTGACATTGGCGACGCATGACGCCAGCGGCGTGACGCAAAAGGACATTGATCTGGCCACGGCGATGGATGGGTACGCTGTGATGGGCGGCGGGAAATAATCCCCCATTGTCATGGCCCACTTTATGTGGGCCATCCAGAGCCGGAAACTCTTGCGCTTATTGCCGTGGGTGGCCCAGACCCGTGCCATGCCGAAGGGGTTCCCGGAACCCCCGCGTCGCCCGTCTGTTACGCAGACGCAACTTTCGCGGAGAGTTCCATGGCTACGGAAATCAACACCAGCAGCGACGGTGGCGGCAATACCGTCCTTGGCTTCCTACTTGGCGGCGTCCTGGTCCTGGTCGCTATTGTCGGCTTCTTCATGTGGGACAACTACAAGAGCCACGGCGGCGGTGCGCCCACCGCAATCGTCAAGGTCGAGAAGAAGTAAGCTCAGCGTCGCTTTAAAAACCAGCCTTGGCGGTTCGCGGCCATCAGCGCCAGCGAGCCGCCGAGCGGGGTCAACACCATCCCGACGATGAACCAGGCCCAGCCGCCGCGGCGTGAAAGCTGCGCGGCATAGGCCACCCCCATGGCGCCGAGAATCCAGAGAAACAACAACATTATTTTTTGACCGCGTTCTTCACCAGATCATCCACCACCGAAGGATCGGCTAGGGTGGAGGTATCGCCCAGGCTGCCGGTCTCGCCTTCGGCGATCTTGCGCAGGATGCGGCGCATGATCTTGCCCGAGCGGGTCTTGGGCAGGCCGGGCGCGAACTGGATCACATCGGGCTTGGCAATGGGCCCGATCTCCTTGCCCACCCAGGCCTTCATCTCGACGTTGAGCGCATCACTGGCCGCCACGCCGGCCTTTAGCGTGACATAGGCATAGATGCCCTGACCCTTGATGTCGTGCGGAAAGCCCACCACGGCGGCCTCGGCGACGTCATGGTGGCCGACCAGCGCGCTCTCCACTTCGGCGGTGCCCAGACGATGCCCGGAGACATTGATGACGTCGTCCACCCGGCCGGTGATCCAGTAATAGCCGTCCTCGTCGCGCCGGCAGCCGTCACCGGTGAAATACTTGCCCTTGTAGGTCTTGAAATAGGTGTCAATGAAGCGCTGGTGATCGCCATAGACGGTGCGCATCTGGCCGGGCCAACTGCGAGTAAGACAGAGATTGCCGCTGGCGGCGCCGTCCAGCACCTTGCCGTCGGCATCCACCAATTCGGGCACGATGCCGGGCAGGGGCTTCGTCGCCGAGCCAGGCTTGAGATCGGTGGCGCCGGGCGTGGGCGAAATCAGCGCCCCGCCGGTTTCGGTCTGCCACCAGGTATCCACGATGGGGCAGCGGCTGTCGCCCACTATGCGGTAATACCACAGCCAGGCTTCGGGATTGATCGGCTCGCCGACACTGCCCAGCAGGCGCAAGCTGGCGCGGCTGGTCTTCTTCACCGGCGCGTCGCCGTCGCGCATCAGGGCGCGGATGGCAGTGGGCGCGGTGTAGAAGATGTTGACCTTGTGCTTGTCAATCACTTCCCAGAAGCGCGACACGGTCGGATAGTTGGGTACCCCCTCGAACATCAGGGTGGTGGCGCCGTTGGCCAGCGGGCCATAGACGATATAACTGTGGCCGGTCACCCAGCCGACATCGGCGGTGCACCAATAAATGTCGCCGTCGTGATAATCGAAGACGTAATGATGGGTATAGGCGGCATAAAGCAGATAGCCGCCGCTGGTATGCAGCACGCCCTTGGGTTTGCCGGTCGAGCCGGAGGTGTAAAGGATGAACAACGGGTCTTCCGCGTTCATCGCTTCGGCCGGGCAGTCGGCAGAAACCTGTGCCGCGATCTGGTGATACCAGACATCGCGCCCCGCCTTCATGTTCACCGCGCCGCCGGTGCGCCGGACCACGATCACGGTGGTGACGCCCGGCGCCTTTTCCAGCGCCGCGTCGGTGTTGGCCTTGAGCGGGATCGGCTTGCCGCCGCGCACGCCTTCGTCTGCCGTGATGACGATTTTGGAATCGCAATCGGTGATGCGGCCGGCCAGGCTGTCGGGCGAAAAGCCGCCGAACACCACCGAATGCACCGCCCCGATACGGGCGCAGGCCAGCATGGCATAGGCGGCTTCCGGGATCATCGGCATATAGATGGTGACGCGGTCGCCGCGTCTGACGCCGCGAGCCTTCAGCACATTGGCAAAGCGGCAGACTTCGGCGTGCAACTGTTTGTAGGTGATGTGTTTGCTGTCGGCGGGATTGTCGCCTTCCCAGATGATCGCGGTTTGGTCGCCCCGCTTTGCGAGGTGGCGGTCAATGCAATTGGCGGCGACATTCAGTTCGCCATCCTCAAACCACTTTATCGAGAGTCTGCCCGGATCATAGGTCCAGTTGCCGGCCTTCGTCGGCTTTTTCGCCCAGTCGAGCCGCGCCGCTTCCTTCAGCCAGAACTCGTCCGGATTGGCCAACGCCTCGGCATAGGCGGCCTCATACTTCGCCTTGTCCCAGAAGGCGCGCGCGCGCCATTGCTCCGGTATGGGAATCAAGGTGTCGGACATATGGGGCTCTTTGAAAAATGCGGCCGGGATGCTGCAATTTCCGCTAAAGGACTGCAAGACGACTTATCGCGCAAGTCTTTGAATCCGTTTGCAGCGGGGCACGGCGCAGTTCTATAATAAGCCTTCCCAGGGGCGCCCTCCGAAGCTTCAGCGTAGGAGGGCTGAGATCGCAATTCCGCGGGTCCCTTCGAACCTGATCCAGGTCATTCTGGCGTAGGGAGAGGTCTGAAATGAACAAGCCCATTTTGTCGCCCAGGAACGTCAGCATCACCCGTGGCCCGCTGCCCGGTTCCAGGAAGCTGATCGAAAACGGCGTGCCCTTCCGCGAAGTGGCGCTGTCGGGCGGCGAGGCCCCGGTGAAGCTGTATGACACCTCCGGTCCCTATACCGACGACAGCGTGACGATTGACATCGAGAAGGGGCTCGCCGGCCTGCGCGCCGGCTGGATCAGGGCGCGCGGCGATGTCGAGGAATACACCGGCCGCGACCGCAAGCCCGAGGATGACGGCCTGAAAAAAGGCGAGCTGCTGAGCGTGCCGCAGTTCAACCGTGCCGGCGTCAAGCTGCTGCGCGCCAAACCGGGCCGCAACGTCACCCAGCTTCACTATGCGCGTCAGGGCATCATTACCGAAGAGATGAAATACATCGCCGCCCGCGAAAATCTCGGCCGTTCCGCCCTGGCCGACGGCAATTCCTTCGGCGCCGCCATTCCCGCCCACATCACGGCGGAATTCGTGCGCGACGAGATCGCCCGCGGCCGCGCCATCATTCCCGCCAACATCAATCATCCCGAAACCGAGCCGATGATCATCGGCCGCAACTTCCTCACCAAGGTCAACGCCAATATCGGCAATTCCGCCGTCACCTCGGGCGTGGCCGAGGAAGTGGAAAAGATGGTCTGGTCCATCCGCTGGGGAGCGGACACGGTGATGGACCTTTCCACCGGCCGCCATATTCACACCATCCGCGAATGGATCATCCGCAATTCGCCCGTGCCGATCGGCACGGTGCCGATCTACCAGGCGCTGGAAAAGTGCGGCGGCATTGCCGAGGAACTGACCTGGGAGCTTTACCGCGACACATTGATCGAGCAGTGCGAGCAGGGGGTGGACTACTTCACCGTCCATGCCGGCGTGCGCCTGGCGCATATCCCGCTGACGGCGGATCGCGTCACCGGCATTGTCTCCCGCGGTGGCTCGATTCTGGCCAAGTGGTGTCTCGCCCACCACAAGGAGAATTTCCTCTACACCCATTTCGAGGACATCTGCGAAATCCTCAAGCAGTATGACGTATCATTCAGCCTGGGCGACGGCTTGCGCCCTGGCTCGACGGCGGATGCCAACGATGCGGCCCAGTTCGCCGAACTCGACACGCTGGGCGAACTCAACCGCATCGCCCAGAAGCACAATGTCCAGGTGATGATCGAAGGCCCCGGCCATGTGCCGATGCACAAGATCAAGGAGAATATGGACCGCCAGCTTGCCGCGTGCGATGAGGCGCCGTTCTATACCTTGGGGCCGCTGACTACGGATGTGGCGCCGGGATATGACCACATCACGTCGGCCATCGGCGCCGCCATGATCGGCTGGTTCGGCACGGCGATGCTTTGCTATGTCACGCCCAAGGAGCATCTGGGCCTGCCCGACCGCGACGATGTGAAGGCGGGAGTCATCGCCTATCGCATCGCCGCCCATGCCGCCGACCTGGCCAAGGGTCATCCGGCGGCGCGCATTTGGGACGATGCCATGTCAAAGGCGCGCTTCGAGTTTCGTTGGCGCGACCAGTTCGCGCTGGCGCTGGACCCTGAGACGGCGCAGCTTTATCACGACGAAACCCTGCCGGCCGACGGCGCCAAGGTGGCGCATTTCTGCTCCATGTGTGGGCCGAAATTCTGCTCCATGAAGATCAGCCAGGAAGTCCGCGACGCCGCCAAGGGCAGCAACGACACGCTCTCCACCGCCGAAATCCGCGCCGCCATGGCCAAGAAGTCGGAGGAGTTCAAGGCGGCGGGTGGGGAGATTTATTTGCATAAGCCTGCGGCTGAATAATGCCTATATACGAACGACCAACCAAGACGCTCATGCGGGAGTTCGTGGCGCAAAATATTAAGCCCGGCCAAATATTCGGTCGGGAGGAGGCCGTTGGGTGGTTTGCCAAGAATTATCCCAAAATCAAGCCGATGACGGTTCGGATGCACGTCAATGGTATGTCGGTCAACAGTAGGCAGCGCAAGCACCATCCAAGTATTAAGCCCGGCAGTGGACACGACCTCTTTTACAAACTCGGCCCAGATCAATTTCGTCTGTGGGACGAGACAACGGATGAAGCGCCATTTTATGCCGGGATGTCAGAGCCCGAAGTCGTTACGGATGCTGTTGATGAGGCGGAATTCAGTGCCGCAGAAAATGCGATTGGCGAACTCGGCGCAAAGGAATTTGCGCTCGAAACCGACCTGAGGAATTACATATCTCGGAATCTTCCGGTCATCGAACCCGGCCTTCGCTTATATGAGGATGAAGGTCTCACTGGTATCGAATTTCCAGCAGACGGCAGACGGATAGATATTTTATGCGTAGACAAAAATGAGAATTTTGTCGTGATCGAACTTAAAGTATCGAGAGGCTATGATCGTGTGATTGGGCAACTTTTGCGATATATGGCGTGGGTAAAAACCAATTTGGCAGAAGGCAAATCAGTTCGCGGAATTATTGTGGCATCCGAAATCGGCTCCGACCTAAGGCTTGCGGCCTCGATGGTGTCAAATGTCTTGTTAGTTGAATACGCTATTTCCTTTCAGCTAAAGCATGTTTTGTAGGCTGATTGATGGACAAATTGGCTTTCGGGATTTTGGTCGGTGTATCGATTGCCTCAGTAGCCGTAGCAGAAGATTCTTTGAGACAGGCATCGCCTGATCCCATTCCTGCCCTCGTCCAACGCCTTGACCTCGAAAAATACAAAGCCACCATCAAGGGTCTCACCCGCTTCGGCGACCGGCGCCAGGGCACCGCCCGCAACCGCGCCGCCATTGACTGGATCGAGGCACAACTCAAAAGCTATGGCTGCACCAACACTGAGCGCCTGAAATACAATTTCGGCCAGGAGCCGGTGCACAAGGTGGTGCCCGCGGCCTCGACGGTTGCCGCCGGCGGCGGGCGCCCGCGTGGGCCGGCCCGTCCCACCGGCGTCAATACCGATCCCAACCGTCAGCCCGACACCAGGCTGCGCGCACTCGATCTGCCGCCGGCGGTGCCGGGGCCGCGCGAGGAAGTCTGGTGCACCAAGATCGGCCGTGGCCATCCCGGCGAGATGTATATTGTCAGTGCCCATATGGACGGCATCGGCTTTGGCGAGGGGGCCAATGACGACGGCTCGGGCACGGCGCTGGTAATGGAATTGGCGCGGGTCTTTTCCAGTGCGGATGTGCAGACCGATCGCTCTATCCGCTTCATCCTGTGGAACAACGAAGAGACCGGCCTGAACGGGGCGCAAGCCTATGTGGATCAGCGCCGGGCGCTGCAAGGCAAGGAAGTGCCGGCCGGCTCAGGCCGCTATTCGGAGCCGAAATGGCTGGGCGTCATCCAGCACGACATGATGCTGTTCGACCACGGCATGCCGCGCAAGGATGGCAGTGTTGCCCGTGTCCAGCGGCCCGAAGCCGACGTCAATGTCGAATTCCGCTCCGATTCAAAGCAGGCCGGCCCGTCCCAGGCGCTGGCCTGGGCGCTGGAAACCGCCAACGAGAAATATGCCACCGATTATCCCGCCAGTGTCGGCAGCCACATGACCAATACCGACACCACGCCCTTCATGGATTTGGTGGCGTCAGTCAGCGTGCGGGAAAATGAGCGCGGCGTTCAGATCGGCAATGGCTGGGACCCGCAATGGCACCAGCCCACCGACATTTATGCCGCCTATGACGACAAGGATTTCCGGCTGGGTCTTAACGCCGCGCAAACCACCCTGGCGGCGGTGGCGCGCCTGGCCGGCGCCACGGCAGGCAAGCCGTAAGGCTCAGAGCATTTCGAACAGATAGCGGCTCAGCGTCATGAAGGCGGTGATGAAGGCGGCCACCGCGCCCAAGGTGATGATCACCGGATGATGCTCGCCGAAATCGCGCATGCCGTGCGGCTTGGAAAAAGCGTCCCGGACGTCGGTTGTCAGACTCATGCTTGCCCCCTCGAAAAACTGCCGAATCGGCGCTCCCGCCGTTACGACAATTTGATACACTTCCGACAAGTTTGTGGGCAAGTGCGAGACGGATTCGCAACCGCAGCAAAAAGTTCCATCCGGTCAATAAGTTGACGCAGCTCGCCTGCTCAACTTGTCATGGCCCGCGAAAGCGGGCCACCCAGGTGACGCAATCACGCCGCGCCCGCGCTTAGCGCGGATCGAAGTGGTGAATCTGACAAGAGGGCGCCGCTTAGTGCCAGCGGAACAGGCTGTGCTCGCCGGTCAGATCGCTGATCAGCATCAGCTTGAGGGCAAAATCATCCGCCGCCGGCGTCAGGCCGAAGCCGGCGCCAAATTCCACCGAGATCGGATCACCGGAATAATCCGCCACCGCCCAAAGCTGGTGCGACTGCTGACTGCCGGGAAGGAATTTTCTCAGTTGCCCGAAATCGGAATATTCCTCCAGCGCCACCGTCCAGCTCTTGTTGATCGCATAGTCCAGCCGCGCTGACGGCACGAATTCCAGCCCGGCAATGCCGCCTTTGTAGGTGTTGTCTATGATGGGATTGAGGGTGAAGCTCCAGCGTTTGTCCTCGCCCCAGCGATAGCCGATGATGGGACGGATCTCGCCGGTGTTGACCTGGGTGTCCCACACCTTTTCGTTCCAGCTGAATTCGAAATTGACGCCGTAATAAAAGTCCTTGTCCTCATTGTGCGGCTGCACGAACAGCGCCCGCAGCTTGAAGCCGTTATAGGTCCAGCCCTGGCTGGTGTTGGCAAACAGCGGCAGATAGAGCCCAGCCTCGAACCAGTCGGTGACGCCAAGAGCCCATTCGGTGACGCTGGAATAGGCGTGGTTGTTCACCAGCGCGCCGGGAAAATCCGGCGTCTTGATGCCGCTGGCGGTGTAGTTGTTGTGCCAGGTCAGCCCCACCTCGCCCGGCGCCATGATCTCGCCGGTATAGACCTGGATCTCGTCGGTGGGGGTTGCCAGCGCGGGCAGGGGCACAAGCGCCAGCGCCACAGCCGTCACGAACGAACGAATACTCATATCCAACCCCAGCTAACCCGTTTGCCTTTTACCGCTTTCGCTCCGGCAAATTGCGCCTGAAAGCAAGTCGCAATCGTCTTTTCCCCAAAGCGTTGCGCCGTTGCCACCGTCCTACCCACCTTGGCCACGTCTGCGGTTTCTTCGGCCCTATCAGCAGGCCCGTGAGGACCAAAAGCAATGCGGGAAACTTTTTCCCGGTTGAGGCCCCACTCGGAAGTCCCGTGGCGCTCATCGCAGCAAACAGATGTCCTAAAAGTTTGCCGGCCTTGGGCGCGTGGCACGCAAAGTGAGCTGAGTCGAGAAAGCATAAGTTGGGCCTTGCATGGATTCGTGCATGGCAATTCTCAGCAATCAGTGCCTC
>JAFAVT010000255.1 GCA_019242275.1 Alphaproteobacteria bacterium
TTCCAAGGAAGCCTTGGTGCATGTGCTGGAAACCATTGGCTGGCCCGCCATGGGCCGGCTGGTGGGATTGGCGGCGGTGATCGCTCTGCCCTCGGTGGTGCTGATGATGATGTATGGCCAGACCCGCATTTTCTTCACCATGGCGCGCGATGGCCTGCTGCCGGAAAAGCTGGCTTCGGTGCACCCAACCTTCCACACGCCCCATGTGGTGACGCTGCTGACCGGGGTCGGCGCCACCATCGCAGCGGCCGTGCTGCCGGTGGGCAAGCTGGCGGATTATTCCAACTCCGGCACGCTCTTCGCCTTTCTGATGGTGGCCATTGCGGTGATGGTGCTGCGTCGCAAGGACCCGGACCGCAAGCGCCCCTTCCGCACGCCGGGCCTGTGGATCGTAGCACCCCTGGCGATTGTCGGCTGCGTGGTCCTCTATTTTTCGCTGCCGTTGACGGCGATCCTGGTGCTGCCGGTGTGGGGCGCGGTGGGGCTGCTGGTTTATTTCTTCTACAGCCGCTCGCGCAGCCATGTTGGGCGCGGCCTGATTGAGACAATGGCCGCGGACAAGCCGCCCCTCTACGGCGTGGAAAAATAAGCGCACTCCGCTAGACTGACGCTATGTCCTATAAATCCCTGCGGGATTTTCTCGCGCGCCTGGAACATGACGGCGAGCTGATACGCGTCAAGCAGCCGGTATCCACCGTGCTGGAAATGACGGAGATCCAGACCCGCCTGATCGCACAAGGCGGGCCGGCGGTGCTTTTCGAAAGGCCCATAAAGGCTGACGGCACGTCGTCAGACATGCCGGTGATCGTCAATCTGTTCGGCACAGTGAAGCGGGTGGCAATGGGCGTCACCATGGGCGGGAAAGAACGCACCAACGCTTTGAATTTACGCGAAGTTGGCGAACTCTTGGCGCAACTGCGCCAGCCGCAGCCTCCGCGCACTTTCGCCGAAGCGGCGGAATTACTGCCGCTGGTGAAGACCGTGTTGGCGATGAAACCAAAGGCCGTTTCGCGGCCAGCCTGCCGGGAGATCATTTGGCGTGGCGATGACATAGACCTGGGCAAGTTGCCGGTACAAACCTGCTGGCCGGGCGAGCCGGCGCCGCTGATCACCTGGCCGCTGGTCGTGACCAAAGGCCCCAGCGAGGCGCGCGAGGACAATTACAATCTGGGCATCTACCGGATGCAGGTCTTGTCGAAGAACCAGACCATCATGCGCTGGCTCAAGCATCGCGGCGGGGCCCAACATCATCAGCGCTGGGGCAAGGAGAAGACGGCACCCTTGCCCGCCGCCGCCGTGATCGGCGCCGATCCTGGCATTATCCTAGCGGCGGTGACGCCGGTCCCCGAAACGTTGAGCGAATATCAATTCGCCGGATTGCTGCGCGGCCAGCGCGTCGAGCTGGCCGATTGCGTATCGCAACCGCTGAAAGTGCCGGCGGAAGCGGAAATCGTGATTGAAGGCGAAGTTTCACTTTCGGACTACCGCGATGAAGGGCCCTATGGTGACCATACTGGCTATTACAATTCGGTAGAGCAGTTTCCCGTCTTTACCGTCACCGCTGTCACCATGCGGCGTGATCCGATTTATCTTTCCACCTACACGGCGCGGCCGCCGGACGAGCCCAGCGTGCTAGGCCAGGCGCTGAACGAAGTCTTTGTGCCGATGCTCAGGCAGCAATTCCCGGAGATCAGCGATTTCTGGCTGCCGCCGGAAGGCTGTTCCTATCGCATTGCCGTGGTAGCGATGAAGAAGGCCTATCCTGGCCATGCCAAGCGGCTGATGATGGCGGTGTGGTCGTACTTACGCCAGTTCATGTACACCAAATGGGTGATCGTGGTGGATGACGACATTAACGCGCGCGACTGGAAAGAGGTGATGTGGGCCATCTCCACCCGGATGGATCCGGCCCGCGACGTCACCATCATCGAGAATACGCCGATAGACTATCTTGATTTCGCCTCGCCGGAATCGGGGCTGGGCTCCAAGATCGGCTTGGATGCCACCAACAAGCTGCCACCTGAGACCCACCGCGAGTGGGGCAGGAAGATCGCGATGGACGCCGCGGTGGTGCGACGGGTCACCGAAAAATGGGCAGAGCTGGGACTTCCTGGTTCCGGCAAGCCAATCTGGAAGTAACTAAGCTCGGGCCCGGTAAACTTCGTGACACTTTCCGCAGTGCAATATGTCGTCAGACGCTTGAAGACGGATCCGCTCCGTGGCGTGATTTGCTGGAGGACGGCGCCGTAATGTAAACGCCTCCGGAATGGGGGAGATGCCATGC
>JAFAVT010000319.1 GCA_019242275.1 Alphaproteobacteria bacterium
TGGCATAGGGATCATCGCCGGCTTCCTCGTCCGGCTCTTCGGTGACGGCATCCAGATAATCAGGCACGCCCTGGCTCTTGAGAAATTTGACCACATCCTCGACTTCATGGTCGCTGACAAAGGGGCCGTGCACCCGGCGGATGCGCCCGCCCGCCGCCATGTAAAGCATGTCGCCCTGGCCTAGCAGTTGCTCCGCCCCCTGCTCGCCCAGAATGGTGCGGCTATCAATCTTGCTGGTGACCTGGAAGGAAATGCGGGTGGGAAAGTTGGCCTTGATGGTGCCGGTGATGACATCCACTGACGGCCGCTGCGTCGCCGCAATCAGATGAATGCCGGCGGCGCGCGCCATCTGCGCCAGCCGCTGCACCGCCCCTTCGATCTCCTTGCCGGAAATCATCATCAGGTCGGCGACTTCATCCACCACCACCACGATATAAGGCATAACCTCGAACTCGAGCGTTTCATCCTCATAGACGGGCTTGCCGGTCTCGCGGTCAAAGCCGGTCTGGACGGTGCGCTTGAGCACTTCGCCCTTGTCCTTGGCGCGGCGAACGCGTTCGTTGAAGGCCTCGACACCGCGCACGCCCATCTTGGACATTTTGCGATAACGTTCTTCCATCTCCCGCACCGCCCATTTCAGCGCCACGACAGCTTTCCTGGGATCGGTGACTACCGGCGACAGCAAATGCGGAATGCCGTCATAAACCGACAATTCCAGCATCTTGGGATCAATCATGATCAGGCGGCATTGCTCCGGCGCCATGCGGTAAAGCAGCGACAGGATCATGGTGTTAAGGCCCACCGACTTGCCCGAACCGGTGGTGCCCGCCACCAGCAAATGCGGCATCTTGGCCAGGTCGGCCATCACCGGCTCGCCGCCGATGGTCTTGCCCAATGCCAAAGTCAGCGGCGCACGGGCCTTTTCGTAATCAGCGGAAGCCAGCAATTCGCGCAGGAAAATGGTCTCGCGCAACCCATTGGGCAGTTCAATGCCGATGACATTGCGGCCGGAAACCACCGCTACGCGCGCCGCCACCGCGCTCATTGAACGGGCGATGTCGTCGGCCAGGGAAATCACCCGGCTGGATTTCACTCCCGCCGCCGGTTCGAATTCATAAAGCGTCACCACCGGGCCTGGCCGCACCGCTGTGATGCGGCCCTTGACGCCGAAATCGGCCAGCACCGCCTCCAGCATGCGGGCATTTTCTTCCAGCGCCTCGTCGGTGAGGCCATGATTGTCTTTCACCACCACCGGCTCGGCCAACAGGTCAAGCGCCGGCAATTGGTACTCGCCACCGCCCAGATTCAGCGCCGTCTGCTTGCGCTTGTCGGTGGCGATGATCTTGCGGGCGGCGTCGCGCTTGACCCGGCCTTCCCGGCGCTCCGCCAGGCGCCGGTCAGCAATGGATTCCCGCGCCCCCAATTCGCTTTCGCCCCCTTCGAAGTGATAACCTGCATCATCCTCGTCATCGCTATGGGGCTCGTGCCGCTCTTCGTCATCGTCGTGACGGGCCAGATGCGGCATCCGCAGCATCCCGCCCAGCCAGACTATGCCGGCGGGAATATTGGCAAGTCCGCGGATGAAGGGCCGCGACCGCAGACCAGTTGCCAGGAATGACAGCGGCAGCCCCGTCAGCAACAGCCCCAGCGGCAGCAGGAAGGTGAGCCAGGGGGCGTTCCACACCAGCGCTGCATGGGTGGAAAGACCGCGCGCAGCGATGCCGATAAGCCCACCCGCGCCGGCCGGCAGCGACGCCGGCGCCGGGATCACCCCCAGACCTGCCGCCACGAGCATGGTGCCCAGCGGCCAGGCCACCAGCCGCCACATGGCATGGCGCAGATTGATGCCCATTGCGGCGCAAGCGCCCCAGGCCAACAGCGGGCCCAAGGCGCAGATCACGGCAAAGCCGAAGCTTTGCAACAGCAGATCGGCAGCCACGGCGCCGAACGGGCCCATCCAGTTGACGGCCTCGCGACCATTGGCATTGTTGATGCTGGGATCAGCGGCGTGATAGCTTATGACGGCCAGCAGGGCTGCCAGTGCCGCTGCTGCCAGCAGCAGCCCGGCGCCGCGAAAGACCAGAATGCGCATCAGCCGCGCCATGGCGCGGCGGGCATCGGCCATGGCATCGGCCATCACACTGCCGCGAGCGCGGGGTGAGTAAACTGTTGTGGACTTCGCCATGATGGGCCCCTCGCTGGTTCAACTGGTCCCGGCTCTCGCCCCCCCGCGATGCGGAGCAGTCCATAGCGACAGCGTATGGACGCGGGGGAATGAGAGAGACCAATCAAACCAAAGAATTTCTCACTCTTTCGAGTGCGGTAAGAATGGTTGACAAATCGCTAACGAGGGCGATGCGAACATAAGAAAAGCCAGGGTTTTCCTGCCTTTCGCCGCGGCCCATATAGGCGCCCGGCAGGACTTTCACCCCTTCTTTGCGCCACAGGTTGAGGGCGGTCTCCTCGCCGTTTGCGACCTTGAGCCAGAGGAAGAAACCGCCCTCGGGGCGGCGCATGCTATTGCCGAGAATGTTTTCCGCCGCCGCCATCTTTGCCTGATAGGCGGCCCGGTTTGCCGCCACATGGTTCTCGTCGCGCCAGCAGGCGGCGCTGGCGGCAAGAATGGGTGTGGGCACCTGCGGTCCCGCCACATTGCGGAAGGCGCGCAGCTTTTCGATTAGGTGTGTTTCGCCCGCCACCATGCCGGAACGCAGGCCAGGAAGGCCAGAACGCTTGGAGAGGGAATGAAAGGCGAGAAGGCGGGAGAAGTCCTGGTCCTTGCGAAGATGCAGCGCGGATGCCGGCGGCTCGCCGAAATAGATGTCGGCGTAACATTCATCCGCCAGAACGATGAAATCATGGGTGTCCGCCAAAGCGAAAAGCTTTTTCCAGTATGCG
>JAFAVT010000345.1 GCA_019242275.1 Alphaproteobacteria bacterium
CAACGACGACTTCATGCCGGCATGGCCCATGGCGATACCGTCGGTGACGGTGATGGTGCAGAATTCGCGCGGGGTGCCGTGCTTGGCGGCGACACCTTTCTTCACGGCCTGGGCCTGGCGCATCAGCGAGATGTTGCAGGGGGCGGCCTCGTTCCAGGCAGTCGCCACCCCCACCAGCGGCTGGTGGATCTGCTCGGTGGTGAGGCCCATTGCATAGAGGTAAGAGCGATGCGGCGCCCGCTCCGGTCCCTCGGTGACATGGCGGCTGGGAAGCCGGGATTTATCGAATGTGGTCATGGCCTCGCCTATTCGAACCGATGTAATTGCACCTCTCCCCCTCCCTCCGGTCCAGTACCCGTGCGGAAGCGTTTGAAGCGGCGCGACTATTGCCGCTTGGGCGGCCTTGCTCAAGAAGCATATAGGCAAAGTTAAAAGTTTCGTCACAAGGGCAAACTCCCGGCGGTGCTAGCCTTGTAGGCAGGCGCACCATTTTCGGCGCGCTGTTGGGCAAAGGGGCATTTTCATGAAAGCTATAGTCACCGGCGCTGCTGCGCTTGCGCTTTTCTCATTTCCTGCTTTGGCAGACGGAATTGACGGCACCTGGAAGGCCGATCTGGGCTCCACCAAGCTGCCGAAGAAACCGGACGTCTATGTCGTCGGGGGCGGCAATTTCTCCTGCAAAACCTGCACGCCGGCCTTCAACATCAAGGCGGATGGCAAGGACCAGGCAGTCAAAGGCAGTCCCTATTTCGACAGCGCCGCCGTCACGCTGGGAGATCATAAGGTCACGGAAGTGGACAAGAAGGGCGGCAAAACGGTGACCACGACCGAGACGGTGATCGCGGCGGATGGCAAGAGCGCCACCCAAAGCTTTACCGACACCAGCGCCAGCACCACGCCGGTGACAGGCAAGGTGATGCTGACGCGGGCGGCGCCGGGCGCCAAGGGCAGCCATCCGATGTCCGGTTCGTGGCATGTCGCCAGCTATTCCGGAATCTCCGACAATGGCCTGACCATCACCTACAAAAGCGGAGGTGGCATGCTGAGCATGTCCACCCCCGCCGGCCAAAGCTACTCCGCCAAGCTGGATGGGACGCCGGCGCCCTATAAGGGCGATCCGGGCACCGACATGGTTTCGGTGAAGATGGCCGGCAAGTCGGTGGTGGAAACCGACATGCGCGGCGGCAAGCCGATCGCGGTTTATACCACCACGCCGTCGGCTGACGGCAAGAGTCTGAGCATCAAATCCGAAAACAAGCTGAAGGGCACCAGCATGATCTTCACCGCGAAAAAGATGTAACGCTGGAGCAAATGCAAAGTCCCGGACCGCGGACACGGCTCGGGGCTTTTTCTTCGATGGTCAGCGGTGAAAGCGCGCCACCAGCATGCCCTTGTCCAGGACATGCCCATCCATTGCCTTCAGCACGTCGTCGCGAGAGGCGGTGTCCGTGAGGGCAAGCTTGCTGTCCAGCGCCCAGATCTCGAAGACATAATGATGATAGATCGGGGCCGGCGCTCCGGGGCCCTGGAAGCCGTTGGCCCGGCCGTTGCGGGGCTGAATGGTGCCGTCGGACAGCATCGCCGTGGTGGGGACATTCTGCGGCAGCGAAGTGGCGCTGGCGGGAATGTTGAACGCCAGCCAATGCAGATTGTCGCCGGTTCCCTTGCCGACATCCACATCCAGATCATGCATGATCAGGACAAAGCTCTGGGTGCCGGCTGGCGTTCCAGTCCAGTTTAGGGCCGGCGACACCGCCTTGGGCGGTTGGCCCGCGACATTCACCTTGCTGGTGAACTGATCGGGTAGGATGCCGCCGTCCTGGAAATCCGGGCTGGAAAGAGTCATCCCGACAGCCTTGATCGGCGGCGCGGCCGGCGGCGTTTGGCCCACGGAGGTCCCACCGGCAAGTGTCAACATCGCTACCGCAAACATTATGCGCTTCATCAGGTTCTTCTCCGACACTGCTGTTTGTATTTGCCAATTCAGCGATGGAAGCGGCCTTCCAGCGCTGCCCGGCCAAGAATGTGGCCTTCGACGGCCGCCATCACCGCCTCGCGGGTGGTGGTGGTGGGAAGCGGAAGCTTGGTATCCAGCGCCAGGAGTTCGGCGATGTAGTGGTGATAGCTGGTAGGACCGGGCCAGCCGGGACCAACAAAGCCCACTGTGCCCCGGTGGGTAAGCTGAACAGTGCCGTCCGGCAGGCTTCCGACGTTGGGCACCCCTTCCGGCAGTGCCGTGGCGGTGGCCGGAATATTCCAGGCCAGCCAGTGCAGGCTGTCGGTCATGGTCTTGTTGGTCACCACGTCGAGATCATGCAGAATCAGCACAAAGCTCTGCGTGCCGGGCGGGGTACCGGTCCAAGTGAACGGGATCGAAGGCGAAGGTTGCGGTGCCTTCTGAGTGTATTTATCCGGAATGACCCCGCCATCCTGGTAAGCCGGGCTGCTCATCACTAGGGGCGGCGGGCGGTTGGCCGGC
>JAFAVT010000100.1 GCA_019242275.1 Alphaproteobacteria bacterium
CAGTCCCTTGATCAAGACCGTGGCGGCGCGGATGGCCGCGGACGATTTCTCGCCCAATTTCTTTACATCGCTGCTGGCCAAGGATCTGGGCTATATGATGGGCCAGGCTGCAAGCGTCGGCATCACCCTGGACAGTGCCGCCGCCGCCCGCCGCCGCTATCTTGATGCGGTGGAAGCAGGGCTTGGCGAGGAAGATATTGCCGCTGTCATCAAACCCTTGCGCGAAAGTTAGCGGCGATCCCAGAAACCTTCTATCGCTTCCAGACTGTGCTGCTTGGTTTCCGGCACCAGCCACCAGACGAACAGGGCGGCCAGGATGCTCATCGCGCCGTAAATCCAATAGGCGATGGCGTGGTTGGCGATGGCGTTGAGGGCGCTGGAGCCGTCCAGAATTTTGAACGACCAGGAAATGAAAAGGTTGGCAATCCATTGCGCCGCCACGGCGATGGCCATGGCCTTGCCCTTGATCGAGTTGGGGAAGATTTCCGCCAGCATCACCCAGGTCACCGGCCCCCAAGAGAGTGAAAAGCCGGCAATATAAGCGACGGCGGCGATCAGGGGTCCGGCATTGGTGGCGTGGGCGGCGAATTGCGCCCCCAGCGCGAACATGGCCACAGCCTGAATGAGACCGCCAAGAATAAGAAGAGGCTTGCGCCCCCAGCGGTCCACCGTCACCAGCGCCACCAGGGTAAAGACCAGCAAGGCGATGCCCACCACCACGGTCTGCAACAGGGCGACATTGGTGGAGAAGCCGGCATTCTGGAACATTTGCGGCCCATAATAGAGCACCGCATTGATGCCGATAAATTGCTGAAACACCGACAGCATGATGCCGATGAAGATTACCTTGCCGCCGAAGGAGAAAAGGGGGCGGGTGCGTTCCACGAGCGTTGCTTCGATCTCCGCCAGAGTGGCGCGAGCGGTGAATTCATCACTGAGGCGCCGCAGCACAGCCAGAGCTTTGTCTTTTTCGCCCTTCAGCGTGTACCAGCGCGGCGAATCCGGCACGAACAGCAGCAGGAAAAGGAACAGCAGGGCAGGGATCGCTTCCGAGGCCAGCATCCAGCGCCAGCCGACCGAAAGGCCCCAGTGCTCATCGCCCTGAGAGGCAATTGCCCAGTTGACGAAATAGACCAAAGTGATCCCCACCACGATGGCGATCTGTTGTAGCGTCACCATGCGGCCGCGGTCTGCCGGAGGCGAAATCTCGGCGATGTACAGCGGCGCCAGCATGGAGGCGAGGCCAACACCAATGCCGCCAATGATGCGATAGAGGATAAAAGGCGTCAGCGCCGCCGGCCCCATCCCGCCGATGGGACCAAGACCGAATTCCGGCACTGCCGAGCCCAGCGAGCCCAGCAAGAACATCAGCGCTGCTACGATCAGTCCGCCTTTGCGGCCCAAAGCGTTCGAAATCGGTCCGCCAATAAAGGCGCCGATGACGCAGCCCAGCAGGGCCGAGGACACCGCCCAACCTGACAGCGAGTCGCGCGCCGCTTCCGGCAATCCGCGCGGGACGATGAAATTGTGGTCAATGGCGCTGACGGCGCCGGAGATCACCGCGGTGTCGTAGCCGAACAACAGGCCGCCCAATGAGGCGATGAACGCCAGGCCCATGACAAGGCGCGGATTGGTTTCGGCCATGACGATCCCCAACTCCCGTTCGGCGTTATCCCTGCCGGTAAAAATCAGCCTATTGATAGCGCTATCAGGGCGCAAGCCGTAGAGGCGCCTAATCTGGTATTCTTAGCCACGAAATAATGCGCTCAGCGTCTTGTTTGGCAGTTGTCAAATCCGG
This sequence comes from Alphaproteobacteria bacterium, assembly GCA_019242275.1. Taxonomy (GTDB): domain Bacteria; phylum Pseudomonadota; class Alphaproteobacteria; order Micropepsales; family Micropepsaceae; genus Rhizomicrobium. The sequence continues at coordinate 1,799 of JAFAVT010000100.1, forward strand.
GTAAAGTCCGCTTTTTTGTCCCGGATACCAAACTAGAAATTCCTGTCCCTCCGTCTCCATGCGGCGCAGTTCTTGGATAAAGAATACCACTGCCCCATCGGCGCGGCGGACGAAGTGAAGGCGGCGCGTACCATCTCCATTAACGATCGTTTCAAGTGGTGGATTGCCGATGAATTCACGCGGCCAATGCTCAATCGCATCCATCACCGCAATTCCATTCAGGGCCTGTACGCATTCTGCTTCAGCCCAGGTACCGTGCTGCGGAAATGGAAAAGGCCGCCGGCCAAGGGCTGCGCCTTTCGCGCCGCATCATCCAAGCCTTTCCAAGCCGTGGTGACATAGACATCGCAGAGGTCATCGCCGCCAAAAGCCACTTTGGTAACATTGGCCACCGGCAGATCAACCGTTTGCAGCCACCTTCTATCGGGCGCGTAGCGGCGCACACCCCAGCCGCCAAACAAGCCGCTCCAGATGCAGCCTTCGCTATCGGCCACCGGCCCGTCAGGATAGCCGGCGCCGTCCTCAATGGCGGCGAACAGCCGTTTGTTCGACAGTGCGCCATCGTCAGCCAGATCGAAGACGTAGATTTCCTTTTTCAGCGTGTCAGTGTGATAGAGGCGCCTACCATCCGGGCTGAAGGTAGGGCCATTGGTAATGAGATAATCCGGATCCGCCTTGATGAGCTTGCCGCGCGCGAAGCAATAAAGCGAACCACACTGCGCCGCTTCTTCATCATCCATCGAGCCAAACCATAGGCGTCCCTGCGCATCCACCGCGCCGTCATTGAGGCGATTGCCGGGAAGATCGGGCTCGACTTCGGTAATCAAGGTGAAAGCGCCGCTTTCCGGCACAAAACGGTGCAATCCGGTCTTGAGGCCGGCGATGAAGGTTCCATCGGTGACAGGCGCCAAAAAGCCGGGCTCGGCCGGCGCGTCCCAGGACTTGCCGACCTTGGTTAGGGGATCGAAGCGATGGATGCGCTTCTGCTTGATGTCGGTGAACCAGACGCCGCCCTGCCACCAGAGCGGCCCTTCGCCCAACCTTGCGGCCAGCGGCCAGATGCATTTTGGGGTGGTCATCTCAGCCCCAGCCCGCATCTATCCAATATTCATGACCGGTACAGAGACGGGCGTCGTCGGAAGCCAGAAACAGCACAAGCGCCGCCACATCTTCCGGCACCAGCCGGCCTTTCAGTGCCTGAGCGTCCACGATCTCTTTTTCACCTTCCGGCGTGTACCATTTAAGCTGACGTGGCGTGCGGACATTACCCGGTACGACGCAAGTAACGCGGATATTGTCTTCGCCCAACTCGCGGGCCAATGCCTTGGTCATCCCTTCGATGCCGGCCTTGGCGGTCTCATAGATCATCAGGCCCTTAAGGCCGAGATGCCAGGAGATTGAGCCGAAATTGATGACGGCGCCGCCACCCTTCGCCTTCATGCCCGGCGCCACCGCCTTCACCGCGAACAGCATATGGCGCAGATTGATCGCCATCCGGTCGTCCCAATAGGCGGGCGTCAGATTCTCCAGGGTGTGGCGGTCATCATTGCCGGCATTGTTGACCAGCACATCCACCGGCCCGATGGCGGAAAGCCAGCTTTCCAGCGCCGCCAGATCAGTGAGGTCCACGCGGGTGAAATGCGGTTCGTGTGCTGATCCGGCCAGCTTTTCGGCAAGCGCCTTCGCTTCATTTTCCAGGATGTCGCAGAAGCTGACGCGGGCGCCCTGTTTGGCGAAAGCTGTCACCAGTCCTTCGCCGATGCCGGATGCGCCCCCGGTGATGACGACATGCTTGTCTTTCAGGCTGGGATAGATCGCCGATGCCATACCCGGTAGCCGTTTCCATTACTGTTATGAGGCCGCTACCATCCGGGGCCATTCCTAGCCTGTCAAGAAGGCGATAGGCTGCGGCAAAGACAAGAACGGTCAGGAAGGCCATGGCCACGCTTCGCCACATCGCAATCGCTTTTGCCTGCCTGCTTGGGATGTCCGCGCCAGCGCTGGCGGAGAACGGTTATGACCTCTGGCTGCGCTATAAGCCGGTAGACGCGGCTCACCGCGCGGCCTATCGAGCCGCTAATGCGGTTTGGGTTCCTGGGACGGTGCTGTCATCTGTCACTCTTGAAGCTGCGGCAGCCGAGCTTCAACAAGGTGTTGTCGAGCTTCTTGGTAACTCAGTGTTGCGCTGCTGTTCGCTGGGCGACGGAGCAGTGGTAATCGGCACGCCAAGTTCTTCGCGGGCGATAGCAGGGCTTCATCTCGATCTTTCCGCCGCCGGTGACGAAGGCTATGTCATCCGCAGTGTCACGCTGGAAGGTCACAAGGCCATTGCAATCGCCGCCAATCGCGATATCGGCGTCCTGTATGGCGTTTTCGCCTACCTGCGGCTAATGCAAACGGGCCAGTCTTTATCCAATCTCGACATTGTTTCCGCCCCGAAGACAAAGCTGCGCCTGCTCAACCACTGGGACAATCTCAACCGCACCTCCGAGCGCGGCTATGCCGGCCTGTCACTGTGGAACTGGTCGCAACTCCCGGCACTCGACAAGCGCTATACCGACTATGCCCGCGCCAACGCCTCTATCGGCATCAATGGCGCGGTCCTGAACAACGTCAATGCCGATTTGCGCATCTTCAGCCCCGAATATCTGCGCAAAGTTGCGGCGCTGGCTAATGTCTTTCGGCCCTATGGCATCAAGGTCTATCTCTCGGTGCTGTCCACCGCGCCGATCCAGCTTGGCGGCCTCAAGACCGCCGATCCGCTCGACCCCGCCGTAGTCGCCTGGTGGAAAGAGGAAGCCGACACGATCTATCGGGCCATACCAGATTTCGGCGGCTTTCTGGTCAAGGCCAATTCCGAAGGCCTGCCGGGTCCGCAGGATTATGGCCGCACCCAGGCGGACGGCGCCAATGTGATGGCCCGTGCCTTGGCGCCGCATAACGGCGTGGTGATCTGGCGCGCCTTTGTCTATTCGCCCGACAACCGCGAAGACCGTGCGAAGCAGGCCTATAAAGAGTTTGTGCCGATTGACGGCAAGTTCGACGCCAATGTCCTAGTGCAGATCAAGAACGGACCGCTGGACTTTCAGCCGCGCGAACCCTTTAGCCCCCTGTTCGGCGCCATCCCTAAGACCAACGCCATGCTGGAAGTGCAGATCACCAAGGAATATCTCGGCTTCGCCACTCACCTGGCCTATCTAGGCCCGCTCTATGAGGAGACGCTGAAGTCCGACACCTTTGCCAAAGGCCCCGGCTCGACCGTGGCCAAGGTGATTGATGGCGAACTGTTCGGCAACGCTCTCACCGGCATGGCGGGCGTCGCCAACACCGGTACCGATCCCACCTGGTCCGGCTCCATCTTCAACCAGGCCAACTGGTACGTCTTCGGCCGCATGGCATGGAAGCCGGAAATTTCATCCCGCGCTGTGGCCGAGGAGTGGGTGCGCCAGACTTTCGGCAATGATCCAAAAGTGGTGCAGACTTCGGTCGCCATGATGATGGCCTCACGCCAGGCGGTGGTGGATTACATGACGCCGCTGGGGCTTAACCTGATCATGGGTCATGGTACCCATTACGGTCCGGCGCCCTGGGACGATATCGGCAATCGGCCCGACTGGAAGGCGCCCTATTACCACCACGCCGATGGAGCGGGGTTGGGCTTTAACCGCACCGCTACCGGCAGTAATGCCTTGGAGCAATATGCGCCGCAGGTGGCGGCGAAGTTCGCCGACAAATCCAATCTGGATTATCTGCTCTGGTTTCATCATGTCGGCTGGAACGAAAAACTCTCAACCGGCCGCAGCCTGTGGGACGAATTGGTCGTTCGCTATACCGGCGGCGTTGATGCCGTAAAAAAGATGCGGGCGGAATGGGCCGGGCTGAAAGGCAAGGTGGATTCCGAACGTTTCAATCTTACCGCCCGCTATCTTGCCATCCAGCAAGCGGAAGCGCAGTGGTGGCGCGACGCCTGTCTTGCCTATTTTCAAAGCTTTGCGAAGCTGCCTTACCCGAAGGGTTACAAACCTCCGGCCCATCCGCTCGCCTATTATGAATTGCTGAATGCCGGAAAGAATCTCGACCCAGCGCTTGCTACGGGGCTATCAAACTAAAGCGGTTCGCGCCTTACACCATGCGCTGATCCCAGAATCGCTTGAGATAGCCCAGCGCCGGATCGGTGATGGCGTTCATGTCAAAAGAGTTGGAGAAGGAAAGACCGGCTTCCGTGGCTGTGACCCAGGCGATGCGGGCATGGTGGCCGCGGGCAGCCCAGGTATCCACCAGATAGAAATCCGACGGCATCATCTGACCTTTCTTGAAGGCAATGCGGGCGCCATTGTCGGAAAGATTGCGAATGGTGCAGGGAAAGGAGAAGCGCCCCCCGCTATGCACCACCAGCGCACCCTTGAGAGCGCGGCGGCGACCTTTGGGCCGTCTTTCCGCCACGGGCGGAAGCTGCACGGGTTCACGCTGGAACATCATATCCGTCATGATGCAAACCGGATGCCGGGGTTCTCTGAGAAAACGGGCTGTGCGCCGCATCGTTTCCGTTGGTGCCTGTCCCATTCCGGGAAACGGCCTTAAGGCTTTTGCACCCAGAACTGGTACATGCCGGCGAACAGGGCGTCATGCTCGCTCTCGAACGCCGCCCAATTGTCCAGGTCCGCCGCGGCCGGATCATCGGGGAAACGCGCGCGATAGGCACCCAATACATCCTCTCCGATCTCGAAGCCGAGAAAGACCAGACCGTTTTCTTTCAGGAAGCCGGCAATCTCCGGCAGTGTCAGAGCATGCTCTTCGGTATGAAAAAGCAAGTCGCGGCATTCGCTGATGCTGTAAAAATCGGGCGAGGCGAGGAATAGCGAAGCCTCGCCGGGTTTCTCGGTTAACAGCTTTTGCCGGGCTTTGCGGATATCGCCAGGCGTGGGCGCAAATCCATTCGCGGCGATCCAGGCCCGCGCCTGCGCAACCGGCCGGCGCGCCAGGGCACTGTAAAGCGAAACCCGCATCACCCCCCCGGGAACAAGGCAGGCCAGCAGCGCCTTCCAGCCTTCAAACGGCTTTGCCATATGATGCAGCACGCCGCTGGATTCGATCATGGAAAAGCGTTTCTTGGTTTCCGGCATGCGCAAAATGTCGGCTTGCGCGAATTCCACCATCACACTTTCGTCGCGTGCTTTGCGAGCGGCATAGCCCAGACTGGCGCGGGAAAGATCAACGGCCAGGCGGCTGGCGGCGGGATGGTCATGCGCCATTTCCAAAGTAAAGCGACCAGTCCCGCAACCGGCAAACAGCATATCGGGCAGAAGAGGCAATTTTTCTGCCGCGAACCCCGGAAAATGCATGCCGAGATAAACCGCCAGCGGGCGGGGCGCTTCGCCGCGCTCCAGTTTCAGCCAGCGAGGATAGGGATTTTCTTCATATTGGACCTGCACCCGCCGGCTGACGCCATCATCAATCGGCGTCAACGCCGGCAAAGTCTGCGCCAGCCGTTTCTCATCCGCCGGTTCTTCAATCTGCTGGCGCAGCAGCGGCTCCAGCGGATCAGGCCAGGCCCGCTCCAGCAGGCGCTCGGCCTGCGCAAGGCTGCTCAGCGGAATATAGCTGGCCACCACCAGCAGGGCATGGGCGGACACGATCTCGTCGGCCGCCAGTGCGGCTTCGATTTCCTGCGCCAGTTTTTCGGCGCGTTCGCGTTCGCCTTCGTCTTCCGCCCAAACATAGTCGTTGATGAAGCATTGCTGCGCCAAAGCCGCCATGAAAGAAAGATCAGGATTTTGCGGCTGCGCCAACAAATGGCGTCTTAGCGCAGTCAGCATGCCTTCCAGTTCCGAATCGATATTAGGACCACTGATCAGCATCAATTGCAGCAATTCATCGGTGGCGATGTTGCCGCCGCCGCGCAGCCTGAGTCTCACCAGGCGGGCGGCCGGCGGCAGCAACGCCGCCGGATGGGCCCAGCCTTCCTCCAGCGCCCGTGTCACCACGGCCCGCATTTGGGCGTCATCCTGTTCAAAGCGCAGCCGCGCCACGATCGTGGCGAAAATCTTGCGTGCCGTCACCGTCTCGCCGGCCGTGAGCGCCTGGCCGATGCGGTCGAGCGCGACTGCCGCATCGCCCCGAGAGAAGGCCATCAAGGCAAGATGAGCCAGGTTCTCACTGCCGGGGGAAAGCTGCGTCGCCTTTTCGTAGGCGGCTTCTGCCTCCTTGACCTCGCCCAGCTTCCACAAGGCTTCCGCCAGGCCGGTCTGCGCGTCGGTCAGCCCGGCATTGCGTGCCAGCGCGGCGCGGAAACTCTCCACGGCTTGTTTGAATCGCCCCTGGCCCAACTGCAACTTGCCCAGGCTGGCATGAGTCTCGGCCTGCGGTGAGAGAATGAGCGCGCGGCGAAAGCTTTCCTCGGCCGCCTTGACGCGGCCGCGGGCCATAAGCGCCAGGCCCAGATTGGAATGTACCGATCCCACCAGGGGGTCCAGCACCGCTGCTTGCAACAGCAGATCCACGGCCGTGTCAGTGCGGCCGATTTCAAAGGCAATCAGGCCCATCATGTGCATGGCGCCGCCATGGCCGGGGTTGCCGGCGATAACCTGATGATAGCGGGCCAGCGCTTCGTCCCGCTTTCCCGCCTGATGCAGGCGGCGCGCTTCCTCGTAAAGGCGGTCCCATTCGGACGCCATCGTGCAATCCTCTTGTCAGCCGCGCAATTGCACCCAGAACTGGATCATGCCGGCGAAACTTTCCGGGTTCTCTTGCTCGAAGGCGGCCCAATTGTCGAGATCGGTCGCTGCCGCATCTTCGGGGAAACGGGCGCGATAGGCGGCAAGGGTGAGGGCGGGGACCTCGAGCCCAATCAAGGAAAGGGTGTTTCGGCGCAGGAAGTCGGCAATCTGCGCCGGGGAGAGAGGATTTTCGGTGGCGGGAAACAGCAGGTGGCGGCAGCCGCCCATGGTGAAGAATTCCGGCTTCTCCAGCAGCGGTCTCAGGCTGGGATCCTTAAGACTTTTCAGCCAATCCCGTGCGGCGCGGATGCCTTTGTCGCTGGCGTCAAAACCTTTCTCCCGAACCCGCTGCTGAATATCACGCCATTGCATGCGCGCACGCTGGCTGTGAACCGCGATGCGCATCACACCGTTGGGTTCCAGCACCTCCAGCAGCGCGTGCCATCCTGTCAGCGGGTGCTCGAGCTGATGCAGAACTCCGCCACA
>JAFAVT010000223.1 GCA_019242275.1 Alphaproteobacteria bacterium
TGCCCCGCTTCTGCGGCGGATACATATCGAGCATGATGGCCTGCGAGAGAGGACCCAGGGCGGCGCCAAACATGCCCTGAATCAGTCGGAAGGCCACCATCTGGGTCAGGCTCTGCGAGGCCCCGCACAGGATTGAAGCCAGGGTAAAGCCGGCGATACAAGTGATGATCAGGTTCTTCTTGCCGAAGCGCGCCGCCAGCCAGCCCACCGGCGCCGTCATGATGGCGGCGGCAATGATGTAGGAAGTCAGGACCCAAGTAATCTGGTCGCGGGAAGCAGACAGGCTGCCCTCCATATAGGGCAGTGCAACATTGACGATGGTGGTGTCCAATGCCTGCATCAGCACACCCGCCATTGACCCCATGAGCACCGCCCATTCGGCGAGCTTATTGTCATAGACGTGGGCTTCGTGCGGATGATGGACGGCGTTCATTCCCCTCGCCGCTCCTACTGGTCCAACAGCCGCTGCCAGCGGCGTTTGCCGGTGTCTATGGAAATCACGGTGCTCATGCCCGAACGCAACGGCACGTCACACGTGCTTCTGTCAATTGCTATGCGCACAGGAATGCGCTGAACCACCTTGACCCAGTTGCCGCTGGCGTTTTCCGCCGGCAGCGCCGAGAAGCTGGAATCGCTGCCGGCGCTGAGCGTGTCAATGTGGCCGCTCCAATTGCAGCCGGGATAGGTGTCAATCTTGATGTCCACCGGGGCTCCGGGATGGACATGGGTGAGGTCGGTTTCCTTCATGTCGGCTTCGATCCAGGTCTTGTCGCCGATCAGGCCGACGGCGCTGGTGGTGGTAAAGGCGCTCATGGCCGAGATCACCAATGTGCCTGGCTGCAGCGCATCAACCTCGCTGACGATACCGTCAAAGGGTGCCTTGACCACGGTGTGATCAAGCTGGCGCTGCGCCTCGTCCACCGCGGCCTGAGCCTTCTTGTAGGCCGGCGTACGCTGAGCCGGTGTGTTGATGTCGCCGTTCAGCTTGGCCAGCGTCGTAGCCGCGGTCTGGCGCAGCGACGCCACCGTCGCCTGCGATGACAGCAGGGCGGCCCGGGCCGCATCCACCTGCATCGGGGCGATGGCATTTTCCCGGGTCAGCGCCTCATAGCGATCCAAAGTTTTCTGATTGGCGATGACCTGTGCCTGTTGCGCGGCAATCTGGGCCAGGGTGGCGCGATATTGTGCGCGTGTGCTTTCCACATCTTGCACAACACTGGCGACAGCCGCCCTGGCGTTGTCGAGCGCAATCTGAAACGGTTTGGGATCGAGGGTGAAGAGGACGTCGCCCGCCTTCACCTTCTGGCCTTCCTTGACATTGACGGTGGCAACCAGTCCCGAAACGTCGGTGGAAACCATTAGCTTGTTGGCATGAACATAAGAGTCGTCGCTGCCGATATAGCGCCCGCCCCACAGATAAATGGCGCCGGCAATGACGGCGAACACCGCCACGCCGCCGATCATCAGCACCCGGCGCAGTAACATGCGGCGCCTTTCCGCCCAACCTTCGTCATTGGCGCGGGATGGCACATAGCCGCCGGAAGATACCGCCGACATTCTATCCTCCCGCCGCGGCGACCGTGTCGTCGTCGGCTTCCATCGTGAGCCTGCTCTTCATATGCAGCAACGTATCAACCATGCTTTCGACTGCTTGTGGTGCAATCCCGTCGAAAAGCATGTGTGTGAGTTCCGCCTTGTAAACCTGGATGTCGGCTAACACAGGTTTAGCCGCCGGCAGCAGATGCAGGCGGCGCACGCGCCGGTCGGACGGGTCGCCTCGGCGTTCAATCAGGCCGCGCACTTCCAGCCGGTCAACTAGGCGGCCGACCGTGATAGGTTCAACCTCACAGATCGCCGCCAATTCGTTTTGGGAAATGCCGGGTTGGCGTTCCAGTCGAACCAGGATCACCCCTTGCGCCCGCGTCATGCCGTAGGCTCTGGCCCACTGGTCGAAGCGGGTACGCATGATGCGCGCCACGTCGTGGAGCAGGAAAATTGGGTCGCGTTGCAGACTTTCCACGGCGGCTATATAAGCTACGTTATATTAACGCGCAAGACCTTAAGTCGGTGAAATAACCTCTGTTAGCATATGATGCCAAGAAAAAAGGGCGGCCGAAGCCGCCCTTTCCAGTTTGTCCATTTAGGTTCGGGGCTTCAGTAGCCTGATCCTTGAATGCCGTGCCAACTGGTCTGGATAGCCTTCACGGCCACGTCCGGCAGGGGGATGTAATCCAAGCCCAACGCCAACTTGTCGCCCTTCTCAAAGCCCCACTGGAAGAAGTTCAGCGCCGCCTTGCTGGCAGCCGGGTCAGAAGGGTTTTTGTACATCAAGGCGAAGGTGGTGGCCGTGATCGGCCAGGCCTCGTTGCCGGCATTATCCAGAAACAGAATAT
>JAFAVT010000280.1 GCA_019242275.1 Alphaproteobacteria bacterium
GCCGCTGCGCATCCTGGCCGAGGGGATCGACGTCGCCACGGTCGACCGCATCGCCAAGGACGTGGCCGAGGCGGCGGCGACTGGCATCCAGCTCTGCATGGTGGTGGGGGGCGGGAACATCTTCCGTGGCCTGGCCGGCTCGGCCAAGGGCATTGATCGCGCCACCGCCGACTACATGGGCATGCTGGCGACGGTGATGAATGCGCTCGCCCTGCAGGCCGGCCTGGAGCGGGCCGGGGTGCCGTCTCGGGTGCAGTCGGCCATCGCCATGAACAATGTCTGCGAGCCCTATATCCGCCGCCGCGCCATCCGCCATATGGAAAAGGGGCGGGTGGTGATTTTCGCGGCGGGCACCGGCAACCCCTTTTTCACCACCGATACCGCCGCAGCCCTCAGGGCAGCGGAAATGGGCTGCGATGCCATGATGAAGGCGACCCAGGTGGACGGGGTCTATAGTGCCGACCCCAAAAAGGACCCCAAGGCCGTTCGTTATGATTCTCTCAGCTATCACGAGGTCTTAGCCAAGGACCTTAAGGTAATGGATGCATCGGCCATCTCGGTTTCCCGGGAAAATGGCATTCCCATTTTGGTGTTTTCGCTGGGCGATCCCGGCGCCCTGGCCCAGGTCTTGGCCGGCAAGGGGCGCGCCACCATTATTGAAGAAAAGTGAGCCCCACCCGCGATTTGGGGTAGGATTCGCTCGGGAAGCGGCCCCGGAAAAGTGTGAAGCGGTTTTCCGGTAAGGTGCGCGACCAGTTAGAGAATCGGAGCGCTGGAGAAGGACATGGCCGACGCTTACAGCAAGGACGACATGAATCGCCGCATGGACGGGGCGGTGGCGACCCTGAAGACGGAATTGGCGGGCCTGCGCACCGGCCGGGCCAATGCCGCCCTGCTCGACCCGGTAAAGGTCGAGGCCTATGGCAACATGGTGCCGATCAACCAGGTCGGTTCCATCGCCACCCCGGAAGCCCGCATGATCACGGTGCAGGTTTGGGACAAGGGCCTGGCCAAGGCGGTGGACAAGGCCATCCGGGATGCGGGGCTGGGCCTCAACCCGCAAATGGACGGTCAGTTGCTACGCATTCCGCTGCCGGAACTGAACCAGGAACGGCGCAAGGAACTGTCCAAGCTGGCGGCCAAATATGCCGAAGCCGCCCGTGTTGCCGTTCGCAATGTCCGCCGCGACGGCAACGACCTGCTCAAGAAACTGGAGAAGGATCACAAGATCGGCCAGGACGAGCAGCACACCAAGGCCGATGAGCTGCAGAAGCTCACCGACGGTCATATTAAAGACATTGACGCCGCGCTCCATGCCAAGGAGCAGGAGATCATGCAGGTCTGATGAGTTCCGAGCCCGCCATCCTTCCCCGCCATGTCGCCATCATTATGGACGGCAATGGCCGCTGGGCGAAAAAGCGCCACTTGCCGCGCGAGGCTGGGCATGTGGCGGGCGTGGCGGCGGTGCGCGAAACGGTGCGCGCCGCAGTGGACATCGGCCTTGAGAATTTGACCCTATTTGCCTTCTCATCCGAGAACTGGAAGCGGCCCAAGGCCGAAGTCGGCGCCCTGATGGGCCTGTTCCGCCGCTATTTCAACAGCGACATGAACGAGCTGGTCGAAAAGGGCTGTCGCATCCGCATCATCGGTCACCGCGGCCGTGTCGCCGGCGACATCCATGGCATGATCGAGGATGCGGAGAAGCGATCGGCCGGCAATAAGGGCCTCAATCTCACTTTTGCTTTCGATTATGGCGCGCAGGAGGAAATTGCTTCCGCCGCCCGTGAATTGGCCCGTGCCGCCCGCGATGGCCGGCTTGATCCGGAAACCATCACGCCCGAACTTTTCGCCAGCCGTCTGTTCACCAGTGCCTTGCCGGAGCCCGATCTCATTATCCGCACCTCGGGCGAACGCCGGCTTTCCAATTTTCTGCTGTGGCAGTCGGCTTATGCGGAGCTTCTGTTCCTGGACGTGCTTTGGCCGGATTTCGGCCGCGCTCAACTGGCCAAGGCACTGGAGACTTTTGCCCAGCGCGAGCGCCGCTTTGGCGCTCTCAATGCGGAAGCCGTGGCGTGAGCATGCAACAGCAGCACAGCGGTCTGTCGGTGCCGGCAAGCGAAGGTGTGCTGCGCGTGCTGTTTGGCCTCTTCATGGCGTTCATTGCATTGGTGCTTGCCGTCGCGCCGGTGCCGGAACTGTTTGCCGCCATGACGGTGCTGGCGATGGTGTTCGGCGCCCGGGAATGGCACCGCCTGGTGCGCTCGCCGGAACAGCGCCGGATCGCCGACCGCAAACCGCTTCATATTCAAACAGCCATTACGGGCGTGAGCATCGCACTGGCGGTGATGGCCCTGATGCTGCACCAGTTCCCGGTCGCTCTGGTGCTGATTGTAGGGGGCGCGGTTGCCGCCTTCGTGATGGCGCGGCGGCGGGACGACAACCCCTTATGGCACGCATTTGGCGTGCTGTATCTGGGCCTTCCGGCTCTTGCCCTGGCGGGTTTGCGGGCTTTTCCCACCGCCGCGCAAGGTACCTGGACCATCGTCGCCCTGTTCCTGATCGTCTGGTCCACCGATACCGGTGCTTTGGTATTCGGCAAGCTGATTGGCGGCAAAAAGTTGTGGCCGGCCGTGTCACCGGGCAAGACCTGGGCCGGCACAATCGGCGGGACCTTCACCGCCCTGATGGTCTTTGCCATGTTCGCAGGGCTGCTGAGCCTGAAGATGCTGCCCTCACTGGCCTTTGCAGCGGGCCTTTCCATCATCGCGCATCTGGGCGATCTGTTTGAGTCCTGGGTCAAGCGCCGCTTCAACACCAAGGATTCCGGCGGCCTGATCCCGGGCCATGGCGGGATTCTGGACCGCATGGATTCCATATTTGCCGCCAGCGTGGCCTTGGCGATCATGGTGTTCGGTTTGGGATTGCATCCGACCTTCGGAGGCCTGTCGTGAAGGCAGACGTGATGAAACCCATCGCCGCCACCAAGGTCCCGGAGGAAGGGCTGGAGGGCGTCACGGGCCGTAGTGTCACCATCCTTGGCGCTACCGGCTCTATCGGCGTCAACACCGCCGAAGTGATTCTGCATGCGCGCAAGATTTATGGCGCCGAGGCCTTCCCGGTAACGGCGCTGACCGCCGGCGGGAATGTCGGCAAACTCATTGAGCAGGCGCGGGCGCTAAAGCCAAAGCTGGCGGTGATCGGCGATGAAAGCCTGTTTGGCCAACTGAAAGCCGGCCTTGAAGGCACCGGCATCGAAGTGGCCGCCGGCCGTGCTGCCGTGATCGAAGCCGCTGCCCGCCCATCAGACTTCGTCATGGTCGCCATCATGGGCGCCGCCGCCATCGAGCCGGCACTGGCCGCCATCAGGCGGGGCGTCGTGGTGGCGCTGGCGAACAAGGAGTGTGTGGTGGCGGCCGGCGCCGTATTCCGTTCCGCCATGGAGATGAGCGGTGCTTCGGTGCTCCCGGTGGACAGTGAGCACAACGCCATCTTTCAGGTGCTGGGCGGCGGCGATGCCGGCGAAGCCGAGCTGGTGACCATCACCGCTTCGGGCGGGCCGTTCCGGGAATGGCCGCTGGAAAAGATGCGCGCCGCCACCGTCGAGCAGGCGGTGGCCCA
>JAFAVT010000307.1 GCA_019242275.1 Alphaproteobacteria bacterium
GCGCCGGCGAAGGCGTGGTGACGGTGGAGGCCCGCTCTGGCGGCGGCTTTGGGCCCTTGGAAAGGGGTACCTTGCGCAATCCCGTGGTTGGAACCTTGCTTCCCGCCGGTTCCGGCGCCGGACTGGGTGCAACTTACGCAACCTTGCCCGGGGCGCTGGTTTCCGCCCCGGCAGATGGCAAAGTTTTATTCGCCGGTCCTTACCATAAGTCCGGATATGTCTTGATCCTGGAAATAACCAGCGGTTACGATCTGGTCTTGGCGGGGCTGGGACAGGTTACGGTGCGTCCGAACGATGAGCTGCTGGCGGGTGAACCCGTCGGTGTCATGCCGCAAACCGGCGGCAATGACGGTCGGCTCTACTTCGAGCTCAGGCGTGACGGAAAAGGGCTCGATCCCGCGCCCTGGCTCAGCCTCGAATTGAGAAAGGCGAAGAAATGAAGCGCATCGCGTTTGTTGGCATGGGTGTGGTTATGGGATTTGGCGCGGCGCTGGGCGTGATGAGCGCCAAGGGCGCCGATGATGCGAGCGCCTATCGCCAACTCGATCTTTTCTCCGATGCCTTTGAGAAGGTGCGCGCAAACTATGTGCGTCCCGTGGAAGACAAAGAGCTGATCGGTGACGCCATTCAGGGAATGGTGAGTTCGCTTGATCCTCACTCTTCCTACATGAACGCCCGCAACTATGGCGAGATGCAGGTCACCACCAGCGGACAGTTCGGCGGCGTTGGCGTGCAGGTGCAGCAGGAAGAAGGTGTCATCAAGGTGGTGACGCCGATTGACGGGACACCCGCCGCCAAGGCCGGCATCAAGTCCGGCGACCGGATCGGTGCGGTGGACGGCACCTCCATCATCGGTCTGCCGCAGGACGAAGCAATTGACAAGATGCGCGGCCCGGTCGGCTCCAAGGTCACGCTCACCATCATCCGCGAAGGCGAGAAGAAGCCGTTTGACGTGACGCTGCAGCGCTCAAACGTGCAGGTGGATGCCACGACTTTCCGCCGCGAAGGCGATGTCGGCTATATCCGCATGCCCGGCTTCAACCAGCAGACCGCACCCGGCCTGGAACGCGCCGTGCGCGAGCTCAAGCGCCAGATCGGCCCTGGCATCAAGGGCTATGTCCTTGACCTGCGCAACAATCCCGGCGGCCTGCTGGATCAAGCGATCCAGGTCTCGGATGATTTCCTGGCTGGCGGCGAGATTGTCTCCACCCGCGGCCGTCACTCTGACGACACGCAGCGTTATGACGCCAAGGGCGGCGACATCACCGAAGGCAAGAAGGTGGTGGTGCTGATCAATGCCGGCACGGCCTCCGCTTCCGAGATCGTCTCCGGTGCGCTGCAGGATCACAAGCGCGCCACCGTCGTGGGCATGACCAGCTTCGGCAAGGGTTCGGTGCAGACCATCATCCCGCTCAGCAACGGTTCGGGTGCATTGCGCCTGACCACGGCGCGCTACTACACGCCATCGGGCCACTCCATCCAGGCTCAGGGCATTATCCCCGATATTCAGGTGGCACAGGGCGATGAGGACAATATCCCCAAGCTGGCGCGCCAGTCCGAAGCCGACCTGCACGGCCATCTCGCCGGTGAGCCGGTGCCGGCCAAGCGCGCCAACGCTCCGGTCATCAAGCCGGCGCCGGGCAAGAAGTATGACGACTTCCAGCTCTCCTATGCGCTGGATCTGGTCAACGGCAAGATGACGGTGGCCACAGCCAGCGACCCGGCCCCCGCCACTGTCGCCGCCAAGAATTAGGCAGCCATCTTAAAGGCAGCCCGGCCGCCCCCAAGGCGGCCGGGCTTTTCATTTCCGGTTCATGGCGGGGATGACAAACTCCAGACAAACCCTGGCCCCGGCGGTGTGATATTGGCGGCGGCCACTTGAAGCCGGAATCTGGCCAACCACCTTCCGGCCGCGGTTTGCAAAGGAGTTCGCCGTGTCCCGCCTGCCCTTCTTGTCTTTCCAGGCCCTGCTTTTTCTCGGCGCCGCCATGGCGGCCGGACCAGTCTTGGCCAAAGTGGCGGGGGCACCTGACACGGTGGCGGTGGTCTCTCCGCCCCTTAGCAGCCTTTCGCCGCTCCGAGGGGGCTGCAGCGAAAGCAACCCTTGCGCGGTGGTGACCCCGGCTTTGGGCAACGCCAGTCTGCCGGCCCCGGAAATGCCGGCGCAGCCCGATCTGCCTGCCACCACCGAAGCGCCAACCACCGAAGCCGGCGCATCCGGCACCACCGCCCCGAGCGCCGGTGCGTCTGCGCGTGCCGCTACTGTCAGTGCTGATTGCCCCCCTATTGGGGCAGGTTTTGCCCGCGGCCCATTCGGCAGCGGACGCGGTAATGGCGCCGCCGGACAGTTTGCCGGTGGGCAATTCGCCGGCCGCGGCGGGCAAGGTGGCCGGGGTGGTCAGGCTGGCCAAGGCGGCGACGGCTCCCGCCGTTTTGCCCAGGCGGGCGGCCGCAATGGCGGCGCTGACGGTGGCCGTGGATTTGGCGGCGGCTTTGGCGGCGCCGGACGTGGCCCGCGCGGTGACGCAGCTGGCGGCCGCGGCGCAGGCGGTCAGCAATTCGCCCAGAATTTCCGCGGCGGCCAAGCCGGCAGCCAAGGCCGTGCTGTCGCTGGCGGCCGGACGCAGGGCGCCGGCTTTGCGCGTGGCGGCGAGGGTTGCCCCCGCCCGGCCGAAGCGGCAGGTCAGGGTCAGCGCCAAGGTCCGGGCGGGCAGGGGCGTGGACGTGGGGCAGACACCGCGACCCAGCCGGCCGGCCCGCGTGCCGGCCGCGGCAATCCGGGCCGAAATTAACCACCCTTAAACCGTGCCATGCTTCCTTAAGGCATGGCTCTGGTTGCCGATACCGACCTCTCGCCGCCCAAGGGCGCGCGCGCCCTTGCCATCACCGGTGCGGCATGCGCCTGCATGGTCATGGCGGCGGCGGCGACCATCACTCTTCTGGGCAACGGCCACCACGCCTCCGTGCGACTGGACCTGACGCCGCCGGCAGCGGCACTGGCGGCGCCGGTGCTGCGGGCGGAGAATTTGCCGGATACGCCCACGCCCGCTGTCACCACGGCGCAATATGCCGGCCGCGCCCTGATTGCCGATCCCGCCCTGATCGAAAACACGCCCTTGGGTCCATTGCCGCGCATCGCCGATGACGGCCGAAAGCCCATGACGGCCTATGCCGCCCCTGCTGCAGCCGGCAAGTTCAAGATCGCCATTGTGATGACGGGCCTGGGACTTTCCGCCAAGGCAACCGGTGCCGCGCTGGCGGGCCTGCCACCGTCTGTCACCGTTGGCCTTTTACCTTATGCCGCTGACGCGCCGCGCTGGCTCAATGCCGCGCGAGCGGACGGCCATGAAGTGTTGCTCGAAGTGCCGATGTAGCCGTTTGATTTTCCCGACAGCGATCCGGGCCCTCACACCTTGCGCACCGGCAATGGCAGCGGCGCCAATGCCGAGCGCCTCAACTGGGCGCTGACCCGCTTCACCGGCTATGCCGGCGTGACCAATCTTTTGGGGGACCGCCTGCTTTCGGACACCGATTCGCTGGCGCCGGTCCTCACCACCTTGGCGCGGCGCGGACTTTATTTTTATGACGGTGGCAATGCCAGCCAGTCCATAGCGCCGCAAGCGGCCGGCAGCCTGGCGGCGCCGTTCGCCCGCGGCGTCGTCAATATTGATACCATCCAGACGGCGCTGGAAATTGATCGCCGCTTGTCGGAACTGGAAAACGCTGCTCGCGAACATGGTAGTGCGGTGGGAACCGCATTCCTGTATCCCGTTTCCATCGAGCGGATCGCGCAATGGGCAAAAACCTTGCAATCGCGCGGCTTTGTTCTGGTACCGGTATCTGCCATTGTCAGCGAGCAAAAGCACTAATTCTCGCGGCAAATGTCCGATCTTCCTTATCGTCCCTGTGTTGGGATCATGCTGGTCAACGCCGCGGGCAAAGTTTTTGCCGGCAAGCGCATAGATCAGACCGTGGAAGGCTGGCAGATGCCGCAAGGCGGCATTGATGAGGGCGAAAGTCCGCGCGACGCCGCCTTGCGTGAACTGAAGGAAGAAGCCGGCACCGATAAGGCTGAGATTATCGCGGAAATGCCGGGCTGGTTGACCTACGACTTGCCGGCGCACCTGATCGGCATGGCTTTCAAGGGCAAGTTCAAAGGCCAGAAGCAGAAATGGTTTCTTGCCCGCTTCACCGGCAAGGACAGCGATATTGATCTCTTCGCCCATGAACCGGAATTTTCCGCCTGGAGATGGTTTGATCTGGACGAACTGCCCAAGCTGATCGTGCCTTTCAAGAAACCGACTTATGAAGCCGTGATTGAAGGTTTTCGCCCGCTGGTGGCAGCGAAGGGCTAAGAGCGTCCGGGCCCAAACTATTTCTCAGCGTTCTGCCGTTCTGAGAATGTCGCCATTGCTGGCATTCAACCACAACCGCACTTTCCCGCTCTTTGCAGAAAGAATGTCTATCTGCCAGGTGCGGATGCCATCATTGGTTTCTATGGCGGCAGCCAGCACCTTGCCAGGCACGCGCTTAACGGCAATCGCCACCGCGTCCGCCTGCGGCATCACCGGGGCGCGCCGCGCAATATCACGCCGGTCCTGGAGAGAAGCGGAACCGTTTGCTGAAGCGGAACTGCTGGAGGACGCATCGGCCAGCACCGCGGCAGGCCACAGGGCGAGCAAAAGAACCATAAAGACAGGGAAGGATTTCATGCCAATTTTTTGGCATACATCGAAGCGAAGGTCAAGGGCCAACCATGCGCTGGCGGGGAGGGTAGCGATCCGAGCTGCGTTGAAGGGAAGTCCTAGCTGCTTTTCGAGACCGCAAACTTCTTTTGGAACTCAATCATAAAAGTCTTTAGCGTATCCACGCTGGCGATTTTCGCCGCCGCATCGCGGAAGGCCAAGCCATGCATGTCAATGGGCTGGGTCAAAACCGCGAAAAGACTGGCGTCCGGCGTACCCTTAATTTTTGGCGCAAAGGCGATGGCCAGCCGCTCCAGGCTCTTCTCATCATTGGCCAGGGAGTAGGCAATGGCGGCCCGCAATGCTTGCAGTCGCTCGCTCTCGCTGAGGGCGGCGGCGTCCGTGGCCTTGCCGGCCAGCATCTCTTCCAGCTTCTGGCCCGCCACCGCCCAGTTGCCGCTGTCCCAGTAAATCTCTGCCCGCAGGCGCACCGTGTCGGCACTTTGATCCACTGCGATCAAATCCAGCGCATTGTCATATTGCTTCAGTGCCGCAAAGGCGCGCGCTTCCACGATCAGACGTTGATGCGCCACCTCCTCGGGCAGGCCGGCAATATCGGAATCGCGCAGTGTGTTCACTGCGTCACCGGGCTTGGCGTCCATCAATTGGACGGTAGCCAGACGGGTGGCCACCTGAGCCTTGGCAGCCCCTTCCAGACGATTGTTGACCTGATAGGCCAGAAGTGTGGTGGCAGGGCCGAGCAGATCTACCGCAATCAGGCGGTCGGCCATGCGCCGGATCATTTCATCCCCATCCGGACCGATCGGCGTCAGGCTGATATTGTCATAGAAAATGGCCAGCGACTGGATCGGCGACATTTTGTCCGCGCCGCCCTTGAGATAAAGATTGGCGAAAGCGGCCAGCATATCGTCATGCGCCGCCCGCGCCGCTTCGCTGGTGAAGTTTTCGGTCGCGACGCGCAGGGCGCCAAGGCCATTCTGCCAGTTGCCCGCCTTGAAATAGAGGGCCGCCAGCTTGCGCAGGGTTTTCAATTCCAGTCCGTCGCCGCGCCAGCGATAGCGCAGCCGCTCCAGCGTTTCGATTGCCTGTTTGGGCTGCAGCGCCCCTGCGTTAAGGGCAGCCTCGGTGTGATAATAAATCGCGGCCGCCTCGATCCGTTCGTCGCCGCTTTTTTCCAATGCGGCAAACTGAGGCACGGCGGCATCATAACGGCTTTCCGCCGCAGCAACGCGGGCTCGTCCCAACCTGGCTTCCAGCGCCACGTCCGGCGGCATGGTCTTGGGCAGGCGCTGCAAAGCGGCATCGGCAAGATCAAGGCGCCCCAGTTCCAGCGCGGCTGTGGCACCGGCGACAATCGCATGGAGCCGCCAGCTTTCGGGGTAGCGGGACAGCACAGCATCAGCCGCTTCCAGTTCACTGCGCGCATCTTTCCAGTTTTCCAGCCCGGCGTCGGCCAGGCCGCGCCAGAAAGCGGCATGACGGTCATTGTCAAATTGCGGGCCTGCAATGTCATTGCGGGCATCGCGATAGCGGCCCATTTCTACCGCCGCTGCAGCCCGCATGGTGGCAAGCTGCACATCGCCTTTAAGGGCAGGATCATTCGCTTCGATCAGGTTGATCAAGCCAAGCGCCTCGGCACCAAAGTTCTGCGCCAGATAAAAGCGGGCCAGCCTCAGCCTGGTATTGTTGATCTGGGTGGCGGGCACGGTGGCGATTTCATGATTAAGCGCACGCTCGGTTGCCAATATGCTGCCCGCCACCGGCTGGCCCCATTTGGCGAAATCCAGAAAGGTCGGGCCGCCGGCGAGGTTGGCCATGGCCGCCGGCGAAGTCACCACCGGCGCTTGCGGCGGCGTCAAGGCCATGCCGCCGGGCCGGGCAATGCCGACGCGGGCCTGTGTGACGGTGACAGTGAGATCATCGGCGTAAGGCGCGATCACCAATCCTTGCGCACTGGCGAGAGCAGCGAAATCCGCGAACACTTTCTGTACCGGCATGGCATACCCGGCAGCGGAGGGCACGATGGTGAGAATGTCGCCACTGACCGGATCGGTGAGCGTGAAAGCCTGATCGGCGCGCGGCAGCGTGGTTGTCAGCGAAGCGCGCCGGGGATCGGCCTGGTTGCGGGCAAAGTTGATGGCCGCGGCATCGCTCTGGACATCGTTACCGATGACGACGCGTAGCACCTGGCCTTCGGCACGCGACGCTATCTTGGCCGGGGCTTTGAGGCCAATGCGCAGCAGGGAAAGTCCGGGATTGGTGGTGGCCTCGACCGAGGCGGCAAAGTTGCCCAGCGATTTGCGCAAGCCGGCCGCATCGGGAAGCGGCGTATTTTCCAGCACCACCCAGGCCGTCAAGCCACGTACAAAGACGGCGGCAGCGCCGGCGCCACGGAAGCTGAGACTGGCCCCGCTTTTGGTCAATTGCCCGACGGCCATGGGCTGCGCCGCCGCTGCGACCTGCGCGGCCTCGGGCTTGGTATCCTTTGTCTCCGGTGTTTTGGTCTCGGATGCTTTTACGTCTGTCTTCGTTTCGGCCTTGCTGTCCGTGCTCTTGGCGTCCGGCTTTGCCGGCGCAGTCTTGGTATCGGCCGGCTTGGCATCGCTTTTCGCTTCAACAGTTTTCTTGCCCGCCAGTTGCGCGGCGTCGTCGGTAATGGCCTTCGCCTGCTCGGCACTGGCCCCGGCCGCAATTTTCGTTATCTGCGGTTTGGCGGTGCCTGCCTTTTCACCTGGCGGCACATAAGCGGCAGCGTCGGTCTTGGGCGCCAGCACATCCAGCACGACATGGGCGCCGTCGCGGAAATCGTGATAGCCGCAATCCGCATCGGTGGTGAATTCCACCAATGTCGAGCCACCGTCCAGCCGCCAGGCGGCGTTCTTCACCCAGGCAGGGGGAAACTTGCCAAGAATGGAAAGATCCATTCGCGCCGGCACGCCGAATTTCACCGTCAGCTTGCCGGCACCGGCAAAGACCGAATAGGGCACGTCCTTGCCCCAGTCGAAAACCAGGCGGGTAAAGTTGCTGTAGCTGCCTGCACGCAGCTTGATTTCCGCCAGGCTGGCGGGATCAACCGGCTTTGGAGGCGCCGGCTTGGCTGGTGGCGGCAGGTCAGCCATGGCGCCGGCAAAATCGGCGGGGGCAAGATCAACCACGGCGTTGAGACCCTGCTGGCTGAGATGCAGCTTCACCGGCTGACTAAGGGCAAAGCGCAGTGTCTTGCCGTCGGCATCGGCATGACCGGAGGCAATCAGTCCCGGCGCGGCGGCAATCAGGGCAGCAATGTCCAGATCAGGCTTGCGGTCAAAAGCGATGGCCAAGACGCTGCCGGTGGCGCTGGCGGTAATCTTCGCCGGGCTTTCCAGCGTAAAGCTGAGGCGGCGATAGCCGTTCTGGGCAGTGCCCGCGACGTGGTCGGCGGCAAAGGCTGGGGTGGCGCCAAGCGCCAGTCCCAGAGCCAAACCAAGCCTTTGAAAAATCACGACTTTGTTCCCCTTCAACGACCAGTATGGCGGGGCGGCGTTAACCCGGGGTTAAGGCTGTTTTGTCGGCGTGGCAGCGGCGAGGGGCGCAGCAGGGGCGGCTGCGGCCGGCGCCGGCGCATCTGCGGTCTGGGGCAGGGCCAGGCGGTCGGCCAGTTTCACCGTCAGAGCCTTGGCGTTCTCCGCCGCCATCTTGGCCAGCACCAGCGACAGCACGTCCGATTTCATCTGCTGTGCTACCGGAACCAGTACGGAATCCGGAAGCGCATCGAAAATGCGGGCGGCGTCGGCCGGCTTCATCGCTGCATAGGTCTTCATCAAGGTTGTAATCTGCGCCTTCTGGGCGTCGTCGCGCTGCTGCAACAGATCGGCCATCTTGTTCTGCAAGCTTTGCAATTGGGCGATCTTGGCGTCCACGCGCTTTTCGGTGGCGGCCAGCATGTCGGCTTGCAATTTAAGCTGATTTTCGCGGGCATCCAGTTCGCCGCGGCGCCGTGACAGCAAGGTGCCGATGTCCGCCTCGGCGGCGGACGCGATCTGCTGGTCCGGCTCGGCATAATCCTTGTTGGCAGGTTCGGGTTGATCAGTCAGCGCATTGGCGGCGGTCTGGGCCAGTGCCACGCCGTCGCGCACCAGTCCGGTGCCGTTCAGCACCAGAAGAGTTGCGCCGGCCAGCACCACGGCCGGCAAGAGGCGGACAATGCGCGGCAGCCTGAAGTTCTTCATTGTGTCACGCGCGTGTTAAGGCGGTTCATGATGCTGGTAGAGGGCAGCGGCATGTCGGGAATCTCGCGGGCGATGCGGGGACTTGCCGCCGCACCTTCCATTCGCTGGGCGATGCGTTCGCCGGAAGCCGTCAATACCGAAAGCTCGTCAATATGCAGCCGGGCACGCTTGAGGCGCTCATCCAGGGTGGCGGCGGATTCCCCGGCGGCGGCCTTCAGGGCCCGCAAGGAAGCGCCGGCCCCGGCAATGGCCATGTTGAGTTCGCCGACGATGCGGACAAGGCCTTCCTGGCCTTTGCGCACCGCGGCCAGCCGACGTTCCAGCACAATGCAGTAGCAAAGCGTGGCGGCCAGCAGAATTTCCAGGATCAGTTCAGCAATGAAGGTAAGGGTCATCTCTATTTCCCGGAATCAGAATATCTTGGAAGCGTCGGTACGCTCGATAGCGTCATCCACCTTGACGGCAACCGCAGAGCCCACGCGCCCCATCCGGCCGGTCAACAGCGGCACGCCACCACAGCGCAGTTGGATTCTGGAATCCGGCGTCGCCCCCAGCATCAGGGTCTGGCCCACTTCCAGGTTCATCACCTGGTGGATCGGCATGGTCTGTTCGTCGAGAATGGCCTGAATATCCAAGCGGGTGGACCAAAGTTCGGTGGCGAGATGGCTTTCCCAGATCGAGTCACGGCCAAATTTTTCGCCCATGAATTGCTGCAACAAGAGCTTGCGGATGGGCTCCAGTGTCGCATAGGGCAACAAAAGTTCGGTGCGCCCGCCGCGATCTTCCATGTCAATGCGCAGCTTGACCAGGATGGCGGCGTTGGCCGGGCGGGCGATAGCGGCGAAACGGGGATTGGTTTCCAGGCGATCCAGCCTGAAATTGACCGGCGCCAGCGGCTCAAAGGCGGCGCGCATGTCGGCCAGGATTACTTCAACCATGCGCTGCACCAGGGTGCGCTCGATGGTGGTGTAGGGCCGGCCTTCAATCCGCATGGCGGACGATCCGCGGCGGCCGCCCAAAAGCACGTCAACGATCGAATAGATCAGATTGGAATCAACGGTGAAGAGCCCGTAATTATCCAATTCCTCGGCATGGAACACCGCCAGGATGGCGGGCAGGGGAATGGAGTTGAGATAGTCGCCGAACCGGATCGAGGTGATGGAATCCAGGCTGACCTCGACATTGTCGCTGGTGAAATTGCGCAGGCTGGTGGTCATCAGCCGCACCAGGCGGTCAAAGACAATTTCCAGCATCGGCAGGCGTTCATAGGAAACCAGCGCCGAATTGATGATGGCGCGCACGCCCGACTTGTCCTGCCCGGCGTCAGCGTTCACATCAAAGCCGAGAAGGGAATCGATCTCCTCCTGGTTCAGAACCCGCTCGGCGGCGGCATTGGGCACGGCGCCTTCCCCTGTGGGGGCGGCTTCGTCCTGTGGGACTTGGGTCTCTTCGGCCATGGGTGTCTTCTTCTAATTCCGATTACTGGACCAGCATTTCTTTCAGCAGCACATCGCGCACATGATAGGGCGCGGCCGCCACATTGACCCGGCGCAGCAATTCCTGCTTCAGGCGCAGCACGCCGGATGAACCTTTGAGGTCTTCCAAACGCAATTCGCGCAGATAAGCCTGGAACTGGTCTTTGATCCGGGGCATGAGCGATTCCATTGCCTTCTTCTGCTCGTCATTCTCCAGTTCCAGCGAGACGGAAAGCTGCAGATAGGCCGGGGTGGCATCTGCCCCCTGGATATTGACGGTGAGCTTGTCGAGATCGCTGAAAGCCACGGTGGGCGGGGTTAGCGATGCCTCTTCGGTCTTGGCTTCCTTCGCCGGGTCTTTCTTCAACAGAAAGAAATAGGCGCCGGCGCCGCCGCCACCCAGCACCAGCAGCAGGACCGGTACTGCGATCAGCAACATTTTCTTGGAAAGCAGTCCTTTCAGGCCTTTTTTCGGCGCTGCGGCTTCGCCTTCGCCACCTTCGGGCTTCTCGCCTTCGGTTGCCGGCGCTTTCTCTTTCTTCGCCATGAAAATGCTTTCTGCGCTTCCTGCCCCGCCAAGGTAGGCAAACGTGGTTAAGGAGCGGTTGAAATTGCCGCCTTCCACCGCTTCAGCCCGGCAGTATTTTCCGCCCGCCCTTTTCGGACAGGCGAAAAACTCAATAAAATCGGGCATTTTGCGCTGGCATAGCCGCTGCAACGAAAAGCCCGTCGGACCAGAACGGATCCGTGAGGCGTACAATGGACAATTCACTTCTCATTAGTCTTTCGCAGCAGATCGCGGCCTATCGCTCGATGGACGTGATCGCGAACAATCTCGCCAACGTCTCCACGCCCGGCTTCAAGCGCGAAAGCGCCAAGTTCGAGGAATATGTGCAGATGGTGCGTCCGGCCGAAGGCCAGAGCGGCCCGCAAGCCGTCAGCTTCGTCAAGGACGCCGGCACCAGCCGCGATATCAGCCAGGGCAACATTACTTCCACCGGCGCCCCGCTCGACCTGGCGTTGAACGGCAAGGGTTTTTTCACGATTGCGACACCTGCCGGCGAGCGCTACACCCGCGACGGTCATTTCAGCCTCAACCAGGACGGCCAGATCGTCACGTCCGAAGGTTACGCCCTGCAGGGTGAAGGCGGGGCCATCACCATCACGCCCACCGACGGCGAAATCCATGTCGCCGCCGACGGTACCATCTCCAGTGTTGTCAACGGCACCTTGAATCAGTTGGGCAAGCTGCGCCTCACGGACTTCGCCAACGAACGTACCCTGGCCAAGGAAGGCGCCAATCTTTTCGCCGCCAATGGCGTATCTGCCGCGCCGGCCACCGCGACAGTGGCGCAAGGGTCGCTGGAAAGCTCCAACGTCCAGCCGGTTCTGGAAATCAGCAAGATGATCGAGGTGATGCGGGCCTATGAAGCCACCGCCACCCTCTCCAAGTCGCAGGAGGATATGAGCCGCGACGCCATCACCAAACTCGGCACCATGCCGAACTAAGGAGCAGAGACATGCGCGCTCTTTCCATTGCTTCCACCGGCATGCTGGCCCAGCAGACCAATGTCGAAGTGATCGCCAACAATCTGGCGAACATGAATACAACCGGCTTCAAGCAGCAGCGGGCCGAGTTTCAGGACCTGCTCTACCAGAATGTGCAGACCCCGGGGTCGCAGACATCGGACACCGGCGCCGTGGCCCCCAACGGCATCCAGATCGGCGCCGGCGTCAAAACGGCGGCCATCTATCGCATCACCACCCAAGGCGATCTCAAAAGTACGTCCAACCCTTATGACGTCGCCATCCAGGGCTCCGGCTTCTTTCGCATCCAGCGGGCCGACGGCACCGATGCCTACACCCGCGCCGGCAATTTCTCCCTATCACCCCAGGGTCAGTTGGTGACCCAGCAGGGCCTGGTGGTGCAGCCCGGGATTGCCATCCCGCAGAACACCATCAGCGTCTCGATCAACGCCCAGGGTCAGGTCAATGCCACAGTGGCGGGGAATTCCACGCCCCAGACGGTGGGTCAGTTGGAACTAACCCGCTTCCCCAACGAAGCCGGCCTGAACGCCCAGGGCGACAATCTTTATCTCGAAACCCCGGCCTCAGGTTCACCGCAGGCCGGCGTGCCGGGCACACCCGGCTACGGCACCATCCAGCAGGGCTTCCTGGAAACCTCCAATGTCAATTCGGTGGACGAGATTACCGCCCTGATCACCGCCCAGCGCGCCTATGAAATGAATTCCAAGGTGATCTCCGCCGCCGACCAGATGCTGCAAGACACCGCAAGGCTGGGAGGCTAAGCCATGACCATCTCAGACGAAGCGCTTTTCACCGATCCCAATGGCCGGGCCATTCGCCGGATTTTCTTTGCCATCGCGCTGTTCCTGGTGCCATCCGCGGTACTTTTGATTGCAGGCATCGCCTTCGCGGCAGAGTCGCCGCAAGTGCGCATCGTTGTCCCCGCCCACGACATCATGCGCGGCGAAGTGATCGGCGACAGCGACCTCACCTATGCCCAGGTTTCCGGCACCGCCCTGCCGGCCACCACCGTTACCAAATTCGATGTGCTGACCGGCATGCAGGCCCGTCGGATGCTGCGGGCCGGCGAAAGCATCCGTCCCGATGATGTCCGCCGTCCCGTGGTCGTCAGCAAGGGTCAGGCCGTGACCATGAGTTTTTCCGCTCCCGGCGTTGAACTCACCGCCATGGGCCGGGCCATGAGCGAAGGCGGCGTCGGTGACACCGTTACCGTGCAGAACCCGGTTTCCTTCCGCATGGTCAACGCCATGGTTACCGGTCCCGGTGCCGTGCGCGCCGCCGATCCTTCCGTCTCTCCCATCACCACTGCCCGCAAATAGGCCCTTGCCATGAAGAAATTGCTTTGCCTCCTTCTTGCCGCCTCTGCCCTGTCAGGCTGCGGCGCCATGGATCGCATCGAGGCCATCGGCCAGGCGCCGAAACTGGCGCCGGTGGGTAATCCCGCCAATCAGGAGATCGTGGCCCGCATCCCGCAGCTTCCGCCCATCAGCCATGCCAACAATTCTCTGTGGCAGGCCGGCGCCAAAAGCTTTTTCCATGAC
>JAFAVT010000053.1 GCA_019242275.1 Alphaproteobacteria bacterium
AGGCCAGATGCGCATCCTGCGGCACGCCCTGGCCTTTCTCGTACAGCACCGCCAGATCGAAGGCGGAGTCGAGATAGCCGGCCGCGGCAGCCCGCGTGAACCACGCAGCGCCCGCTGCTTCGTCTTTCGTTGTCCCAGCGCCTTCGAGATAGGCGATTGCCAAATTGTGCATCGCCTTGACTTCGCCGGCGTTCGCAGCCTTGGCGAACCAGGTGAAGGCACGGCTGTTGTCGCGCGCCACGCCGGCGCCGTCACGATAAAGACTGCCGGCGAGATATTGCGCCTCGGCATCGCCCTGCTCCGCCGCGGCTTGTGCCCAACGCGCCGCCGCGGTAAGGTCTTTTGTCACGCCTTGCCCGCGCAGATAAGCGAAGGCCAGCGTGCGCTCTGCCGCCACATCGCCGCTATCGGCCCGTGCATTCAAGATCGCCAGCGGCGTTAATGGGGTATTGCGGTGGGCGGTACCTTGGGAAACAGCGGCACGGGCATAACCGGCATGACCCAGCGCCAGCATGGCACAGAAGAGCAGCGTCACCATGACAAGAACCGAGATCAGCAACAGCCGGTTTGGCGCCGGGCGGCGCTTTGGCTCCTGCTCCAGCGTGCGGGCATGGGCCAAAGCGGCGCGGCGGCCTGCCTCAAGGAATTCGCTGTCCGCCCTGGCCGGCGGCCCCATCGGCTCCAACGGCGCCAGTGCCAGAGGATCAGGTTCCGGGTCTGAAGCGGTCTCGTCTGCGGGCGCCGGTGCGATCTCTGCTTGAGGGGCAGGTTCTACTTCCTCCGCGATCTTTTCGCAGACTGAGACGGCTTGGATTTCCGCGGCGCGCTCCGCCGCCGCCGCGACATCCTGTTTCAACTGTGTGCCACTCAAGGCCGCCAGCTTTTCCTCCAGCCGCAAAATGGTCTGGCGGTACTCGCGGTCGCGCTTTTCCGATTTTTCCTCCAGCGCACTGAGGGCACGTTCGAAAACGCGCAGCCGCCGTTCCAGCCAGGGATCGGCCTGGGGCGGCTGCGCCCGTTCCGCCGGCGCCGGCTCCATCAATTGCTGCAACAGGGCCGCCTTGCTGGCAAAGCTGGCGCGGAAATCTTCCAGTGTGACACCAGCTTCGGCGCAAAGCCTGGTCAGGGAAAAGCGCGTATCGCCTTGTGCCAGCAGCGTTCGCCCCGCCGCGATCAGGCGGGCGGATGCGCCCTCGCTTGTCTTCTCTGCTTCAAGCCCCATGCGCGAAGCATGCAAGGCCCGGGTTACGAATAGGGTGGCAAATCAGCGGCAAATTGCCGAGAAGTTTAAGCAGTTTTTAGCCGGCGGGCCGGTTCGCGGGTGCCAACCGCGCGCATCAGCCCCAGCATCACGGCGATGGTCAGGCCATAGGCGATAAGTTGCGCCCCGTCCGGTTCTTGAACATAGCCGATCAGGGTGTGCAGCAGCCGTCCGGCAATGCTGTCATCCGCCAGCAGCCAGGACGAATTCCACACCCCGGCATCCAGCATGTTGATATAGCCGCCATTCTGCAGGAACAGCACGGCTTGCGCCGCCATGCCGGCCGCCAGCAAGGTGATCAGCCAGCTTGTCACTTGAAACAGCCGGCCGGCGGGAATCGCCAAAAGCCCATAGAAGATGAGTGCCGAAACCACGGCGCCCGCAGCAACGCCCAAAACGCCGCCCATCGTCATGGCAGCAGCAGTGGCGCCGCCCTGGGCGACGATGCCGTAAAGGAACAGCACGACTTCCGAGCCTTCGCGCAACACCGCGACCCCGACCACAACGGCCAGCGCCGCCAGCGTGCGTTCACCAGTTTTCACCTGATAGCCCGCCGCCCTTAGTTCGCGGGCCATTTCGCGGCCATGGCTGGCCATCCAGACATTGTGCCAGGTGAGCATCGCCACCGCGAGCAACAGAATGGAGGCATTGAACAGTTCTTGCCCTGAACCCTGAAACAGCGAGGCAATCTCGCCGGCAAATGCCGCCACCAGGCCGGCGCCGGCGACACCACCGGCCACGCCCAGCGTCACAAAGCGGCTGCGGTGCGGCACGCCGGCAGTGGCGGCCAGCACGATGCCGACAATCAGGCCGGCCTCGATGACCTCGCGAAAAACAATCAGCAGCGTGGCGAAATCAATCATGGCTATTGGGCGATCACGATGCCTTGCGCCGTGGCGGCATGATATTCGCCCATGAATTTGTAGGTGCCGGGCTTTAAGGCGCGGATGCGGATATTGCCGCTCTGGTTGCCGGCGACCACCTTCTCGACTTTGAGGTCGGAGGAATCAAATTCCTCGGCCGTGGCATCCTTGTTGACCATGGTGATCATGGCCGGCTGGTTGGCCTTTATCCTGATCACGTTGGGGCTGAATTTGTGGTTCTGCAGGGTGAGAATGGTCGGAGCGTCGGCGCGAGCCGGAGCGACAAAGAATGAGCCGTCGGCGAGAGCCGGCGCGGCAACGGCAAGAAGGGCGGCAAGCGGCGGGAATTTGTACATGGGGTTTGAGACAGCGTTTTCGCCGGCCCTTATACTTGCAACTAATTCTTAAGTACAGTGTTTTTTGCACTGCGGCGAGCTTCTTGGTTGTTCTACTTCGACCGATCTGCAATCCTTAGTTGCAAAGTGGAAGGGCTAAAATCTGCGCCACAAGGAAAAGGAGAAGCCGTCTTCCACCAGGGCATTGTTTCCCGCGGGAGAAAAGAAGACCCCAAGCTGGTAAAGGCTGCGCGGCGAGCGGCGCCAAACCCAGGACAATTGCAGCTTGTGGCTGTTAAAGGCCGGCCAGGCCGGGGTGGCACCGGCCTGGGAAAGCAAATTGAAGCTTTGCGCCATCAGCATGTGGTTCTTGCCGATCCACCAGCCCGCGGTCAGATCAAGCGGCATTTCATCCGGCCGCGGACCGGTGAGAAAGTCGTATCCCGTTTCGATGTCCACAAAACCATCGCGGCCCGCAAGCTTGAAACTGCGGCCGTAAAGCAGGCGCAACTCGCCGCCCTGCCCGCCCATGCTGCGGTTTGCTGAAATGGCGAAATTGAAAGCCCCCGCAACGCGCCAGCCGGCTTCCAAGGACAAAATGTTTCCCGCACCCAGGTGTAGATATTTGTCCAGCCTGAAGCGTGCCGCCGCGCCAAACGCATTATCCACGGCTCGAAATGGCGTGCCGCTCTGCACCACGCGGACGCTGGCGCTCTCTGCGGTGGCAACAAGGGTGATGTTGTCGCGAAAGCCGTATTCGGCATAAGCCTGAAACAGGGCGCGACGGAAGGTGATGGGCGTTGTGGTGCCGAAACTGCGGTCGGCCTCGCTGGCGATGGCCCCGCTGATGATCTGCCACTTGCCCCTGTCTTGGGTCCAGGCGCCAGCTTCCGCGCAACTGGGCAGGCACAGCAATAGCGGGATCAGCCAACGCATCATGCCGAGGGCGTCACACCATGCGTGGTTTTTTCCCAATAGAACGGCCGGGTGACAAGCTGGAACAGGGCGCGATAGCCCGCCAGGCTCACCATCGCCCAATAGGCGACCACCGTCAGACCCCAAGGCGCCAAGTCCCCGCGTCCGCGCCGTCCCGGCGAGATCATCGCGAGATAGGTGAGCAGCAAATTGTTGGCCAGCAAGCTGGCGCCGGGGAGATGGCCAAAATTGCTTTCCACCTGCCAGCCAAAAAAGAACGAAGCAAGAAAGGCCGCCCACAGCAGCGGATTGGCAAGCGCGAAGACAATGCCGCCACCAAGAAAAAGTTGGAAGCTGAGAAAACCGCCAACACCGGCGTGCCGCAACAGGACCAGCGGACGGCGCATATGCACCAGCCAGGTTTGCATATAGCCCTTAAGCCAGCGCGAACGCTGCCGCAGCCAGGCGTTAAGGCTCACCGGCGCTTCCTCAAAGGTGGTGGAAGCGATCATCGAGGCGCGGTAGCCCAACTGCGCCAGGCGTATGCCGATATCGGCATCCTCGGTAACGTTGTAGGCATCCCATCCCCCGATGGCGCGCAAAACCGCGGTGCGAAAATGATTGGAGGTTCCGCCCAGCGGCATCGGCATGCCGATACGGTCCAGTCCCGGCAGCAGCATTTCAAACCAAAGCGCGTAATCCAGGGCGAACATTTTGGTCAACCAGCAGTGGTCGGCATTAAAAAAGTTCAGACGCGCCTGCACGCAGGCAAGTGTACGCGGGCCACTGCGGAAGGCCTGCACGGCCTTAAGCAGTTGGTCGGGTTCAGGACGGTCTTCGGCGTCATAGATGACAAGATATTCGCCGCGTGCGAATTGCAGCGCGTAATTCGCCGCCTTGCCCGGCGTTGCCTTTTTGAGCATCGTAGATTTGCGGCTTTCGGCCCCTAAAACCCGCACTGGAGCGCCGAATACAGGTCTAGGTGCCCATCTCCATAATCGCCGCCAACGAATGGGCCAGAGCCAGGCCCAGGCCGCCATCGCCCTCGGGATCAGCCAGCCTACCTATGCCCAATGGGAGCTTAATCAGAAGGCTCCCTCCTCCCACCAGTGGCCTGCCATCCTGGGCTATTTAGGCTATGACCCAATTTGTGCCGCGCCCTCGTCCTTTGCCGAAAAGATCGGTTGGCTGCAACGCCGCCGTGGCCTTTCTCTCGGCGACTTGGCCGCCATGCTGGGTGTGCATCGACAAACTGTGGCCGGCATACTCCGGCCAAACGCGAAAACTAGGCTGAAGCTTCGCGCATCAATTGACGCTCTTTTTCTGAGGGAGAGCTAGAAGTAGTCCCAGGCTATCGCCAAGAG
>JAFAVT010000257.1 GCA_019242275.1 Alphaproteobacteria bacterium
CCCGCAGCTTTACCAACAATCTGGGCGAGGGCCTGAAGCTGGAAATTCCTGAAACCGGCGTCTCGCTCTCCGAGCTCGACCGCTTCCTGCGCGAAAAGCTGGGCCATGACCTGCATATCGGCGGCGAGATGGTGCAGACGGCCAAGGGCGTCGCGCTGACCGCCCGCGCCGGCACCGACAGCGCCACCGTTAGCGGCGCCGAAGCCGACCTGGACATCCTGTTGCAGAAGCTGGCCGAGCAAATCTATCGCACCACCCAGCCCTATCGCTATGCCACCTGGTTGAACACTCAGGACCGGCACGAAGAAGCGGTCGCCGTCTTCAAGCCATTGGCTGCCGCCGGACCGCCCCAGGAGCGCGGTTGGGCCTATATTGGCCTGGGCAACGACACAGTCCTGCGGCGGAGCCCGCGGGCGGCGCTGGCGCTATACCGGCGCGGCCAGGCGCTCGACCCCGACAATTTCCTCCTTGCCGCTGATCTCGGTGCCGTTGAAATCGGCCTTGGCCACGAGGAAGAAGGCACCCGTGACATTCAGGCGGCGCAGAGTCTGCTGGCGACGCATGGCCGGGACTATGCGCTCCCGGACCGGATCGCCAGTGGGGATCACGCCTATCGCTCCACCGTCCTGAGACACCGGGGCGCTCTGCTGGAAGCTTATCAGGAGCGCATGGCCGCCGCCGCCATCAACACGGCGGCGGGAAACGCCGCCCGGGACTTTCTCGCGCGCACTGAGATGCTCGCCCTGCTGCATGAGACCAGCACGGCCCGAACGGTTTTTGCCGAGAGACTGCCTCCGGCCAACGGCAATATTGCGCCCAACACGTATGGCATGCTCATCGCCATGGCGGAACAGGACTGGAAGGCGTTGCTGGCCCCGGACAAGGATTTCGAAGACACCATAAAAGCCAATGCCGGCCTTGCCGAATACCGCCTGACCGTGGCCGACCCGCTAGTCGCCATCGCACTGGCGCATCTAGGAATGTTCGAGGAGGCGCAGGCACGGCTGAGACCCATGCCTGCCGATTGTTACCCCTGTCTGCGCGCTCGCGCCCAGGTCGCGTCGCTGCAAGGCCAAAGTGAGCGCGCCGACTGGTGGTTCGCCCGCGCCGCCGCCGCCGCGCCGACTGCGCCTTATGCCGAAGCTGAATGGGGCCAGGCGCTGTTGGCACGCGGCAACCCGGACGGGGCCATTGCACACTTCACCGCCGCCAACCGGATTGGCCCCCACTTCGCCGACCCGCTGGAGGGCTGGGGCGAGGCGCTGATGGCCAAGAACCACTCGCACCTGGCGCTGGCGAAATTCGCGGAAGCAGACAAGTACGCCCCCAACTGGGGCCGTCTGCACCTGAAATGGGGCGAAGCGCTGGTGTGGGCAGGCAAACCCACCGAAGCAAAGGCGCAATTCGCCCACGCTGCCGCGCTCGATCTGACGGCATCCGAAAAAGCCGAATTGGCGAGGGCGCTCCGTGGCTGAGGAAGTCGAAGCGACCGGATCGTCCTCGACAGGGCTGCAAGGCGGCGGCGCCGGTGCGCAGGCCGCGGCGGCCGCTCTCAGTTTTGCCTCAGCCAGCCGGGAAAAGGCCGACGCATTTCTTGATGATCAGCGAACGCTGATCGCCAATCAGAACCGCATGCTGCATCTTCAGATGGAGGAAATGCGGGCGGAGGAGCCCTACAAGCTTTCGCATTTTCGTTTGCGCCGCTTCTCCGATTTCGCCAAGGCCGCGTTCGAATTTTCCGTCGGCCTGCTGGCGCTGGCGGTGGTGGCGGCCGCCGGTGTCATGGTCTGGAATGCGGCCCATGATGACGGGCTGGTGGTGGAAGCCTTTTCCGTGCCGCCCGACCTGGCGGCCCAGGGCCAGACCGGCCAGGTGGTGGCCGGGGCAATGCTCGACGAGTTGGCAGCGATGCAGGCGCAGTCCAATTCGGGGCGCCTTGCCGGCTCCTATTCCAACAATTGGGGCGATGACCTGAAGGTCGAGATTCCCGAAACCGGAATCTCGCTGGGCGAAGTTAACCGCTATCTGCACCGGTGGCTCGGCCACCAGACGCTGATCAGCGGCGCGGTGGTGCACACGCCCACCGGCCTGTCGGTGACCACGCGGGCGGGCGCGCAAGGCAGCGAGCGCGTCAGCGGCGGCGCGAGTGATCTGGACACGCTGATCCGCCAGGCGGCCGAGGCGGTCTATCGCCAGACCCAGCCCTATCGCTATGGCGTCTATCTGGGCAATCATGGGCGCGTCGCAGAAAGCCGGGCCTGGTATGAGCGCAACGCCGCCAACGGTCCGGTGCTGGAGCGGGCCTGGGCCAGCGGCATCGGGCTGACGAACAACTATCTTTTCTCTGCCAGGGTTCCGGAGGTGGAAGCGGCGGCGCAAGAGGCCGTGCGGCTTAAACCCGATTTCGGCTGGGGCTGGGGCTCGTTGATGCAGGCCTCCGTCGGCCTGGGCCGACTGGAAGCTGCATTGACCGCCGGCCGCAACGAATTACGGCTGACGCCCACCGAAACCGATATAACGCCCCAGGGCGCGAAGGCGCAGGTGGATGGTACCAATATCGTCATCCATCAACTGACGGGTGACTATCTTGCGGCGTTGCGCGGCATCGCGGCGGCGCATCCAGGCATCTCCCTCACCGATCCGTCCGCCGGGATGGCCCAGGAATTGCGCTGGGGTGGTGGTGGCACCCCGCGACTGCGCATCGTCAGTTTTCCCTATACCGTCGGCAGCGTTTTTTCCGCCCTGCATGATCTGACTGCGGCGCGGCGCATCATTTCCGAAACGGCAGAGTTTCAAGCGGTTCTGCAAGACATGGAAGCCGGCCGCCAGGATCGCGCCGACATGGCCGAACTTGTGACACAGGCCTTCCGTCTGCTGGCCCTGAACATCGCTCAACAGGCCGAAGACTGGCCGCAGGTGCGGGCGGAGGCGGAAGCGATGGAGGCGGCCGAGCCGCGGCTTGACGCTGTCTATGCCAGCCCCGGCTTTTACCTGCCTGTCGAGGTCTGGCCGGCCAAGGCCGAGGCCCTGGCGCGGGGCGGTGATTTTGGGGCAGCGCACGCCCTGATTGATCGCACGCCGAGCGACTGCGATCTGTGCCTGCGGGCGCGCGCGCGCATTGATGCGCTGGAAGGAAATTTCGGCGGCGCGGATTACTGGTTTGCCAAGGCGGTGGCGGCAGCGCCATCCATTCCCTTCGCGTTTGAGGATTGGGGCCGTTCGCTGTTGGCACGCGGCAAGCCTGATGATGCCATCGCCCAGTTCGCGCTTGCCAACAGACGCGGCCCGCACTTCGCCGACGCGCTGGAAGGCTGGGGTGAGGCGCTGATGGCCAAGAACCAGTCGCACCTGGCGCTGGCGAAATTCGCGGAAGCAGACAAGTACGCCCCCAACTGGGGCCGGCTACATATGAAATGGGGCGAGGCGCTGGTCTATGCCGGCAAGCCCGCCGAAGCGAAAGCGCAATTCGCTCGCGCGGCGCAGCTTGATCTGACGGCATCCGAAAAAGCCGAACTGGCGCGGGTGCAGCCATGAAGTGCCCGCCCTCTCTCTTAATACACAACTGTCATGGCCCATCTCCCGATCCGCGCTTTGCGCGGTCGGAGGACATGCTTTACGTGAGCCATCCAGGGCAACCAACGCCCGCGCTTGCGGCTCTGGATGGCCCGGGCATGCCGGGCCATGACAATCGGGGGAAAGGTCACCCATGAGCGAAGACACCGACGCTCCGGAATCTGGTTCCCCCGACACCAACGGCCTCGCCCTTGATCTCGCCATGGAAGAAGCACGCAACAATTCGGCGCTGCATGGCGATGTCGCCGCCTTCCTGCGCGACCAGCGCAGCCTGATCGCCACCCAGAAGCATCACCTGCAAGAGCAGTTCAAGGCGATGCGCCTGGGGCTGTGGGAAAAGCGACTGGGGGTGCTGCTGCGCGTTTCCACCGCCGCGGTCGGGCTGGCCTTTGCCGCGGGAATCGCCTGGCAGGTGTGGGATGCCGCGCAAAGCAATCGCCTTCTTATTGAGCCCTTCAGCTTGCCGCCCGATCTGGCGGTGCGTGGCCTGACCGGGGACGTGGTGGCCGCCAAGCTGCTCGACCGCATCGTGGCGATGCAGGCCCAAACCAATTCGCAGCGGGCGGCAAAATCGCTGACCAACAGCTGGACCCAGGATGACATCAAGCTGGACATCCCGGAAACCGGCCTGTCGCTGGGGCAACTGGACAGCTTTCTGCGAGAGAAGCTCGGCCATGACACCCATGTCCGGGGCGAAATCGTGCGCATGGCAAACGGCCTTGAGCTGACAGCGCGTGCCGGCACCGACGGTGCCGAAAGCGTCAGCGGCGCCGAGGCCGACCTGGACGGGCTGGTGCAGAAGCTCTCTGAGGCCATCTACAAGCTGACCCAGCCCTATCGCTACGCGGTCTGGCTCGGCACCCATGGGAGCGTGCCGGAAGCCACCGCCATCTTCCGCACACTGCAAAGAACCGGATCGGAACAGGACCGCATCTGGGGCACGGTCGGCGAAGGCACGATGATCACGGAAATCGCTGGTTTGGGTGTCTCACGGAGCCTGTGGCTCCGGGCCGAGAAACTCGACCCCAACAATGTCGTCGTCGTTGGCGGACTGGCGTTCCTGCGGACGCTGCAGGGTCAGAACGAAGCGGCCCTGCGCGGCTACAAGTTAGCGGTAGCGCTGCCGCAAACCCACAGCCAGGAAACCGTTCGTGCCGACGTGATACCGATGGTCGTCATGGCCAACCAGGCCGCGGTCGACATGTTGCTGGGGGATTACCGGAAAGCCGCGGGCGAACAGATAATTGCTGTCGAGAAGGGCGTCCCGGGCCGCTACGGCATGACCGCGCTTCTCGCCATCATGTTCGCGCAAAACCACGATCTGAAGGCCGCCGCAGCCAGCTGGTCCGAATATCCTGAAAGGCTGTCGCTGGCGCCGGGAAACACGGCGCTGTACAAAATACGAGCGGAGTCAGTGATCAGCAGCCGGCGAGACGACTGGGCGGGCGTTCTCGCAGACCAAAAAGGGCTCTTGGCCCTTTACGCGGTATATCCGGGTATGCGGTCCATCGCACCCACCATGATTGCGCCGCTGGCGGCTGTCGCCCAGGCCCGGCTGGGACATTTTGCCGAAGCCGAGGCGACAATCGCGCCCACGCCGGGCGATTGCTATGAATGCCTGATCGCCCGCGCCCAAATCGCCGAACTGCGCGGCCAGCAAGAACGTGCCGACTGGTGGTTCGCCCGCGCGATGGCGGCGGGACCGTCGCTGCCCCAGGCTGAACAAGAATGGGGCCGGGTGCTGCTGGCCCGGGGCAAGCCCGATGATGCCACCGCACAATTCGTGGCGGCAAACAAAAAGGGCCCGCACTTTGCCGACGCGCTGGAAGGCTGGGGTGAGGCGCTGATGGCGAAGAACCAATCCCATCTGGGCCTGGCGAAGCTCGCGGAGGCAGAAAAATACGCCCCCAATTGGGGCCGGCTGCACCTGAAATGGGGCGAGGCGCTGGTCTATGCCGGCAAGCGCGCCGAAGCCAAGGCGCAATTCGCCCGCGCCACGCAGCTTGATCTGACGCCATCCGAAAAAGCCGAACTGGCGAGGACGCAAAGATGAGTGACGACGGTCTCCAGCACGCTTCGCCGCCTTCGGGGAATCCATCTTCATCTCTTTGGCAACGGCTGAAGGAGCATCGCGTCGCGCAGTGGAGCGTGGGCTATATCGCGGTCGCCTACGGCATTCAGCACGCGGTGACGCTGACCGCGGAGGCACTGGAATGGCCGCACGCTGTTGAGCGGGCGTCCATGATCCTCTTGATCCTGGGCGTTCCCCTGGTCATGACGCTGGCCTGGTATCATGGCGACCGCGCCAAAAGCCGCATCTCGGCGGTGGAACTGGCTGTCCTCTCGCTTCTGCTGGTCGGGCTGTCGGCGCTGTTCTATGTTTTCGTCAAGCCGTCCGAGCAGGTTGCAGAGCGCGCACCTGCGTTGGTCCAGGCGGCTGCTGCCCCTGCCGCCAAATCAATCGGAACATCGGTCGCGGTGCTGCCTTTTCTCAACCTCTCCGGCGATCCCAAGGAGGAATATTTTTCTGACGGCATGACCGAGGAAATTACCTCGGCATTGGCGAAAATTCCCAATCTACCGGTGGTCGGGCGCACGTCCGCCTTCCAGTTCAAGGGCAAGACCGGAGATTTGCGCGCCATTGGTCGTACGTTAAGCGCCTCCTATGTCCTCGAAGGCTCTGTGCGCCAGGCGGGAAAGCGCGTGCGCATAACGGCCCAGCTCATCAAGGCAGAGTCCGGCGACCATGTCTGGACCGACAGCTATGACCTCGACCTGAAGGACGTGTTCGCGGTTCAGGAAGATGTGGCAAAGGCCATTGCAGGGGCATTGCGCGTGCCGCTTGGTCTTAACGGGGGCGAGAGGCTGGTCGCCAATCGTGATGTTGACCCTCGTTCCTATGAGGATTACCTGCGCGCCAGGGCCATTTACCGCGCCCGCGGCAACGGACAGGAGGCCGCCGGGATAACATTGCTGGAACAGGTCGTGGCGCGGCAGCCAAATTATGCTCCCGCCTGGGCATTGCTGGCGCAATCCTATGCCGTCGCCGCCGTATTCGACCCCGACTTTTACTCAGTATCCGCGGATCAACTGCGGCACCTTTTCGAAGAATCTGCCCGGAAGGCCGAAAATGCGGCGGAGCGGGCAATTCAGCTGGATCCGCAAAATGCCGACGCCATCGCAGCACTAGGGACCATTCAGCGGGATCGCGGAAAAATGCTGGAAGCGGAGCAACGCTACCAGCAGTCGCTTCGCATTGATCCGCTCAATCCCGAAACATTGCACGAATATAGCATAATGCTTGCCGTAACAGGCCATATAAAAGAAGCACTACCGATACGGGACAAGTTGTTCGCGCTTGAACCGCTGGTTTCTACCTTCAACGCCTGGACCGCACGCGTGCTTTCCAGCGCCGGAGAAAATGTCCGGGCACTTGCCATAGCGAAAGCGATGCCTTTGGATCGCCCGGGGCGCGCGAGGTCTTTGGCCATCGTCTATGCCGCGATGAAAAAATACCCGGAAGCTGCCAATGCACTTCTGACTTTTCGTGAAGATAATCTCCCGCCTGGAACCGTCGAAGCCGCCGCGCGCCTTCTGCGCAATGTGCCCGCGCGCATCACACAAAAGGATATTCCCGACCTGGGCAGACTCGATTGGGTGTTTGCCGATGCGGGGCTTCCCGAACGGGCACTGGAAAATTCGGAACGTATTGTAGGCGCCGGGGACGGTCTTAAAGACCCTGGTGTTTGGTCACCGGCTTTTCAAGCCGCGCGCAAAACGGACCGATTCAAAGCTTTGGTCCGCAAGGCCGGCTTGGTCGAATACTGGCGCGCCAGGGGCTGGCCGCAATACTGCCATCCCACTACCGGTGACGATTTCGCCTGCAATTAAAAAACGCTAATGAACGACGATGCTGCCGCGCAAGCCGTCGCTAGCGGTTAGCGGACATCACCTTCTCCATGCTCGGCATTGGGCCGGAATGCCTCGGTTTTGCCAAGTTCCCTCTATCCCAAGCGCGCAAATCCGATTTCGCCAGCGCCGTCCGTGGCTTCGGCGAATTATGCCATGCGTGGCTGTCCCGCATCTTCCCGCAGACGTGGGCGGCCGCATCTTCGGCGGATGACGCATGTGAAAACACGGGCAAAGGCGGTGGCGACTCCCAGGGGAGGGGAGGGGGGAGAAAAATGCGCGGTTCGAATAGTTGCAAAAACGCAGGCTGGGCCTTGGCTTAAAAGAAAACGCGGCGGTCAGCCCGGCAATCGCAACCGCCTCAAACATGGCCGCTACAGCGCCGCCGCCATTGCAGCCCGGGCGCCGCTCAAGGCCCAGATTGCGGCGCTGCGCCGCCGCTGCGATGCATTGGTGGCGTTAGCGGACCGCGGAGCTGAATTTCGCCGCAGCTTTGCCACCACTCTCCACGCAGAGGCGAAAGCCTTCACCCGTTCACTAGAATCGGCTGGCGATCTTCTTTGCCTTGACCTTCACCCGCAACATGCCCGTGCCGTTGGGGATATAGAGATAGCCGTCGGCGCCGAATTCGCAGTTGGGGGCAGAGCCGAAGATGCGGATGCGGCCCAGGCGGTGGCCGGCCGCATTGAAGATGCCCAGACCGCTGTCGCCGGAAATCCACAAATTCCCGGCCGCATCCACCTTCATGCCGTCGCCGCGGGGCATGATGTTTTCCGCCTTCAGATCAATCAGGACCCGTTCCGACAGCTTGTTGCCCCGCGCGTCCAGGCTATGGGCGATCCAGCCCTGCGTGCTGTCGGTGCTGTAAAGCGTGCGGCCGTCGGGCGAAATGCCGATGCCATTGGGCAGATTGTACTTGCCGATCAGCTTGACCGAATTGTCGGGCGCCAATTGGAAGACGCCCATGTAATCCATCTCGCGCGCCGGGTTGAGATATTCCCCGCGCTGCTGCGGCGTCGCGTTGTTGACCAGGCCATAGGGCGGATCAGTGAAATAAATCATGCCGGTGGTGGGCGAGACGATCACGTCATTGGGGCTGTTGAAGCGCTTGCCCTCGAAACGGTCGGCCAGCACGGTGCGCTGCTTGGTGGCGGTATTGATGGCGACAATGGCGCGGGTGCCGCTGTCGGCGGCGACAATGCCGCCCCGTCCCAGGAACAGGCCATTGGTGCCCGGCTCGCGGAAGATCACCGGATCAACCGGCGTTTGCAGGCCGGACGGATGCAGCCAGACCGACATGCCGGCGCTGGGCCGATATTGCATGATCTGGTTGGCGCGGGGGTCCGACGCCAGCAGATAGCCGTCGGCGCCACCGACCCAGACCGGGCCTTCACACCATTGGAAGCTGTCGGCATCTATCTTCTCGATCGGGCTGGCGGCATCAATCAAGGCATCAAGCGCCGGATCGAATCGCTCGATGGAAGGTGGCGGTGCCGGGCCACGTCCGGCACCGCGGCCGGTTGGTGGCGTCGGCGGGGCAGGGGCCTGGGCTAGGGCGGAGCCGGCCGCCAGACCCAAAGCCAACGTGCCACTGGCCAGCATTGTGCGGCGCGACAGAGACGACATCTTATACTCCCCGAAAAACTTGCCTTTGCGGCGGAGCATGAAGTGGCGATGACGGGGAGGCAAGCGACCAACTTTATTGCGGCGCAGCACGTCAAACTTGGACGCAGTATGGCCTTATCAGAAGAGGTTGGCGCTTTTCCTCTCAACAGCGGCGCGGCAATGGCGTATGCTTCTACGGTATTCGTGTCATCGCAGGAGCGCTTTGCATGGAACATGATGCTCACCTCGCCGAAAATGTTGATCAGGCAGGCGGCAAGACCAAAATTATCACGCTTGTCATTCTGGCGGGATTAGCGGCCTTTGCCATCTGGTACGTCTTCTTCGGGCCCGGGCTGTAACGGAGGCGGCATCGTTCAGGATAATCCCTGAGCGAAAAGGGGCTGTCTTTGTGTTTTTTGGAGTGATTGGCTTGCGCCCGGCGTCCTGGGCGTGGCCTTGTGCCCTCGCGCGGGTAACCAGACCGCGCCCGTCGCCCTTGCGCGCGCCCTGCAAAAGGGGCTTAAAAGGGTCAAAGCCCTGTGCGGATGGCCCGTCCCTCTGCGATAGGCATATGAATTCAAGAGTTTAGGAGAGCTTTATGGGTGGCATGAGTTGGATCCACTGGCTGATTCTGGGCGTCGTCGCCCTCGTGCTGTTCGGGGGCAAGGGCAAGATTTCTGACCTGATGGGCGACTTCGGCAAAGGCGTGAACAGCTTCAAGAAAGGCCTGTCGGAAGGCGGCAAGGAAGATCCTAAGGTGATCAACGGCGAAGCCCGTCCCACCGAGCCGGTGACCAAGGACAAGGACAAGGACGCCGCCTGACGGTGGTTGCCGCTTAGGCCGGAGTCATGTTCGATCTTTTCAGTTGGAGCCATATCCTCATCCTGCTCGGCGTCGCGCTGGTGGTGGTGGGGCCCAAGGACTTGCCGCGCCTGATGCACATGATGGGGCGCTGGGCCGGCAAGGCCCGCGGTATGGCCAATGAGTTCAAGCGCAGTTTCGATGAGATGGCGCGGCAAAGCGAACTGGATGAGCTGCGCAAGGAAGTTGAAGCCCTGCGCAGCAACAATGCCCTGACCGACATCAAGCAAAGCCTGAACGACGCGATTCCCGCCGACATGGCAGCCGCCGCGCCCGTGAGCGACGAGCCCCGCGCCGGAGAGTTTCAGGTTACGGAAAGCCCGCCGGTGGAAGCGCAGCCCCCCCCCGTCAGCGAGCAGAAGCTGCCGTGATTAAGCCCACACCCGAAGATGAAGCTGCGCTGGAGGCCACCAAGGCGCCGCTGATGGAGCACCTGATCGAGCTGCGCAAGCGGCTGGTCTGGGGCATGCTGTTTTTCGGCGTGGCCTTTGTGATCTGCTTCGCCCTTTCAGGCCACATCTTTGATTTTCTCACGGCCCCGCTGCACCATGCGCTGAAAGGCCAGGCCAACGATCATCTGATCTACACGGCGCTGACCGAAGTCTTCTTCACCCGCATGAAGATCGGCATGTTCGGCGGTCTTTGTCTGGGCTTTCCCTTCATCGCGGCGCAGCTGTGGCTGTTCATCGCGCCGGGCCTTTACAAACACGAAAAGGCGGCCTTCCTGCCCTTCCTGATCTGGGCGCCGATCCTGTTCGCCGTCGGCGCCTTGTTCGTCTATTACGTCATGCTTCCCTTCGCCATCCAGTTCTTCACCGGCTATCAAGTGCCGGCCATGAACGGCGCCATGGGTATCGAACTGCAAGCGAAGGTTGATGATTATCTGAACTTCGTCATGACCCTGATGGCGGGTTTCGGCATCACCTTTCAATTGCCGGTGGTGCTGTCACTGCTGGCCAAGGTTGGGTTCGTCAATGCCAAGCAACTGCGTGACCTGCGCCGTTATGCCATTGTGGCGCTGGTTGCGGTGGCGGCGATCTTCACCCCGCCGGACCCCTATTCGATGATCAGCCTGGCCGTGCCGCTGGTCGCTCTGTATGAAATTTCCATCATCTGCGTCTGGATGATCGGCAAAGGCAAAGCGAAGGCGGAAGCCGAAAAGGCCGCGGCGTCCTAGGCCACCTTCTGCGCCTGCATCGCGCCGACCCGCGAAGCGGGAAAGGTCAGCAAGACTGTGGTACCGCGGCGCGGGACGCTTTCAATGGCCAGTGTGCCGCCATGCAGTTCCATCATCGCCCTGGCAAGCGGCAGGCCAAGACCGGTGCCGGTATGCTTGACGCTCATCATGTTGGAAATCTGGCCAAAGGGGGTGAGGGCGAGGACGATGTCTTCCTCGCTCATGCCGACGCCGCTGTCGGCAACCGCCAGTTCATAGCCGCCATCAGCCAACCGCCGGCCGGAAAGCCGCACGCTGCCGCCGGCGGGGGTGAATTTGACGGCATTGCCCACCAGGTTGATGAGAATCTGGCGCACCATCCGTTCGACCGCGGTGAGGCGGACATCGCAGGGCACCATGTCATTGATGACTGTGACATCGAATTTGGTGCCCAGGCTTTCGATCATCGCCAGCGAGGCTTCCACGGTGGGCAAGAAATCGAATTCCTCGGCACTTTCCAGCGACATGCGGCCGGCTTCGATCTTGGCGAGGTCAAGTATGTCGTTGATGATCCCCAGCAGATAGCGACCGGAAGTATGGATATCCTTCGCATAAGAGAGGTAGCGGGGATTGTTCACCGGTCCCAAATGCTGGTCTTTCATCACTTCAGAAAAGCCCATGATGGCGTTCAAGGGCGTGCGCAGTTCATGGCTCATATTGGCGAGAAATTGCGACTTGGCGCGGTTGGCCTGGTGCGCCTGCTCGGCAGCCACTTCGAGTCGGCGGGACAGCGCCGCCATCTCGCCGCGGGAGCGGTGAAGTTCGGCGATGACGCGGCGGGCATAAAGCACCATGGGGAAAATCACCACGGTCATCTCGATGGCCAGTTGAACCACCGACATGGCCCGCACCGGCGCTGCCTGGAGATGACGGATCAGAAAATGTGTGCTGACGACCGTGGTCACCGCTGCCAAGGTCAGCAGCAGGGACGCGCCCACCTGGCCGAAGCGGGAGATTTTCCCGTCCAGCCAGTCCAGCAAGGTTTTT
>JAFAVT010000059.1 GCA_019242275.1 Alphaproteobacteria bacterium
AGTTCCTTGGTCTTAAGGGGCGTTTTAATCCTAGACAGAAGCAGCCGCCTCACCCTTCGTCCCTCGACAAGCTCGGGATGAGGAGGCTCAGGGTGAGGATCAAATCAATACCCTCATGCTGAGCTTGTCGAA
The DNA here is from genome assembly GCA_019242275.1 of Alphaproteobacteria bacterium. Taxonomy (GTDB): domain Bacteria; phylum Pseudomonadota; class Alphaproteobacteria; order Micropepsales; family Micropepsaceae; genus Rhizomicrobium. The sequence continues at coordinate 133 of JAFAVT010000059.1, forward strand.
GCATGAGGGGCAACATGCCAACCTTGGTCGCTATCGTATCTTCAGCAGCGAAATCTCCGGCGGCACGCCCACGCGAATAGCCAGAAAACTGGTGCCAATGCCGGGGCTGACAAACAAGGTGCGGCTACCTTCGCGGATGACACCCGCGCCATAGCGTTCGCCAAAGCGGGAAGCGTAATTCAGCGCCAGCCGGCGGAGCAGCGGCAGCGCCACCTGTCCGCCATGGGTGTGACCGGCGATGGTGAGGGCGCAGTTGGCCGGCAAATCCGGAAACGCATCTGGCCGGTGCACCAGGCACAACGCCGGCTGCTGCGTCAAAAGACCCAGGGCGCGCACCGGATCAGGTTCCTCGCCAAAGCCGGCCAGCACCAGCGGACCTGTGCTGCGGCCGATCACGGCATGGGCGTTGTCGAGAAAAAGGATGCCCGCCTTGCCCAGCGCCGCCTTGACCTCTGCAGTACCGGCGCGGCGATCATGATTGCCCAGCACGGCATAGACGCCCAGCGGCGCCTCCAGTCCCTTCAGATGGGCGGCGATAGTTTCAAGCGGCATGCGCAGGCCGCCATCGCGGCGATCGCTGACATAATCGCCGGCCAAAAGGATCAGATCGGGCTGCGCCTCATTGGTGCGCGCCACCACCTGATCAAGCTTGGCTTCGTCCATGTAAGGCGCGCCGGCATGGAGATCGGCGATCACCGCGATGGTGAGACCCTTCAGCGCCGGCGCGGGAAGCGCCAGGTCATAGCTGCGGACGCGCAGACTGTCCGGCTCCCACCAGAAGGCGTAAGCCAGGCCGAGGACAGCGGCGACAATCAGAACCGAGAGAAGAAGCCTGCGAATGGGGCGCCGTCAGAACTTGATCTTGGCTCGCGACAGCAGCGAGACAGCGCTGGTGCCGCTCTGGCCCTGGGGATTGACCTGATAGGCGGCGTTGGTTTGCAGCGCCAACCTTCCCCCCAGGAAGCTGGTGACATAGCCCAACTGGAAGTCGGTTTCCGGCGCCTGCGCCGCCGCCGCCATCACCGGCGGCAACTCCGCCGTGGAATTGACCAGACTGCCAAAGCCGCCAAGGCTGCCCGGTGCCGGGCGGCTGACCGCCAAGCCTACTGCGTCATCGCCAAAAACGCCGCGCTTGGCGACGGTGATGGCGAAAGTCTGAGCATCGAGACTGGTGACGGCGCCATCCTGCTGACGCAGTTGGGTGAGGCCCTGGCCGAACTCGGCACTGGTGACCCAGTTGCCACCCAGATTCACCCGCGCGGAAAATTGCAGCGCCTGGGTGGACGCGTTTTGGGCCACCGGTGACAGATTGGCAAAGCCGAAAGGCACGCCGCTGCGCGTGGACGAAATGGCGCTGATGCCGGCGCTGACCCATTCGTTGACGTTCCAGTTCACCCCGGCCAGCAGCGAATTGACCTGCGCCGTGTCATAGAGCTGGGGCGCGCCAATGACGCTGCCATCCATGGCGAGATCATCAAGCGGGCCGCTCCAGTTGCCGGCGCCCAGGCGCAGCGCCACGTCATGACCCGGCGTGAAGGTAAAGCCGGCATAGCGGCCGCCATCGGCCAGCGCCAGAAAGGAACCGGTATCGCGCAGGGGATTGAGGCCGGCGTCGAAACTGGCAAAGCGGGCTCCGGTATCCACTCGGTAGCCGCTATCGAAAGCTACGCTGTCCGACAGCTTTAGGCTGGTGGCAAAGCTGGCGCCCTGCATGCGGGTCAGCGCGCTGTTGCCCGGCGCATGGACGGCCAGGGCGGCAAGATCATTGGCGGTGAGGCTGGCGCCGAAGCTGGTCAGCGGCGCAGCAGAAGACGGCCCGGCCGCGAAAGCGGCAAGGATCGTGCAGGCGGCGGTAAGGCGCGCACGCAAACTCATCGGACGTCTCAGTCCCACTTCGAACGGATAAGAAAATAACAGAGGGATGGGTTGCGCCTCAAGAAAAGCAAGGGGTTTTCCTGAGGCTTTCAGGTCACAGCCGGGGTTAACCTGCCGGTCTGGTGGTCAAAGGATGAAGCCAGCGCGAAATAATATTTCAAGAACGGCCTGTCCCCCGGAACCTTCGCCGGGAATTCTGCTTATAAGAACAGGCGGGCCATTTCCACGCGCAGCGCCGTTGAAGGGAGCCATAATGTCACCCGCCGGCCAGCCGAAAATCCGGCCGCTGTCGCGCTATCAGGAAATCCGCTCCGCCACCCTGGCGTTGGCAGCGCCACTGTCGGCTGAGGATTGCGCCGTGCAATCCATGGCTG
>JAFAVT010000187.1 GCA_019242275.1 Alphaproteobacteria bacterium
AGGCGGCGCCAAGCTCTCCAGGGCAGCGCTTGCTGCCGTGCTGTCATGCTGCCGCGCCAAAGCCACCGGCAAAGTTTCCTGCATTCCGCCGAGACCTTGGACACCCGGTGCCGTCGCAGCGGCCTCCACCAGCCCCGGAAAAGCGGCAAAATCCCCCTGCTGTAATGCTACCCGGAGCTGGCACCCAAGTCGGATTCTGACTGTTTCGCTAGGCGCAATTTCAGGATCGCTGCCGCGCTCCATCAGTCGTACGCAAGACTTCCCCGCCTCCAGCGCCGCTTCGGCCATCCCCGTTCCCTCTTCTACACCCGCGAGGTTTGAGAAGGTGATGGTGCGGCTGGCGTCGAGGGTGATAGCGCGGTGATAATCCTGGAGGGCCGTTGCTATATCACCCAGCAAACTGTCGAGAACGCCCAGCTGGTGCAGGGCCGATGCCCTTTCACGGGGCGGCGATGTGGCAATCAGCCCGTTGAGCAGGGAGCGGGCCTCGTCAAAGCGCTGCGGCCCGCCGGTGTTGGCGTTGATGTAGAGATAGCGGGCATAACGGTCCGGCTGAGTGGCGCGATACACATGCTCGGCGGATTGCAGCAGGAGCGAATCGAGCGTCCCAACCGGCCCGGAATAGGTGACGCTGTCGGCACCGCTGATGCGGGTCGTGATCGCGATGCCCTCGTCAGAGTTGTAAACTTCGCCGGCGACCCTGGTCTCATGTCCCAGCCAGCCCCGAAGGAAGCGATAGACTTCCCCGACCGAGATTCCTGTTTCGGGAATATCCACCTTCAGGTCATCACCCCAATTGCCGGCATACGACTTGGAGGGCCGAACTGACGCGGTGTCGCGCTGGATTTGCGTCAGCTTGTCGAGCAACTGACTGGCGATCGCCTGACCGCCGAGGCCTTTCTCGGCCATGGCGGGCGGGACCGTGAAGCTTTCGACGATCAGCCCGTCGGCATGGGCGGCGTTCCAGACCATAAGGCCAAGCCCGCCGACCACGGCTAGGGCCATCAGACCGGCGGAAAACTCGAACGCCGCCTTGGCATAATCGGAAAAGCGGCGGAGGCGCAGATGCGAGAGCTTGTAAGGTTCTTCTGTGGCCATCTCGTGGGCCCGGAGAAGAAGCACTCGGCGTTGGTCCTCGATCAGGCGGTGCTGGTCGTCAAGAAAAGCGTTGGCCTTTTCGTTGCTGGCGGCGTTCAGGCCCAGGGCCAACGCCGCCGAATCGGCACCGGTCGTGTGTGTTCCGGCGCGTGCGCCCAGAATATCGGCTTCCTCATCCATGATCTGCTCTTGTCAATTCGGCCTTCTCTGGCGGCGTTAAATCGAGCGCAGCGGCGCGGGCGAATTGCGCCTTGGCTTCGGCGCGCTTGCCGGCGTAGATGAGGGCCTCGCCCCATTTCAGGTGCAGCCGGCCCCAGTTGGGGGCGTATTTCTCAGCTTCCGCGAATTTCGCCAGCGCCAGATGCGACTGGTTCTTGGCCATCAGCGCCTCGCCCCAGCCTTCCAGCGGATCGGCGAAATGGGGACCTTTTTTGTTGGCGAGACTGAATTGCGCGATGGCATCATCGGGCTTGCCGCGCGCCAGAAACGCCTGGCCCCATTCGGCATAGGCCATTGGGATGGAAGGATTGCCGGCCACGGCGCGCGCGAACCACCAGTCGGCACGTTCATGCCGGCCTTCCATCTCGGCGATCTGGGCGCGGGCCCGCAGGCAGAGATAACAGTCGGCGGGCGTGTCCCTGACGCGCTGCTCGGCCTCGGCAAAGCGGCCCAGCTTGGCCAGCGCCAGGGCGGCCAGTGTCTCCCTTCTCAGATGATATTGCGAACGAATTGACGGGCGCCTGAGGAAGAGCGGCTGGAGCGCCGCCTCCTGCCGCAGAACACCGTTCCAGTCCTCTGCCATGAAGGCGATCGTCATTCTCGCCTCGCCGGTGGCAAGGGCGTTGCCGTCCACTGTTCCCGGCAAATCCGGCAAGGGATCGGCAAGTGTGGCGGCGGCGGCATCCAGCTCATGTGCCATGGCCTGGCGGGTGGCAAGGGTGCCGACCTGGCCCACACCTGTCAGATGACCGGATTGTATAAATTCGATGAAGACAAGAGCGGAGTCGCGATAGGCCCCAAGAAAATAGTCAATGCTCGACTGAAGATTCTGGGTCTGGCTCGCAATCCAGTCGGCGCGAATTTGTCCGTGTCCGGCGCCGGCCATCAAAGCAAGGGCGCGCCTTACCAAAGGCAAACCCTGCTCCGGGCTGCCAAAGTTGTTATAGGTGTTCGCGAGATAACCCACAGCAGCGGCATCGTCGGGGTCCGCCTCGACAGCGCGCTGATAGTCGTAACGTCGCATGGCGGGATCATCATCCCGAAAAGACGCAAGCCCGATATAGGCCCAACCCCGTTCGGAGGCCGATGCCGCGCGGGTCAAGCCCTGGAAAACGGTGGCCATTTCGGCGCTGCGGCCCTGATTATTGAGATAAACGCCGTAGCGGTAGGGCTGAGAGGCGCGATAAATCTGTTCCGCCGCCTTCAGGACAAGAGCATCAAGTTCGCTGTCCCCGCCGGTGAAAGTGACGCCGCTCTCACCGCCTTCGCGGGCGGTGACGGCAAGGCCAGTGGCGGTGCGGGTAATCTCGCCGCCCACATGGGTCTCATGTCCCAGCCAGCGACGCAGAAACCGGTAAGCCTCGCCGATGGAAACGCCGGTTTCCGGAATCTCCACCTTGATGTCGTCGCCCCAATTGTTGGCATAGCTTTTGGGCGCGCGCAGCGACGTGGTGACGTTCTGCATCGCCGTCAACTGGTCGAGCATCCTTGTTGCCACCACCTGGCCGGTGATGCCCTTTTCCGCGAGGTCCGGGGGAACCGAAAAGCTTTCGATCACCAGCCCGTCGGAATGGGCCGCATTCCAGACCATCACGCCGATGGCGGTGACGGCGAAGAGCAGGATCAGGCCGGCGGAAAGCTCCAGCGCCAGTTTCAGAACGCCGCTGGCATGGCGCACCCACAGCGACCAGTGGCGCAGGCCAAGTTCATGGGAAAGCTCTTTGGTCTGAAGACGCGTCAGCGCCTTCTGTTCGCGGACAAGTTCGATCTGTTCGTCCAGATAGGCGTCGGCCCTGGCCTTGGTGGCGGAGCCCAGCGCCAGGGCGATGGCGGCGGAGTCGGGACCCAGCTTGCCGGATGCCTGCCCGCCGGCGTCGCCGCCGTCAATTTCCTCTGCCACCCCAGACCCCCGCCCAGCACCCAATTATTGTACGGATTCAGACAGAGATTGATGGCGGTGGCAACACGTCGCTGTTGTCGGCGGCGGAGGGCGGGCCCCGCCTCAGGCCGCACTTGGATGTGCGCCTTGCGCGTTCGGCCGGGCCGCCCCTCGCCCAAGCTCGGGGCGTTCGTCGCTCGAAGCGGTCCATCGGACCGTTCGTCCGCGCAGTGCGCGGACTGCTTTTCACTCCACTAGACCCTTTGCGGTTCCAGCCGCACCCCC
>JAFAVT010000203.1 GCA_019242275.1 Alphaproteobacteria bacterium
TGCAACTGGTGGCAGGCCCCGGCGATTTCGACGCCCTGGCGCGACTGGGCATTCCCGCCGGCACACTGACAGCGCCCGCCAAGAACGGCAGCACGGATGCCAGCAGCGATAGCAGCACACAGACCTATGGCCTGGGCTTCTCCGGCACGCTCGGTCTGGGCAGCAAGATGGGCGCCGACATGGCGCGCTCGCAATTGCTCACCGTGCTTTCCAGCCTGCAAAGCACCTATCAGACCACCAACAAACCGCTGGCGCCCCAGACGGTGGGCAATACCAGCGGTACGGCCTCGCCCTATCAAGCCGCGCAATTGGCGAATTACAATCTGGCGCTGTCGCTTTTCGGTGGCTGAGGCCGGAACAGCAAAAGCTCCATTGGAGCTTTTGCCGGGCCGAACGGCGCAACATCGCGCGCTCAAGCGCGATGTGAGCCATGGACGGGAGCGAGTTCGAATTTCAGAAGATCATCAAACAACGCGGTTAAAGACCATCGCGCCGGACGATTGGGCGCCATAGCCTGGTCTTGGTCCATAGGTCCGGGTCGGGGCGTTCATCCGGTTCACTTCCTCGGCAATCGCCTTTATCATGCCTTCCGAGGCGTTTTTGACCCGCGCCAGCAGGCGGGTGTGAAGTTGCAAGACTTCACGAAATTTGGCGGTGATCGCCAGAAAGCGTGTGCGCAGGGGCAATGGCGCGGCCTGGGCAATGCGAATATCAAAGTTGCGCGCTTCCTGTCCGTACTGCGCCGTCAGTTTCTGCACCTCGGGATCGGCGCTCTTCAGGGCGGCGGGATTGCCGCTTTTCAGGATGGTAATGTCGCTTTCCAGCACGGCCACCAGCCGTTCCGCCAGAGCGATCAGCCGCTCGATGCGTGCCGGATCGGTCACGGCCGGGCTTCCTGCATTTTCAGCATCTGCGCCTTGATGGACTGGGCCAGGCCAAAGCCGCCCTGTTGCACCAGGCCATCGGCATATTTGTCAATCATCATGGAGCGGAACATTTCCTCGCCCTGGCCGCCGCCGAACGGCCCGTCGGTCTTGATGCCGGAAAACATGGCACCCAGGAATTGCGAGATGAAGACGCCTTCAAATTCCGATGCCGCCTTTGAAATGGCAGCGTCGTTGCCGAAGCCTCTGCCGGTGGTCAGCGGCTGGTTGGCATAGGCCGTCATGGCCGCGCCGGCGATGTTCACTCCGCTCGCCATCAGCCGATCACCTGAATGTCGGCTTGCAACGCCCCGGCCGCCTTGATGGCCTGCAGGATAGAGATCACGTCGCGGGGACCCACGCCCAGGGCATTGAGGCCATCCACCAGGTTTTGCAGCGAAACACCGGCATGCAGCACCACCATCTTGTTGCCCTTGCTGTCGTCCACATCAATCTTGGTGCGGGGCACGACCTGGGTGGTGCCGGTGTTGGAGAAGGGCGAAGGCTGGGAGACTTGCGGCGTCTCCTGCACCCGGATGGTCAGATTGCCCTGGGCGATGGCGACGGTGGAGACGCGCACGTCGTTGCCCATGACGATGACGCCGGAATTCTCGTCAATCACCACCTTGGCCGGCTGGTCGGGATCAACCTTGAGCTGCTCGATGTCGGTAAGGAGGGCGGTTGTGCCGCCGCTGTAAGTTGAGGGCACGTTCATCACCACATTGGTGGGATCGGACGCGGTGGCGATCGGCGCGCCGAGAAAGGCATTGACGGCGCCGGCGATGCGGGTGGCGGTGGTGAGATCTGGATTCTTCAAGGTGAGCTTCAAGGTGGAAAGGCTGGCCAACTGGAAGCCCGTATCCTTTTCCACAATGGCACCGTTGGAAATGCGGCCCGCTGTGGGCACGCCGCGGGTGACGCTGGCGCCTTCGCCCTGGGCGGTGAAGCCGCCAATGGCGACGGGGCCTTGGCCCACGGCATAGATCGAGCCGTCGGCGCCATAAAGCGAGGTTACCAGCAGCGTGCCGCCCTGCAACGATTTGGCGTCCCCCATGGCGCTGACGGAAATATCAATGCGCGAACCCGGCGCGGAAAAAGCAGGCAGGTTGGCGGTCACCATCACGGCGGCGACATTCTTGGTCTGCATGGTGGCACCCTTGGTATTGGTGCCCATGCGCTCCAGCATGGTTTGGATGGAAAGCTGGGTGAACGGCGCATTCTTCAAGCTGTCGCCGGTGCCGTTCAGGCCCACCACCAGGCCATAGCCGACCAACTGGTTGTCGCGGATGCCCTGGACGTCCACCAGATCCTTGACCCGGCTGAAGGCAAAGGCCGGCGCGGCGGCGAGGGCGAAGCCGACGGCAAGAGCGGCAAGACGAAGATAATAAGGTGCACGGGCCATGAAGGGCTTCTGCCTTTCGGTTCGGCTCATCCCTTGCCAGAACCGTGCCGCCGCAAAGGCAAAAATACACAAATCAAATCAACGCCTTACATTGTCATCCGCCGTTACTAAAACCGCCACCCGGCAAAGACTGCCGGGACGATTCTTTATGGTTAACAACTGGTGAATTGGCCCGTTGCTGGCAGAATGGTGGGAGTATGGATGCCATCCTGCATCTGCCGCGAGAGTTCTACGCCGCCCTAATGGCGGTGTCTGCCGCCGCTTTTCTGCTGCTGGTGAAGGCCTTCAGCATGAGGGATGAGCGGGAATGGCCGACGCCGCCGACACGGGAAGATGAGCTGCGCTTGGCCCGCGCGCATGCTTCGTGGCTGAAATTGACGCTGAACTGGAACGCTGAAGCTCAGATATTCGCCCAGCGATGCTGCTCTCGGCCGATCATCAGACAGAACAGGGCGGCGACCACGGCCACCGTGCCGGCGGTGACAAAGGCGTCGGTATAGTTGCCGGTGACGGTATGGGCGACGCCTGCCAGAAATGCGGCCGAGGCGGCGCCTACCTGATGGCTGGCTGAAATCCAGCCGAACAGAATCGGCGCTTTCTTGGGCCCGAACACGCGGGTGGTAATGGCGATGGTGGGCGGTACGGTGGCGATCCAGTCCAGGCCATAAAACACCGCAAACAGCGACAGGCCCATGAAAGTGAAATCGGCGAAGGGCAGATAGATCAGCGACAGACCGCGCAGGCCGTAATAGGCGAAGAGCAGTTTTTTCGGATCCACGCGGTCCGTCAGCCAACCTGAAGCCGTGGTGCCGATCAGATCAAACAGGCCCATGATCGCCAAAAGGCCGCCTGCGGCGGTGGCCGCCAAGCCATGATCGCTGCACAGGGCGATCATATGGGTGCCGACCAGGCCGTTGGTGGTGAAGCCGCAGACAAAGAAGGTCCCGGCCAGCAGCCAGAAATCGCGATAGCGGACACCTTCACCCAAAGTGGCGAAAGCGGTATGGATGGGATTGCCGAGGCTTTTTTCCTCCGGCGGATGATCGGGGTCAGCGCCGAACGGCACTTCGCCGATATCGGACGGCCGCTCCGGCAGAAACAGAAACACCACCGGAATCAGCAGGATCATCGCCGCTGCCACCGCCAGCACCACCGGCCGCCAGCCGCCCCACTCCGACAACGCCGAAAGGGCGGGAATGAAGATCAGGGTGCCGGTGGAGGTGGAAGCCGCGAACAGACCCATCACCAGGCCCCGATTCTTCACAAACCAGCGATTGACGATCACCGCCGACAGCACATTGGTGATGCAGCCCGATCCAACACCGGAAATCACGCCCCAGGTCAGCACCAGTTGCCAGGCCGCGGTCATGAATAGGCTGGCGAAGCTGGAAACTCCCATCATCGCCAGCGCCGTCATCACCGTGGCGCGAATGCCGAAACGCTGCATGGCCGCGGCGGCAAAAGGCCCGGTGAAACCGAAAAGGAAAATGCCGGTGGCGGCGGCGAAGCTGATGGTGGCGCGGGGCCAGCCAAACGCGGTCTCCCACGGCACCATGAGGACGCCGGGGGTTGAACGCAGTCCCGCCGCCGCCAGCAGGGCAGCGAAGATGACGGCCGTGACAGCGAGCGCGTAATGGCGCCCCAAAAAGCTACGCTTCCCCATGATCCCGACAAGCGATTTGCCGCCAGATTAGCAGGCTTGCCGCATGACCGCGATGGTGATGCCCGGCCTGTCTGGACAGGGAGACCGCGGTCCCGCTAGGGAAGGACCATGGGCGAAAAGGGTTTTCATCCGACGCTGGCTTTTCAGGTCTGGGACAACGTCTTCACGCCCGAAGAACTGGACCGGATCGAGGCCTATGGCGACACGCTGACCCAGATGTGGGGTTCGGTGAGCTATGACGGGCCGGCCGATCAGCAAAAGCAGGATGATATTCGTGTCGTGCGCGAGGCGGTGATGCCGCCGAAGCCGGAAATTCTCTGGCTCTACAATGCACTCGAACGGGTGATCCGCACCATCAACAAGCAGGTCTGGCAGTTTGATCTTTACGGTTTTTCCGAGCCGTTCAAATATATGGTCTATCACGGCAGCGATCGCGGCCATTTTGACTGGCATGCGGACAATGGCGTGCTGGACAACCCGCGCAAGCTTTCTGCTTCGCTGCAATTGACCGACGGCGTCACCTATGAAGGCTGCGACCTGGAAATCCATGGCGGCTACCCCATGCTTGCAGCCCCCCGCGAGCGGGGCGCCCTGATCGTGTTTCCGTCCTATGTGCTGCACCGGGTGACGCCGATCCGCGCGGGCACCCGCAAGGCGCTGGTGCTCTGGTCCACCGGCCCCCAATTTCGCTGAAGTTTGCTGAGGCTGGACAGCACCCCGGTGCCGGTCCAGATTTGTCGGCGAGGGCCAGAAGCGCCATGACATCGGATCCGTATGCCTATCTGGCGCCATTGCTGGTGTCGGAAAATGCCTTCACGCCGGCGGAACTGGACGTGATTGTCGCCCATGGTGAAGGCTTGGGGCTTGAGCGGTCCAGCATCGCTTATGGCGACGGCCATGTCGGCGACAATCCCATGCGCATCTGCCGCCAGGCCTGGATGCCCCGCGATGCCGCCAGCGCCTGGATCTATGACCGCCTGGAAAGGGTGGCGCGGCATCTCAACGCCCAAGTCTATCACTTCGAGCTAAGCGGCTTTTCCGATCTCTTCCAGTATTCGGTCTATCATGGCAGCGAGGGCGGTCATTTCGGCTGGCACATTGACCAGGTACGCGGCGCCGCCCACCGCAAACTCTCTTTTTCCCTGCAACTCAGCGGGCCGGATGAATATCAAGGCGGCGAACTGGTCATCCATGGCGGCGGCCAGCCCGCCACAGCGCCGAAGACGCGGGGCGCCCTGGTGGCATTCCCTTCCTATACCCTTCATCGCGTGACACCTGTCACGGCAGGTACGCGCCGGGCGCTGGTCTTCTGGACGGCCGGGCCACCCTTCCGTTGACGTATTTTTGGTCGCGCGGCCTAACGCTTCGCTGGGCCGACGCTTTTTTATGGTCGCGCGGCCTAACGCTTCGCTGGGCCGACGCTCCTGACGCATGGACAGGAACGGCGCGGCTTTCTATTTTTCTGCATCTCTTTTCGGAACCGCCATGAACCGTCCCCGTCCCGCACTTCTTTGTATCCTGGACGGCTGGGGCTGGCGCCCGGACAACGTCCCAGACAACCCCATCGCCATGACCGCCACGCCCAACTATTCGCGCATGCTGGCGGACTGTCCGCATGCACTGCTGGAAACTTCCGGCGCGGCGGTGGGTCTGCCGCGGGGGCAGATGGGTAATTCCGAAGTGGGCCACATGAATATCGGCGCCGGCCGTGTGGTGGCGCAGGACCTGCCCCGCATTGACGTCGCCATCGAGGAGCGCACACTGGCGTCACGGCCGGTGCTGCAAAGCCTGATTGCCGCGGCGCGCCAGGACAAGGGCGCGCTCCATATTATGGGCCTGATGTCGCCCGGTGGCGTGCATTCGCACCAGGATCACATCGCCGCGCTGGTCAAGGCCGCAGAAGGCATTCCGGTTTTTGTGCATGCCTTCCTGGATGGCCGCGATACGCCGCCCAAAAGCGCGCGCGGCTTTCTGGAAAAATTCTTGGGCGATATTGCCGGCATCCCCGGCGTTCGTCTCGCCACCCTGGCAGGGCGCTTTTATGCCATGGACCGCGATAAGCGCTGGGAGCGCGTAGAAAAAGCCTATGCCGCCATCGTCAATGGCGAGGGCAGCCGCTTCGCCGACTGCTTCGCGGCGCTGGAGGCATCTTATGCCGATGCCGTAAGCGATGAGTTCATGCTGCCGGCCGTGCTGGGCGATTACGCGGGGGTTTCGGATGGCGATGTCCTGCTGTTCGCCAATTTTCGCGCCGACCGGGCGCGGGAAATTTCCACCGCCCTGCTTGATCCTGGTTTTGCCGGCTTTATCCGCTCGCGGGTGCCGCGCTTTGCCGCCGCCGCCGGCCTCACCGAATATTCTGATGCCCTGAAGCCCTTGATGGCGGCCGTGTTCCCGCCGGAAGACGTGCACGACACGCTGGGCGAAGTGGTGGCGGCGCAGCATCTCAAGCAATTGCGCATTGCCGAGACCGAGAAATACGCCCATGTCACCTTCTTCTTGAACGGTGGGCGTGAAACCCAGTTTGACGGCGAAGACCGTATCCTGGTGCCCAGCCCCAAAGTGGCGACCTATGACCAGAAACCGGAAATGAGCGCGCCGGAAGTAACCGACAAGCTGGAAGCGGCAATTTTGTCCGGCGCCTATGATCTGATTGTCTGCAACTATGCCAATCCCGACATGGTGGGACATACCGGTGTGATGGCCGCGGCCAAGGCGGCGGTCGCCACCATTGACAGCGCCCTGGGACGGCTGCGCGCCGCTATTGAAAAGGTGGGCGGCGTGATGCTGGTCACCGCTGATCATGGCAATATCGAGATGATGGAAGACCCGGTAACCCATGAGCCTTTCACTGCCCACACCACGCTGGATGTGCCTATCATCGCAGTGAATGTGCCGCGGGGCTCGTTGCAGAATGGCCGCCTGGCCGATGTTGCGCCCACCCTGTTGGACCTGATGGGCATTCCCCAGCCTGCGGCGATGACCGGCCATTCTCTTTTTCAGCGAGAGCGAAGCTGAGGTATTTGGGATTCCCTCTTCTTGCTTTCGCGTTGCTGGCGCCGCCGCCACTGCACGCCGCCGTGAAGTCGAAAGCCAAACCCCATCAGGGGGAAATGATGCGGCCAAGCCCGCGGCCGGCGCTCAAGGCCGATGCGCTTTCCGATCAGCCGATTGATCTTTCCCACGCCCTGCCGGGCAAGACCCTGGCGAAACTGCCCTCCAGCGCCGAGCAGTTGAAGGTGCTGGACAGTCAGCTCAAGCTACAAACCCCACAGGTGGCAGCGGCCAAGCACAAAAGCGACGCCTTGGCAGCCGAAGCCGTGGCGCTGCGTCAAAAACTTATCGCCACCGCCGCCCAC
>JAFAVT010000041.1 GCA_019242275.1 Alphaproteobacteria bacterium
GAAAGTTTCAGCATCACCGTGGCGAAGGCATCGGGCTGGCGCACGGCATTGAGGCCGAATATGTCCGCTTGGGCTTCGGCACTGCGGGTGATGGAATTGGTCAGCGGCGTCGCCACGAAAAGGAACAGACTGGCCAGGGCCATCAACAGCGGGAGCCCCGCCACATCTTCCACTTTGCGCAATTGCCAGGCGCCGCCGAAGAAATCCGTGGCCGCGCTGAAACTCCACCCAATAAAGCCGAACCCCAGCATGATGACCAGCCCCAGCAGCAGAATGATGCGCAAGGTGTGGCCCATCACATAATGGCCCATCTCATGGCCTACCAACGCCAACACCTCCGCCGGCGTTGCCTGTTTCAGCAGATTGTCGGTCAGGGTGATGCGGGCGGTGCCCAGAAAGCCGGAGACGTTGGCCGAAATCCGGTTCGACTGGCGCGAGGCATCGTTGACATAGATTGCTTCGGCTGGAATTTGATTGGCGTGCGCCAGCGCCACGATCTGCCGTTGCAGCGGGCTGTCGGGCATGGTCTCGACGTGATTGAACAGGGGTGCAACAAAAACGGGATAGATGGCCAGTTGAAGGATCAGGAGCAAAATCGTCAGTCCTGCGCCCCACAGCCACCAATCGCGTCCCGCCGCCCGCACCGCCGCATAAAAGATCGGCAGCATGACCATGCCCGCCATTAGCGTCAGCAGGAACTCGATGCCGAAATCACCGGCCCAGGCCCAGAAGCTTTGGTTGGAGAGGCCATAGGCGTGTTCGCGAAAAAAGCCTTCATAGAGAGTCAGCGGCAAGGTGAGCAGGGTCACGGCAGCGATATAGCCCGCGCCATACAGAATGACCTGGGTGCTGCGCGAATGGGTGCGCTCCTCAGCCCAGTCGCGCAGCCGGGTGGAAAGGCCGGTGAACAGCAGCAGGCCGGCAATCCCCAGTGCCCAGAGCAGATCAAGCAATTGCAGCCCATAGCCGCCTTCGAAATAGGCGTCAGAGCGGGCCCTGGCTTCACCGCTGACGCGCGAAAGATAGATGGCGGTGGCACGCCGGGCGTCGAAGGCGGGCGTCGCGTCTATCACCGGCAAGGCGCTGGATTCGATGCGGGTGGTGGGGGCGGCACGGGGCGGCAATTGCGGCTCCGGCGTCTGTGCCAGGGCAGGCGCGAAACTGAAACAGGCGAACCCCAGCAGCAGCGCGCCCAGCAACCGGATTTTCATGCCGTCCTCCCGCGGCCGACCCTAGCAGATGGGCCGCGAGGCGCCATTCAATTTCCACGATTCTTCTCTATGGTGGGATGATGACCCGCGCCGCTCCTTTGCTGTTGACCATGCTGGTTTTGGCGCCACCGGCAGGCGCTGATGATGACAGCGCGCATTATTCCCGTTGCATGGACCAGGCAGTGCGCAATTCCGCCATGGCGCTTGCTGACGCCACAGGCTGGACGAAAGCCGGTGGCGGGGCGCCGGCCGAGCATTGCGCCGCCCGCGCACTGGTGGGATTGAAACGCTATGAGGAAGCCGCGGCCCGGCTGGATGCACTGGCGCGGGGGGCCTCCACGCCGTCCGGCATGCGGGGCGAGATTTTCGCCCAGGCCGGCAACGCCTGGTTGCTGGCGGGCAAGGGCGCGAAAGCGGCAGCCAGCCTGCGCGCCGCGTTGGTGACATCGGCCGGCGATGCCGACCTTTTTGCCGACCTTGGGCGCGCTGACGCCATGTTGCGCAACTGGAAAGACGCGGTGCTGGACCTCAACGCCGCCATCAATCTCAGGCGCGATCCGGAGCTTCTGGTGCTGCGTGCCAGTGCCTATCGCGCCCTCAAGGACTATCGCGCCGCGCTGACCGACCTCAATGCCGCACTGGCAGCCCGTAGCGGAGATGGCAGCGCCCTGCTGGAACGGGGGCTGTTGCGCCGCGACATGGGCGATGTCGGCGGCGCCCGCACCGATTTGACGGCAGCGCAAAGGAATGGTTCGCCCGTGGTCAAGCGCGGCGCAATCGAGGCGCTGGATGCACTTAAAGAGTGATCTCCCATTCGGCGTTCACGCCTGCATCGCTGTCGGCTCTGCGCAATGCCAAAAAGGCTTCCTTCGGCAGCAGCCGCGACAGTGCCCATACCGCGGCGCCGCGCACCAAGGGAGAGTCATCTGTCAGCAGCGCCTTGGCCGGTTCGACCAAAGCGGCGTCTTCGCTGTTGCCGATGGCAATCAGCACATTGCGCAAAAAGCGGGCGCGCCCAATGCGCTTGACAGGCGATTTGCGAAAAAGGGCGCGAAAGTCGGCATCGTCAAGCGCCGCCAGTTCGGCGAGGGGCGGTGTTTTCAGGTCGGCACGCGCCTGCAGCGCGATCTCGCGGGCCGTGCTGGCAAACTTGTTCCAGGGGCACACCGCCAGGCAATCGTCGCAGCCATAGATGCG
>JAFAVT010000050.1 GCA_019242275.1 Alphaproteobacteria bacterium
TTTTGGGGAAAACCGCCTTTTTCGGGAACCGGAGCAAGGTCGCAGCGTTGCAAAAGCTGCATCCCGGAGGGTTTCCATGGCCGCTGCTCGTCACCCCGCCCGCCGCCGGTCAAAAGCGGTTGAACGCATTTCCCACCCCAAACCAAACCGCAGCCTTGGCGCGGGTCTGCGCCGGGCTGCCGTTAGCAAGCCCGCCAAGGCGGCTTACGTTGCCATTGGCACTGTTGGGCTGGCCGCCTTGGCGGTCGCCATCTTGGGCCCCAAACGGCTGGAGCGCGACGTCCTTAAGCCCCTGCAAAAAGCAGTGGGACCGCAGGCAGAAAAGCTGTGGGAGCAGACCAGACCGGTACGGGACCAACTGGCCGGCATATTTCGCCGGGCCGGTGGCGAACGGGAAAAGCTAGCCCGCGATTTCCAAAGCTGGGTTGGGCATTTCCGAGCCTCTTGATCGCCCATCCAAGATGGCTTCTGTCACCGCACCGCGTTAGCGTCCGGAGACACCGCCGGGCCAGCCTCGATGATTCCCGCAACAGCCAGTCGCGTCGCCTATGACCCGGATGCGGCGCGCCGTTCGCTGTTCGAGGCTCTGGTAGCGGCACGGCGCCAATATGGCGGATCAAAACCTGTCCTAATTGATGCCGATGAGCGGATACTAAATTATGACACGCTAGTAAAAGGGGCCTTGGCGCTGGGGCACGCCCTGAAGCGCGACACCAGCGCTGGCGAACGGGTCGGGATCATGCTGCCAACCGGCGCGGCGGCCACCGTGACCGTCTTTGCGGTCTCGGCTTTCGGCCGTGTGCCGACCATGATCAACTTCACCGGCGGGGCAGCCAACATTCTTAGCGCCCTGAAGACAGCGCAAGTAAGCCGTATCGTTACCGCCCATCGTTTCATCAAGCTCGCGAAGCTGGAGGAACTTGCCGCAACAATTAGCGAGAGGGTGGCTCTCGTCTATCTCGAGGAAGTTCGAAAAAACCTGACATTGTTGGACAAAGCGGCGGCGGCGGCCGGCAGTCTGCTTCCATCATTGCTGGCGGCAAGGCCGGATTCTGACAGTTGCGCCGTGATCCTGTTCACATCCGGCACCGAGGGCGCGCCCAAAGGTGTGGCATTATCCCACGCCAACCTCCTCTCAAACGTGGCACAGGTGCGGGCGCATATCGAGCTTTCAGCGCAAGAGGATGTGCTGTTTAATCCCCTGCCCGTTTTTCATTGCTTCGGCCTTGCGGTAGGCACACTTATGCCGCTGATCGCCGGCGTGAAAGTGGTGAGCCATCCTACCCCCCTACAACCCAAGGAAATCGTCAAGCGCATCAAGACACATAGCATCAGCATTCTTATCACGACCGACACGTTCATCGGTCAATACGCCCGCGCCGGCGAAGAGGGCGATCTCGACTCGGTCCGGCTCGCGGTATGCGGTGCCGAGCGGGTGCGGGACGAAACCCGCGCCTTTGTGCGCCAGAAATATGGTATCCAGATTCTGGAAGGTTATGGGGTCACTGAAGCGTCCCCGGTCGTGGCGGCCAACCAGGTGGAAGCCAATCATCCGGGCACGGTGGGGCGCTTGATGGCCGCCATGGAAGCCAGGCTGGAACCCGTGGAGGGTATTCCGGACGGCGGGCGGCTGAAAATCAAAGGCCCGAATGTCATGCTGGGCTATATGCTGCCGGAAGCTCCCGGCGTGATCGTGCCACTGCCGGACGGCTGGCACGACACCGGCGACGTGGCCAGCGTTGACGAGGGTGGCTTCATCACGATCCGCGGACGGCTTAAGCGCTTCGCCAAAATCGGCGGCGAAACTGTCTCTTTGGCAGTGGTAGAGAATGTCGCCGCCGCTTTGTGGCCTGGTCGGGCTCATGCCGCGGTATCGCTGCCCGATCCGCGCAAGGGTGAACAGATCGTGCTGGTAACGGACGCGGCTGAGGCGACGCGGCCCAGCCTTCTGGCCTGGGCCCAGCATCACGGCGTCTCCGAATTGGCGGTCCCGCGGCGCGTACTAATTGTGCACGCAATTCCAGTGCTAGGTACCGGCAAGACTGACTATGTGGCGGTGCAAAAATTGGCCACGGCAGACTGCGAGCCGAACCCTGATGCCTACCAATAACCGTTGTCCCAGCCCCCATTGTAACCCGCCCAAGGATCAAGACGCTGGCCTTCATTGGCCGGCGGATAGCCGTAATTGTAAGAAGCTCCGTAGGCCGGATACCCATAACCGTAGCCGTAGGAATAACCGTAGCCGTGTGACCAGTCATAGCCGGCGCCGTAGCAATTGGCGTCGCATGCCGGTGCGGTGGCATAGCCATTGGACGCACCATAGCCGGAAGAGATCGGATAACCACTGTTGCGGGGCGGCGCATAAATAGTGACCGGGCCGTAATAGTTCGTCACAGGGCCATAATAGCGGGCGGCGCCCTGAGACGGCGGCGGCAGGGCCGCGTAACGGTCCCGATAGCGGTCGCCGGCGGTGGCGCTTTCGGCCAACGCAATCAGGATACCCAGGGCCAAGGCTGGCTTCAAAGCAGGTTTCCGCACGACGGCCTCCCAGTTGCTTTCTCCCACTGTATCAATTCGAGACGGACTGCCGAGTTCCCTTTGCGGTGCTTTCGTCCCTGAGGTCCAAGTGTCGCGATGTGCCTGATACCCGGCCTACTCCCCCGGCCACCGCCCCGCTTTTGCAAACTCGATGTAGCAGGTCGATCTGCTAAGATATCCACAGCGAATCTGGCGCGAATGGGGTCTTTTTCATAAGTTTGGAGGCTGCTCATCGCTTGGAAACCCGGGCGCGTTGACAAGCGTTATTTTGCGCTGCAGCATCGGTACGCAGGGTTTTAATCACCGCCAATCCTGGTCGGCGAGTGGGGATGATGTTTTACGACGCCTATCAGGCACAGCAGGACCTGCTCGCCCCCATGCGCGCAGGTGCATCGCTGTTCAGCTCCGCGTTGCGTGAAACCTGGTTGGGTCCTGGGCTCAATCATCTCCTAGGCAGCCTCTCCGCGAGTGCGGAGATTATCGCGCGCGCCAAAATGGTCCATGAGCGACCCCCTTATGATCTGACGGCGCTAACACAAGATGGCAGCGCCGCGCCGGTGCAAGAGGAAGTCGCGCTGGCTCTGCCCTTCGCAAATTTGGTGCATTTTCGGAAAGACCCAAAAACTGCACGGCAGCCCGCGGTGCTGCTGGTGGCACCAATGGCGGGCCATTTCGCGACCTTGCTGCGCCAGACCGCAGAAACGATGCTGGCTGATCACGACGTTTATATCACCGACTGGAAAAACGCCCGCGATGTTCCTCTTTCTGCCGGCCGCTTTGGCACCGACGAATATGTGGATTATCTGATCCGCTTTCTGGAGCATATTGGGCCGGGCGCCCATACGCTTGCGGTTTGCCAGCCTTGCGCCGCGCTGCTGGTCGCGGTGGCGGCCATGGCGATGGATGGAAACAAAGCCGTGCCGCACTCCATGACTTTAATGGCAGGCCCGGTAGATACCCGAATCAATCCCACTCGAGTCAATGAGGTGGCGACGGCTCATCCCATCGAATGGTTTGAGAAAAACCTGATCAGCGCCGTACCCGCCCGCTATGCCGGCGCTGGAAGGCATGTTTATCCCGGCTTCCTGCAGCTTTCCGCTTTCATGGCAATGAACCTGCCGCGTCACGTGCGCGCCCACCTTGATCTTTTCGGCCACATCATCAAGGGCGAGGACGAAGAAGCTGACGCCAACCGAAAATTCTATGATGAATATTTCTCGGTCGCCGATCTGCCCGCTGAATTTTATCTGGAGACGGTGCAGAAGGTCTTCCAGGAGCATCATCTGCCCCGCGGCATTTTCGCGTATCGCGGCCGAATCGTTGATCCCGGCGCCATTCGCAACACCAGTTTGCTGACCGTGGAAGCAGAGCGTGACAATATCTGCGCGCCGGGCCAAACCCAAGCGGCGCACGATCTCTGCACGGGTATTAAGCCCTTCCGCAAAAGACATTATGTGCAGGCTGGTGTCGGTCATTACGGCATCTTTGCCGGCTCACGCTGGCAGATGCAGGTTTATCCGATGGTGAGGAATATTATCCTCGCCAGCGAAAATATTACTGGAAAACGCGGTTGAGCAGTCCCGCCAAAGCATAACCCGCGCGAGCCAATTGCTGCCCCGCAACCTGCGCGTCCTTCTCCACATCGCGATTGTCGAACCCTTCACGCCCCTGCGGATACGCGACCAGTTTTGCGATGGCGGCAGAGCTTTCTGCCCAGACGGCAGGCGAAACGACGGTCATCATCTCGCGCTTCTGCGCAGGGCTG
Organism: Alphaproteobacteria bacterium; assembly: GCA_019242275.1. Taxonomy (GTDB): domain Bacteria; phylum Pseudomonadota; class Alphaproteobacteria; order Micropepsales; family Micropepsaceae; genus Rhizomicrobium. Next base: position 4,304 of record JAFAVT010000050.1, read on the forward strand.
AAGCTGTGATCGAGATGTCGCGCCACAACGAAAGGGTCGCGCCCCAAGGCGGCGACAACGTCATCGTCCCAGACATGATGCAAGCTTTCCGGGCGGCCGCGCCGGAGCGAGACAGACACCAGATTGCCACCCCGGTCGTGATTGTCGGCCGCATGCAGTGGCTGATGAATATCGCCGAGGAAATGGATAAGAAACTTTAGCGCTTCGGCCTTTTGCGGCGCTGGTGCGGTGCTTTTGAGTATCGCTTCGTCTCGCAGAATTTGCGCCACCACACAGTTGCCGCCGGAACAGTCCCGCGCTGGCTGGTAATGCAAATCGGCATCTATCTCGATATTCACGAAGTGCCAAGAGGAAGTATCCGGCCGGTCATCGCGTATCTCGTCCGCCCAGTTTGCTGCGATGGCCATGACCGCCTCGGTTTCGCCTCCTAGCAGCGCGCTTACTGCACCGCGCGCGCGCGACGTAAGGTTAACGGCAGCCAAGTGGGCAACCACTTCATGCCCCTCCGTTCCCCAGGCCCAAGCTCGGGCAGGAAAAAGAAAGCAGGCTGCAACAAGGGCGCGTCTCCAATGCTGCATTACCCCTCCTTCTTTTCTGACAGCCCGTATGATAGGCCGCGATCTTAAGCGGAACCAAAGCTGCGATTTTCGCAATTGAAACAGCCATTTGGGTTGACGCCGTACAT
>JAFAVT010000153.1 GCA_019242275.1 Alphaproteobacteria bacterium
TGGGGGGATCTTCAGCCATCACATAGAAGTTCGCCACGCAATAATGTTTAAAGGTAGAAAAGCTCCGGGCGAATTTTCCTAGCAGATTGCTCCGCTCCTATGCTCCGCTCCCCAACGTAGACGCGATAGGTCCTCTTGTGATTCACCTCAATCTTCTGGCGCCGCAGCATCACCTGCACGCGACGATAACCATAGCGAACGCGGGTCTCGCAAATCTCCTTGATGCGCTTCTCCAGATCGGCCTGACCACGCCGGCGGGGCTTGTAGTGATAAGTCGATGTATCAACCAGCAGAACCCGGCAGGCCCGGCGGATTGAGACGTCCCATTAACAGCAAGCCCCTTTGACCAGCTCGCGCTTGTGGGCAGGCCTTACAGTTTGCGGCGCAGAACGTCCTGAAGCATGGCCTTGTCCAGCGATAGGTCAGCCATCAGCTTCTTCAGCTTGCCATTCTCGTCTTCCAACTGCTTCAGTCGCCGCATCTCATCAGGCAGCAAGCCGTCGTACTTATTCTTCCAGTTGAAATACGTCGCCTGGCTGATCCCGGCCTTGTGGCATATCTCCGCCACCGGACGCCCATCAGCTCCCTGCTTCAAAATGAACGCTTTCTGCGCGTCCGTGAACTTCGATGCTTTCATCGCTTTCCACTCCTCCCGGCCGGGGAACATTACCGTGGAAAACTCTAATTCGGAATGGCCCAGTGATCGGGGAGCAGAGCAGAAAGCGGAGACCGGTCAGAACACTGCCGTTCGCAACAGGACTGTGGGCCCGCAGGCGGATATGTTTTGTGCCTTTCCGCACAACGGCCTAGGGACCATCGCCGGTAATGGGCATCGAATAGTCCCTGGACTTACAGGGATCCAGCAGCACGCTCAAAGTTTTTTCCGAGCTCAAACGGCCGACGACCAGCGTTTCATGGCGCGTGCCGGCACGCCCGCTACCAGCGTGCGGGCGGCAACATTGCCCACCACGACGGCCCCGGCACCGGTGCTGCAATCGTCCTCCAGGCACACATTATCTTTCACCACGGTTCCCGCACCAATGAAACAGCGTGATCCGGTCCTCACCAAACCCGCCATGAGAACACCTGGTCCTAGAAAATTACCGGGGCCGATGTGGCTGTCATGCGCAATCACGCAACCGGTGTTGAGAAGGCTTGTCGCGCCGACACTTGCGCCTGCATCCACGACACAGCGCGGAAACAGAATCGCGCCGGCCGCGATACGGGCTGTCCGGTGGACGAAAGCAGAGGGATGAATAAAGGTGGCGAAAGGCACTGCGGCTGTCCGCAAGCGTTCGAAAAGGGCCAGGCGAAATTCGAGATGCCGGTAGCCTATGGCGATCAAAGCTTCGTCAAAAGCCACGGCGAGCGCGACCTCAGATATCGGGCCAAGAAGTGGCAGTCCATCCACCGCCTTCACGCCCCGCGATGCTTCCTTGTCGTCATAGAATCCGGCGATGGCGAACTCTTCGTCATCCTGCAACAGCGCGGCTACGGTTCGGCCCAGATCCCCCGCCCCGATGATGCCAATGCGAGTGGTCATGGCAGGTTCATCTTATTCTGGATGCAGTAAAGTGGGCGCCCTTTAACTTCAGTGTAAGTCCGCCCGACATACAGGCCGACCAGACCTAGGATAAGCGTTTGAATGCCGGCCAGGAAAACAATCGCCGTGATCATTGAGGTCCAGCCTGCCAGGCCGACGTTGAAGAGCAATTTTTGCGCGATGGTATAGGCGGCGAACAGCACCGAGGAAACGCACATTAAACCCCCAAGGATTACACTCAGCTTTAAAGGGCGATCGCTAAATGACAGTATGGCATTGAACGCCAACGTCATTTTGCGGACAAAATTGTATCTGGAGCGCCCCGCAAACCGTACGTGACGGGAAACACCCAGGGTCGTTCGCCGCATTCCAACAAGCATGAAAACACCTTCAATAAACCGCACGCGTTCGGGGTACCGCTTGAATTCTTCTGCAAATTTCCGATTGAATGTCCGCATGGTCGAAAGATTTTCGGGGATGTCGAGGCCCGTGAGGGCATTCAGCGCAATCCAGAAAAGGCGAGAAGAGATCGCGTGGACGAACGTATCGGCTTCCCGTCGGCGAACGCCGAATACCAGATCGTATCCCTCGTCCAGCTTCCGTACCAGCGGAAGGATTTCTTCGGGCGGATCCTGCAGGTCCGGGTCCATCATTACGATGCGCGCGCCCTGCGCGTGTTCAATGCCCGCAGTTATCGCGACTTCTTTGCCGTTGTTGCGGGACAGTTCGATGAGCTTGATGCGTGCATCATGTAAGGCAAAGTCGGTGACAATTTCCACAGTCCTATCACGGCTTTCGTCATCCACCAAGATCAGCTCATATCCAAGCCCGGACCCATCGAGACTCGACCGGATCCGGCGAATGAATTCCGCTACACATTCTTCTTCAAAATAAAGGGCTGCCACGATCGAAACATCCGGCGCCCGCAACACGCTGCTGGTCGTCATTGACTGGTTCTCGCATGTTGGCAAAGGACGATTTAGCCTCGTAGGATCTTACCCAGCAGCGTGAGTGAGGTGATGCGCCTGCCTGTAAAGTCCGGATATAGCCCGAAACGATCAATTAAGACAGGCGTTAGCCCCGCCGCCGCAGCGGGCTCCATATCGAACACGGGCGAATCTCCCACATGGAATTTTGCAGTCCCGGACGACCTGCTACGCTCTAGAGCTGCATGAAATATGGCTGTATCCGGCTTCGCAACCCCTTCGATTCCCGACACCACAACCGGATCGAAGGGAATGGAGAAGTACCGCGCCAGCATCGAAACCAAGCCGTTATCCCAATTGGACACGATCCCCATTCGCGCGTTCAGGTCTGTCAGTGCACCGGTGTCTTCAAAAGCCGTCCAAGGCAGAGCTTTGCAGGCCAGAAAAATATTTCTCGCCAATTTTTCCGTCGCTGGAATCTCCAGAGATTCCAGCAGGCGGCGGTTGAATATCTCATAGAAGTCGCTGCCGGGCTTCTCTGGAAACGTTGTGCGTTCGCGCAATTCCGCGTGCAACCGGCGAATTTCCGAGGGCTCTCTCTGCAAGCCTTCATCGGCAAGGCAGTCAGCGATCGTGTCGAACAATCCTGTCTTATAGATCAGTGTATCCGCAACATCGAACAATACCAAAGGTCGCATCCCGCCATTCCTGCTAGTGCTCAGCTTCGAAGAAGGGGGCGGGAGCGGCGCGCAATTCCTCCAAAGTCTTTCCACGATACACCACCTCCCGTGTCACCCGGCAGGCGACACCGTAGGATATGCTGGGAGCCGGCGGGGTGACGTTGTCGATCCAATCCGCCAGCAGGAATGCAACCTCGTCAAACCCGAAATGGACGCGCATGGCGTGGGTGCCGGATATCCGGCAGTTAATTTCAAACGGCGTTATTGACGCATTATTCTTGACGATCGCCTGAATATTGCAGGACCCGCGAATATCAAGGAGGGTTCCGATCGACTGCACCAAGGGAAAAACCGTGCCATCATAAGCATCCGTCACCTCACAAATCCTGGTTGCGCCGTTTTCTAGTTCGCGGCGCATGGAAATTGGACCCAGCACTGTTCCGTTCCGGCATCGAAAAAACGCAATGGTGATTTCCTCCCCCTGCAGCAATTCCTGCACGATATAATCGTCCGAGAAAGCTGCGGGATTCCGGGGATTGAAATGCACCGACCTTGAACCGGATCCCGTACGCGGCTTGACCACCACCTGATTGAAGCAGCCATTATAGAGGGAAGGGAGGAAGCTTTGTGCAAAAGAAATGCCGGCAGACGCCAAAATTTGGGATGTCTTGTACTTGTCGTAACAGACAGCGGTGGCGTGGGCCGATGAGGCTGCGATAGGCGGAAGTCCATCGGACACTTGGCTCAGCACCATAACTTCCGCATCCGTGCAGGGTATGATTAAGGACACGGTTTCTCGTCGACAAAAATCCCGCAACAGATCGACATAGCCCGCAGCAACAGCCGGAGGCACCTTCATGACCGCGTCGCATAGATAGTTTCCAGTGGAAAATGCCTTGGTATTGATGCCGACCAGTCTTAAATCCCGGTTACAGGCCCGCAGACGGCGCAAGACGCCTTGTGCGATCATGCCGCCGATACCTGTCACCAGAACTGTCGTTCTAGACATGAGCAAGCGCGGCTATTCCCCGTTCGGGTGACAGGGCCGGTGTAAATGGGAACGCACCCCGGGTTTTGGAGGTATCGAATTCCAAGGAAGTAGAATCGTCCACCCCCGCCGTAAGCACTTTCACGTTCGGGAGCGCCTTACAAACAGCATCCGCGACCGCCCTGTTGGAAAGCGACCGGCCATAGGCACCCAAATAGCATCCAGTTATCCGGCGCTCGGCTGCTTGCAGCACCAACGTTGCGGCATCCGAGACATGCAGATAGTCCTGCCGACGGGAACCGTCGCCAAGGAGCGTTATGATGCCGGTTCTTGCGGCTTCGATTATGCGCGGTAAAAAGGTCTCGCGCGACATGCCTCGTCCGTACAGGGAGGAAAACCGGATTATTGTGTGCGTCCTGGATGTGCCCACAATTGTCTCACCCGCCAGCTTAGTCAGGCCATAGGCGGTAGGTTGGCAATAGGGCGAGTTTTCAGTCAGTGGTAAGGCCATCGGGGAGCCATATACTGAGACGCTCGAACAAAAGACGATATGACTTTCGGGAAATTGCTCAACGGTCTTGAGAACCAGTCCGATGTTTCCCTCCCGCATGGCATCCGGCCAAGCCGTCACGCCAGAATTCGATATCGCAGCAGCTGCAAGGATGACGGTGTCTGGAACCGAGAAAAGCCCCGGATTCTCCATTTCGACTATCGATGCGTCCGGCGGCACCTCGTGTTTGTGTCTGTGTAATACCGCACCGACATCCCATTTCCGCAAGAGAGCCCCGCTTGTGATTTCCCTGCCAAGAAAACCGTTGGCTCCGATAATCAACACCTTCATCACGTGCCCAATATTATTCAAGATCTCGTCATCGTTGCGCACCCGCTTCAGCGGTTGTGCCCCCCCTTGATTCGCACCGGCATAATACAGCGGTCCAGTAGAGGGCCGAGAGTTAGCTTGTACATTAGCACAAATCCAGGAAGTGCCTAAACGGGGGTGCTCCGCTCCCAAACGCTACTTCACCTGAAGCTGGAGTTTTCGTCTCCAAGCGCCAGTGACGGGCTGGATGCGTCACCGGGGTTATGCAGCAAAATCGGGGGTATCTGGCCGATTCCGCCATGGGGTCTGTCCTCGTTATAGTACCTGCGCCAATCCTCCAACTTTCGCCGGGGGTCTTCAAGGCTCATGAACCAGTGGGCGTTCAGACAATTCCGCCCGCGGTTTGCTGTTGAACGCTTCTATGAAGGCATTATGGGTTGGCTTTCCGGGCCGGCTGAAGTCCAGTGTGACGCCGTGGGTATAGGCCCATAGGTCCAGATCACGTGAGACGAACTCCAATCCCTGATCGACACGGATCGTTGGGATTAGGCTGTTTGGGCACAGACCCGTTCTAAGGTCGTCACCACATCTTCACCACGATAGCTGAACCGCGGATCAATCGCTGGTGAGAACTTCGAGAAGATTATCGACAATCGTCAAAACTCTCATCTTCCGGCCCAGTGCCAACTGGTCGTGAACAAAGTCCATCGCCAAGGTCTGGTTCGGCTTCACAGCGGGGCAGCGGTCTTCCCGCAGCTTGGCCCTCACGCGCCGCTTAGGCGTTTTAGCCCGCAATTGCAGGCCTAACTCGCGATAGACACAATAAGTCCTTTTGTGGTTCACCTGAACGCCCTCCCGGCGCAGCAGTACCTGCCCCACGGCGGTAGCCGTAGCGCAAGGCCAAGGGAAAAAGAATGGCGAGTTACGTGAGTTCTCCCGCACGCTGCTGAATGGCGGCTCCCTCAGTGTAACTGTGTCTGGCCACGTCACGGTGGGCCAGCGAGTGTTTTTTGGAAACAATTTCCACAATACGCGATCACGTCACGATTTGGCGATCGCAGCGTAATCGGCACCGGCGCTTTGATTCTTTCGGATGTTGCCCCGGACGGGGTTTACAAGGGCACGGCGACCGAGCGCTCGCCCACGCCGAGCTCGCGCCTGGGCAAGATTTTAACGTGCAATTGCACCGGAGACTGGCAACGCGATCTCGTGTGGTCGCTGGCACCCTATTCCTTTGAATTACACGAACTACGTGTCAATAAACCCGGCGAAGCGCCAGAAATCAGCATTTCCTTTGCAGTCGAAAAGTCATCGGCGTTGCGAGGCCCGCCGGCACGAGGCTCAATAACTGGGTCAGTCCGGACCAGTCTAATGCAGCGGCCAGATGATGCACCCACTCCGGATGGCGTTCGGCAAATACTCTTTCATTTTGCAGCCGGCGCAGGGCCTCAGCCAAAAGGCCCGGCTGGAAGGTAACGTTCAGGCCATTTTCCTTTCCATAGTGCCGCACATTTCCCGCCGTGATGAAATTCAATGATCGCCATAAACCATCCCGGCGCAGCTTAGTGGCGAAGGGTGTGCAAGCCGGCACAAATGGCAACAGGATGATGCCATAATGCGGTTCGTAGGGCACGCGATAGTTTGGGCATGTATGTGCTTGAATACCCCCTGGCGCCATTACCCTCCGCATGCCATCGAGGTTCTTCGCCAATGGTTGAAAATGCTCAACGACATTTACAGAGAAAATCAGATCGAAAAGGCCATGGTGCGCGGCATCGAGTTGACGGGCCTCCAGCGTCAGGATGGACGGCGCGCTTCCCGTCGCCTGGGCAACTGTTGTGCGGGCTGCCAACGTGATGTCGAAGCCCTGTGCCACCGGCTCGATGGCTGTGAGGTTTACGCCACTAGCCTGCAGGAAGGCTGTCAGGAACCCCGCTCCCGCCCCCACCTCGAGAACTCGCATGCCATCGCGAAATCCGGCCCAATGCAGCAGGTTCAACCCGAGATGCGCTTCAGCCACAAGCGTCCTCAGATACAGGGCGGCATGCGGAGCGCCACATTCCGCCTCGCGCGCCAAGCGCGCTGCGGTTGCGGAGTCCAGCAATCCGCGGCTGAAGGCGTTGAGTGAGTTATGTGACGACGACCCCATCATGGGGACTGCTCGGTCTTGATGATGCAATGGGTGTAGGGTACCACAAGCAGGTCGTGAACCACGTCGGCGCACGCGCGAGGAAAGTGGCGTCGCGCAATTTCTAGATAGGCCTGTGGTGTGCGCACGTGTCGCCCCCGGTCCAATTTTAGCAGCAGCCATGCAAGCGGACTTTGCCCCGGCACGAAGGCCCCGTCTATTGTGACGATGCGACCATCCGGCTTAAGCACCCGCGCGGCGGAGGCAAAAAGAATATCGGCATCAGCGTCCGTGAGGTGGTGCAAAACGCCAATGGCGATGACGCGGTCGAAATAACCCAGGTCATTGACCGCCTCAGGCGTCACTGCCCGCACTGCAAATTGCCCGCGCATCCCATGGCGATTGCGGGCGGCGGCGATATAGCGCGAATCAGTGTCAAAGCCGACATAGTCGATCCCCGCAGGCATCAGCGACAAGATGCTGGCTGGACCACAGCCTATATCAAGCACGCGATGCCCAGGCCGGATGCCTAACAGATGATCTAAGATGTGTCGTCGCGCGGTGGATCCGCGCAGCGCCGCCTGCAGCACACGATAAAGCAC
>JAFAVT010000037.1 GCA_019242275.1 Alphaproteobacteria bacterium
CTGCTTGTAGGCCAGTCCCTCTTCCACCGCGTTCAGGTCGGCGCGCTGGACGTTCTCGATGATGGCGATTTCCAGCGCCTCGCCGTCCGGCATTTCCCGGACGACCACCGGCACGTCATGCAGCTTGGCGATCTGGGCGGCGCGCCAGCGGCGCTCACCGGCCACGATCTCGTATGACTCAGGTCCGAGAGCCCGGACCAGAATGGGCGACAGCACGCCCACTTCGCGGATTGAGGCGGCGAGATTTTCCAGCGGCTCTTCATCGAACGCAGCGCGCGGCTGATAGCGGCCCGGCCTGAGGAATGCCACCGGCAAAGTGCGAATGTCTTTCTTCGCCGTGACGGGCTCGCCTTTCACGGCGGCGACTTCATCGCCGATCAGGGCGGAGAGGCCGCGGCCCAGACCGCGGGGGCGATCGCCGGGCGTCATGCCGCAACCCGGGTGCGTTCGCGCTGAATCAATTCGCCGGCCAGCTTGATGTAAGCCTGGCTGCCGGGACAGCGCAGATCATAGACCAGCGCCGGCACGCCATGGCTGGGCGCCTCGGAAATGCGGACGTTTCTGGGGATCACCGTCGCATAGACTTTTTCGCCCAAGGTGGCGCGCACATCGTCGGCCACTTGGTCGGACAGCTTGTTCCGCTTGTCGAACATGGTCAGCACAATGCCTTGCATCTCCAGACCCGGGTTGAGTTTGGCGCGGACCAACTCGATGGTCTTCATCAACTGGCTCAAGCCTTCCAGCGCAAAGAACTCGCATTGCAGCGGCACCAGCACGGCGTCGGCCGCCGCCATGGCATTCAGCGTCAGCAGCGTCAGCGATGGCGGGCAATCAATCAGAACATAGGAGAAATGATTTCCGCTTTTTTGATTGGTCGCTCCGGCTCCCGCCGACGCTCCGTGTACAGAATAATTCTCCAGCGCATCCTTGAGAATGAAATTGCGCCGCGGCATCTCGGCCAGTTCGAGCTCGGCGCCGGACAAATCCACCGTCGCCGGCACCAGGGACAAGCCGGGAATGCGGGTGGGAACAATGGCGTCGGCCAGCACCGCCTGGCCGGTCAGCACTTCGTAGGTTGTGATCGTGCGATCCTGACGGTCAAGGCCTAGACCGGTGGAGGCGTTGCCTTGGGGGTCAATGTCAATGACAAGGGTGGGCTCGCCAATGGCGGCCAAAGCGGTGCCCAGATTGATAGCCGTGGTGGTCTTACCGACGCCGCCTTTCTGATTGGCGACGACCAACACGCGCGGCTTTGGGGGAAGGGGTGTCATGGACGGCAATCAGCTTTCTCACCACCAAGATAGCACCGGACGAGTCCGTCTGGCTGGGAACTTGAGAAGTCTCCATTTTCCAAGATTTATGGGCTTCGGTCAATTCCGACCCCAGATTTTGGCCCTTTAAGAACAGACAAACGCTGTTTGGACCTGTGAGCGGCTTGGCGTAGGCCAACAGCTGGGGCAGGGGGGCCAGTGCCCTGGCCGTCACGACGTCATACTGTTGGGGTGGAAGGTCTTCGAGCCGTCGGTTCACGATGCGAACGGCCGCGCCCATGCGCTCCGCTGCAAAATCCAGAAAGGCGCATTTCTTGGTAGTTGCTTCATGCAAAGTAACGGCAATGTCCGGCTGCATCGCAGCCAGCACCAGCCCCGGGAACCCGGCGCCGGAACCCAAATCGGCCAAGGTTTTGGCATTTTCGGGAATCAAAGGTTCCAGTTGCGCAGAATCCCAGAAGTGACGCCGCCACAAGTCGGGCAGGGTACTTTTCGCTACCAGATTATGGCGGGCGTTCCAGTCTTCCAGCAGACTCGCATAGAGCTTCAACCGCGTCAGTGTTTCTTGTGAAACATTGGTCTTGGCGGCGAAGTCCTTAGGGCCGAACGGTGCCATTTTTCGTCTTTGGGTCCTTCAAATGAGCCAAGATCAGCGTGATGGCTGCCGCAGTAACGCCTTCGATGCGTGCAGCCTGCCCTAAGGTGGCGGGACGAATGGCTTGAAGCTTGACTCGAACTTCATTAGAAAGGCCAACTACGGCCCCATAGTCCAGGCCAACGGGCAGGGTGCGGGCCTCATCCCGGCGAAAAGCCAAGATATCAGCCTCCTGCCGATCGAGATAACCGGCATATTGGGCGTCTATTTCCAGTTGTTCGGTCACATCGGGGGCAAAGTCACCGATTTCGGGCCAAACGCGTGCCAAGGCGGGCAACCCCGCAAGGGAAAGCAGATCGAGCGCAGTACGGCGAACCCCGTCCTGCCGAACGGTGATGCCGTAGGCAGCAGCCTGGGGCGGGGTCAGGGTCCAGTTTTGCATTGTTTCCCGTGAAACACTCAGCCGCTCAAGTTTGTCTGCAAAAGCGGCGCGACGCTGCGGTCCCACGATTCCGCCTGCCTCCCCTAGCGCGGTCAGACGTTGGTCGGCATTATCGGCACGAAGGGTCAGGCGATATTCGGCCCGGCTAGTGAACATGCGATAGGGCTCGGAAACGCCCTTGGTCACCAAGTCATCAATCAAGACGCCGATATAGGCCCGGGCGCGGTCGAGAATGACCGGGTCGCTGCCGCTCACCGCCCGCGCCGCGTTCCAGCCGGCCATCAGGCCTTGGGCGGCCGCTTCCTCATAGCCGGTGGTGCCGTTGATCTGGCCAGCCAAATAAAGCCCGGGCAGGCGCTTGACCTGAAGGGCGGGTGTTAGCTCGCGCGGGTCCACATAGTCATATTCAATGGCATAGCCCGGCCGGCGCACTACCGCGCTTTCCAGCCCCGGAATGGTCGCCAAAAGGGCCTGCTGGACATCGGCGGGGAGGGAGGTGGAAATCCCGTTGGGATAGATCGTATCG
>JAFAVT010000244.1 GCA_019242275.1 Alphaproteobacteria bacterium
GGTGGGCAAACCCAGACAGCAACGCTCCCAGGAAGTGGTGCCGCCAGCGCCCACCGCGATATCGGCCTGGGCCATCAGCGACGCCATGTCCTTGGCATTGCATATGATTTCCACCGGCCTTATGGCGCGCGACGCAAAATCCCTCACTTGCTCCAACCAGAGCGACTTGTCGGTCATCACCACGGTGATGCGACAGTCCTGTGGCAGATGCGAAAGCTGCAACGCCTGAAGTACCGCAGAGGTGCAATTGTCGGGATCGACGCCGCCAAGGCTGACCAGAATGTGCCGAACATCCCCCCCACGGCGCGCCAAAGCGATCTCGCGCAGCTGGCGGAATTGCGGTCGCAGCAGGGCATATCGCGCGCCCGTCAGCACCTGGCAGCCCGGCGGCGTCCATTCGGCATAGGCGGCGGCCTCGCGGCCGAACGTCTGATCCACCAGCAGGTCGCAATTATGGGACCGATCCGCCAGGTCATCCAGGACCATCATGCGGCCGCATAACCGACGCAACGCAGCTTCCCAGCGCGCATCGAGCGCATAGTGATCAGTGACAATCCAGTCCGGCTGCGCATCCTTCAACGCTGCCACCGTCTCGCGGGCATCGGTCTGCCAGTCCGTCTCAAGCCAGGCCGCATGCGCCGGTCCTTCCCAGGCACCTCGCCCATCGGCCGCCGGCAGCGGGCTTATGGCATAGTCCCGAGCGCGGATCGCATCGACCATGTCGCCTTTCATGGTGCGGCATATGAAATTGCAATTGCCGCCGCGGTCGCGCAATTCGTCTGCCAGTGTCAGACAGCGCATGACATGCCCAGTACCGATCCCAAGTGAGGCATCGACGCGGAACACAGTCAGCAAGCGGCCGCCTCCAGGACGAAGGAGCTGCGCACCGGCACGCCAGCCTGCGCCAGCGCCGCCTTGGCCTCGGCCGGGGTCTGCTCGGTGAAATGAAAGATACTGGCGGCCGCCACTGCGGACGCCCCGGCTTGCACTACGGCCTCCACCATGTGCCGGTAATTGCCAGCACCACCGGACGCGATTACGGGAATCTTCACTTCCTTCACCACCGCCTCGATAAGCGGCAGGTCATAGCCGGTCATGGTGCCGTCACGATCGATGGAGGTGATCAGGATTTCGCCAGCGCCGCGGTCTTCCAGCTCGCGGACCCAGGCACGCACGTCGCGTCCCGTGGGGACTTTGCCCGCATGGCTGTGGCACTGCCAGCCATCCCGATGGCTCCCCCGTACATCGATACTTGCAACCACGCATTGCGCGCCATGGCGCCTTGCAATCTCGGTGACAAATTCGGGTCGGTCATAGGCCACGGTGTTGACTGCCACCTTGTCGGCGCCCGATCGCAGCATGCGCTGGACATGCTCGATGCGGGTAACGCCCCCTCCCACCGTAAGCGGCACGAAGCAATCTTGGCCGAACTCGGCGATGGATTCAAAGTCGGGATCATCGCCGCTGTCATGGGCGACGATATCCACCAAGATCAGCTCATCCACTTCCCGCTGGTTGTAGACCTTGACCGCCGGCAGCACCGGACCGACGCGTCGCCAACTGTCAAACCCGACACCCTTAACCAGACCGTACTGCTTCCACAGCAGGGTGGGAATGACCCGCGCTTTCAGCATTCCGGATTCTCGATGAAGTTGGAGAGCAGCTGGAAACCGGCGCGCGAGCTTTTTTCGGGATGGAACTGGGTGCCCCAGACCTTGCCTCGACGCACGGCGGCGGTGAAGCGAATGCCGTACTCCGTGGTGGCCAGAATGTCGCCAGGATCCGCCGTCAGGAAGGCATAGCTATGAACGAAGTAGAAATCCGTCCCGGATGGAATGCGATGAAACAGACCGCCGCGGCTGCTCTGCGGCGCCACGGCGTTCCAGCCAACATGCGGCACGCGCAGGTCGCAACCCTGCACCCGGAGATGCTCGACATGGCCGGGCACGAATCCCAACCCGGACGCATGCGCATTGCTTCCAGTCGGCGTGCCTTCGGTACTGTAGTCGGCCAGCAGTTGCATCCCGACACAGACGCCCAGTAAGGGCTTGCCGGCCCCCTGGACCTCTTCGCGCAACGCCGCAAACCAGCCGCCCTCCTCAAGCACCCGGGCGCAATCGGCGAAATTGCCGACGCCCGGGAGGATGAGAGCGTCCATGCCGTGGATGTCCATGGCGCGGGTGACCAGCGTGGTGACGACTCGCAACTCCTGCAGCGCCTGCACCACAGACCCCAGATTGCCTACGCCGTAGTCAAGGACACCGACCTTCATGCGTTGTCGTAGTTGGTCTTGATCAGGTTACCGTCGCGGTCCTTGAGCAGCGCCCCGCTGGCGTCGCGCTTGAATACCTTCTTGTTGGTGAACTTGTCGCAAATGCGGATGAACTCATCGATGGTGAGATGCAGCGGACGCAATATGTCCTCGAGCGATTTACCGAGATATTCCCAGGGGAATTTGCCGTCATGCTTGCGCACGATCTCCAGGCCGTCCTGCCGGGTGATCCGGCCGCGCCGGATGTGCAAGCAGGCCAGATCTGTGGCGCGGCCGAAGCCGAACTTGAGGAACTTGAAATAGTCGTGGATGCCGGTCTGATGGTTGTCGAGATTTTCATAGGTAACCATCGAGCCCTCCACCGCCTTCTCATAGGTGACAAAGCCATTGGCCTGGGCGATTAACGCGTTCGACATTCCGTCCCAGGGCAGATAGTGGCCTAGGAACAGGCCGGTAACGCCGACCCGCGCCAGCTCTTCGTCGGTGGGATAGGTGTAGGAGATCAGATGCTTCTGCTCGATGCCCTCCTGGCCCACAAGGTCCGAGACGCGCATGCCAAGCAGGCCGCCAAATTCCTCCAGCCAGCGCCGGTTGAGGACATTGTTCTGCGAGGCGGCGGCAGGACCGCCATACTCGTTCTGCGAATTTTCGCCCCACACGATCAGCGGCACGTTGAACTGCACCGCGGCGCGAACCGGAATGGTGAAAATACCGACATGCTCGGGCCAGGAAATGTCGCCGACCTGGGTAAGGCCGACCCGGTTGAGCTTGGCGCGAACCTTGGGGTTGGGCGACACTTCAATGTAATCGACCCCCAATTGCTTGATGTTCTCGATATTCCTGCGGCCTATCCCGGACAGATCGCAGGTGGTGGAGGTGACGCAGAGCGGGTTTAGGCCCAGCTGCAGCATGCGGATCACCTGGTAGGTGCTGTCCTTGCCGCCACTGACGGGAACGATGCATTCCCAATGGTCGCCCTTGGGACGGCGGTACTTTTCCAGCACCGCCAGCAACTCGGTATAGCGGCCACCCCAGTCTACATCCCTGCGGTTTTCGAAGCTGCGACAGGCATTGCAGGTGCCCTCCTCGTCAAGCCGGAGGTCAGGCTTAGTGTCGGGCATGATGCATCTTTTACAATAGGTCAGCATGTCAGCTCCGCTTCTCCATCAGGAACCAGGTGATGTCGTCCTGGGGATAGCTGGGATCGCGCCGATAGGCGAAACCGTAATCCACCAGTTCAAAATTCTTGTGCCGCTCCAGGATCTCGCCGGCAAAATCGCGCTTAAACAGGCGATCCGAATGACCGCGATAGGGAATGGCAACGGGCGCAGGGTTGTAATATTCGGCCAGCAGAAGATAGCGCCCGCTGGCGGCCACGAGCTTGTCGTAGACCTGCGGCAGGGCGTCGGGATTGATGTGGATCAGGACCCCCTTAATCAGGACGAGGTCCCATTTGCGGTCGGGCTCGAAATCCAGGATCGAGCTGTTGCGCACATTCGCGGGCGGAATGGCCCGTGCCAGTTCGGCCGCCGCGTCGGCATTGATCTCAATGCCATGCAGGTCGAGGCTGGGATAGAGGAGCTTCAACGCCTTCAGGTTCATGCCGATATTGGCGCCAAACTCGATGCAATGCTTCACATTGCGGGCGCCGTGCAGGGCCCGCGTGAAGAAATTCAGGTTGGAGGCCAGGAGCTGATCGCCCTGGTTGCGTTGAATATACTCGGTGCCGAATTCTCCCGCCCAGAAGGCTTCCTGGTCGGTGGTGAACTTCTTG
>JAFAVT010000168.1 GCA_019242275.1 Alphaproteobacteria bacterium
GGAAGCCAAGAGCGTCAACAGCCGTGGGTTGGATCTCAGGCTGCGTACCCCGCCGGGGCTGGACGGGCTTGAGGCTCCCGCGCGCAAAATGGCGGCCGCCCGCTTCAGCCGCGGCTCCCTGCAGCTTTTCCTTATCCTGGAGCCGCAGGATGGCGCGCGGGGCTTGAAGATTGATCCGGTCGCCTTGGCCTCTGCCGTGCAACTGGCGAAAGAGATTGCTGCCGAGACCGGATTGGCGCCGGCGCGTGTGGATGGTCTTTTAGCCTTGAAGGGGGTGATCGTGGCTGACGACGCCGCGCCGGCGGATGAAGCAGCGCGCGCTCTGCGGGACGCCGCCATCCTGGAGAGCCTGGCGGTGGCGCTGGACGGGCTGGCGCGCGAGCGGCAGAGCGAAGGCGCCAAGCTGTGCAAGATGCTGGCGTCGCAACTGGACGAAATCGAAGCGCTGGTAAAAGAGGCGGGCGCCTTAGCTTCTGCCCAGCCCCAGGCGTTGAAGGAAAAGCTGGCGGCGCAGATGCAGGAACTGCTTGCGGCGGCCCTGGCGCAGGAAAGGCTGGCCCAGGAAGCGGCGCTGCTGGCGGCGCGGGCCGATATCCGCGAGGAGCTTGACCGGCTGGCGGCCCATGTCGCCGATGCGCGGGCCATGCTGAAAAGCGGGCAAGGCGTAGGGCGCAAGCTGGATTTTCTCGCCCAGGAGTTCAACCGCGAGGCCAACACCCTGTGCTCCAAATCCGCGGACATTCAGCTCACCCGGGCGGGCCTGGCGCTGAAAGCGGTGATAGACCAGTTCCGGGAGCAATCGCAGAATGTCGAGTGAGCGTCGGCCAGCAAAAGTGCGAAGCGTCGGCACGCTGCCGCTACCGACTGCGCCAGGCGCGCTTGCGCGCCGGGGCCGCGCGATCATTAAAAAAGGAAATCCTGCGCGATGAATGAAGAAATTCAGCGGCGGGGGTTGATGTTGGTGCTGTCCTCGCCATCGGGAGCCGGCAAGACCACGATCTCGCGCAAGCTGCTGGCGGCGGACGGCAAGATTCAGCTTTCGGTCAGCGCCACCACCCGCGCCATGCGGCCGGGGGAGGAACATGGCAAGGACTATTGTTTCGTTTCGCCCGGTGAATTTGAAAGAATGGCCAAAGACGAGGCCTTCCTCGAACATGCCACGGTCTTCGGCAACCAATATGGCACGCCGCGTGCCCAGGTGGAGGCGGCGCTAGCAGATGGGAAGGATGTTCTGTTCGACATTGACTGGCAGGGAACGCAGCAACTTAAAGAGAAGATGCGCGACGATCTGGTCAGCATTTTTATCCTCCCGCCCTCCCATGCCGAATTGGAACGGCGTTTACGCGCTCGTGCCTCTGACAGTGAAGAAGAGGTGGTGGGGCGCATGGCCAAGGCGGCCGGCGAGATCAGCCATTGGCCGGAATATGATTATATCGTCGTCAATACCGATCTCGACAAGGCGCTTGCGGATGTCCAGGCGATACTGAACGCCGAGCGGCTGAAGCGGGCGCGCCAGATCGGGATATCGGATTTCGCGGCGCGGCTGGTTTAAGCGAACACGCGCGCGAGCGCCGCAAACTGTTCTACCTTCAATTCCTCTGGCCGTTCGGTGGGCGCGATCTCGGCGGCTTGGATGCGGGCTTCGGCGTCAGGTGCCAGGCTTTTCAGGCTCTGGCGCAGCATCTTGCGGCGCTGGCCAAAGGCGGCGGCGGTGACGCGCTCCAGATCGGCGAGGGCGCAAGGCGCCAGCGGTTCGGGCCGCGGTTCCAGCCGCACCACTGATGAGGTGATCTTGGGTGGTGGTACAAAGGCCTGACGCGGCACATCGAAAAGGATTTTCGCACGTGCCCGCCATCCCGCCAGTACCGCCAGACGGCCGTAATGCGCTGTACCGGGCGCGGCCACGATGCGCTGCGCCACCTCCTTCTGGAACATCAAGGTGCAGCTTTGCCAGAAGGGCGGCCAGGTATCGGACGTAAGCCAGCGGACGAGCAGCGCCGTGCCGACATTGTAAGGCAAATTGGCGGCGATGCGTGCCCGTCGCGGGAATAGCTTGGCTTCGTCCATCTCCATGGCGTCGGCGGAGATGACTTCCAGCTTGCCAGGATAGGCCGCCGCGATTTCTGCCAGCGACGGCAGGCAGCGTTCGTCGCGCTCCACCGCCACCACCTTGTCCGCGCCTTCCGCCAGCAGCGCCCGGGTCAGCCCGCCGGGGCCGGGACCGACTTCATAGAACGTGCCTCCTTCACCGGCACCAGCGGCACGGGCAATCTTGGCAGTGAGATTGAGATCGAGAAGGAAGTTCTGGCCCAGCGATTTTTTGGCCGCCAGGCCGAATTTGGCGATCACGTCGCGCAGCGGCGGCAATCCGTCCCGCACGCGGCTGTCTTTACTGGATAAGGGCGGCATCCATGACGGCGTTGTCGTTACGCTGCTGGATATTGGCGTCGCGCCTCAGGTCGCGCATGAAACGCCGGGCCATGGCCGCGATCTGCTCCTGGAAGATGTCGCTCTCAACGTCCTCGCGCTTGCGCAATTGGAAGGCCGTGCGCGGCGGCGGCGGACGCGGGTCACAGCGGGCGATAACTTCCACGCCGGCCGGGGAAACGAAGGGCACTGCTACATCGCCGGACTTGGTGCCGGCTAGGGCTTTCTGCATGTCTTCGCTGACATCGGACAGCTTGACATAACCTTGCGTGGCGCCCGGGTTGATCAACTGGGCGAATTTGAGCGGGCTCATATAGACCGAACCCTGGAGCTGCTTGTCCTGCGAAATTTTTTCCAGCGCATCGCAGGAAGCGACGGCGTTCTGAATCTGCGTCGCTGTGTGCATGATGTTGTCTTGGATGTTCTTGGGGGTGCCCGGCGCCATCGGCAGCAACAGGCGGGCCAGGGGCAGGGTGCCGGGCGGCGTGGCCGGCGTCACCGGTTCGGGCGCCTTGACGTCGGTTCCGATGCCTTCCTGCCGGTCCTGCAGACCCAGCAGATACCAGCCGCCCTTGGCGCGAACAGGCTTGGAAATTTCATTGGCATGCATGCTTGCCAGCGCCCCATTGAGGTCAGGATCAAGCTGGCCGTCATAGACCCAGCCGACATCGCCGCCGGCCGCAGCCGA
>JAFAVT010000241.1 GCA_019242275.1 Alphaproteobacteria bacterium
CATCCACATGCAGATTTTCGCCGGTGACGGCAGCGCCCAGGTCCGACAGCAGGAAGAGGGCGGAATGACCGACTTCTTCCTGGCTGACGGTGCGGCGCAAGGGCGAGTTCAGTTCATTCCATTTTAGGATGTAGCGGCCGTCGGCAATGCCGGCGAAGGCGAGGGTCTTGATCGGTCCGGCCGAAATCGAATTGACGCGGATATTCTTCTTGCCCAGGTCTTCGGCGAGATAACGCACCGACGCTTCCAACGCCGCCTTGGCCACGCCCATGACATTGTAATGTGGGATCACCCGCTCGGCGCCGTAATAGGACAGCGTCACCATGGCGCCGCCATTGGGCATCAGCTTTTCCGCCCGCTGCGCCACGGCGGTAAAGGAGAAACAGGAAATCTCCATCGTCATGCGGAAATTGTCGGCCGTGGTATCCACATAGCGGCCCTTGAGCTGCTCCTTGTCGGAGAAAGCGATGGCATGGACCACAAAATCCAGGCTGCCCCATACCTTCTCCAGTTCGGCAAAAGCGGCGTCCAGCGAGGCCGGATTGGTGACATCACAATCAATCAAGGCGGCCGGCTGCATCGGCTCGACCAAAGGGGTGACGCGCTTCCTGAACAGATCGCCCTGGTAGGAGAAGGCCAGTTCAGCCCCGGCCTGGTGCAGCGCCTGGGCGATGCCCCAGGCAATGGAATGCTGGTTGGCGACGCCCATGATGAGCCCGCGCTTGCCCTTCATCAGGCCGTCAAACCCCATTGTTCTTCTTCTCCGTAGCTGGCCGGACTTTAGCCGTTCAGCCCCAATCTGCCAGCCTTGTATTTGCTGGTTTTTTCTGGTCGCGCAAACCCGCAGCCCAAGCGGAGGGGGCCATTCAATCAACGCAGCTTGCTGCGCGGGTCATAGGCTGGATTCCAGCTTTCCACAAAGGCCTTGAGGGCCGGGTCAGGGTGGTCTGGCAGAGAGATTACAAGCCGGACATAAAGATCGCCCGCCGCCTCCTTGCCATGGGCAGGCACGCCCTTGCCCTTGAGACGCAGGGTGCTGCCGGTGTTCGAGCCGGGGGGTATACTGAGAGAGAGGGTTCCCGTCAGCGTGGGTACGGGAACCTTTGCCCCCGCCACCGCCTCTTTCAATGTTACCGGCAGGTCCATGCGAAGATCATTGCCGTCGCGGCTAATGAAAGGATGGATCGCCACCTGGATTTGCAGCAGCACATCGCCATTGGAAGCCCCGCCCCGCCCGGCGCCGCCCCGGCCCTTGACCCGGATGGTCTGGCCATCCCGCACCCCCACGGGAATCTTCACGTCAATCTGTTCGCCATTCTGCATGACGACGCGCCGGCTGCCGCCCGCCACCGCCTCAGCCAGGCTGATGGTGGTCTGGGCGGTAAAGTCTTCGCCCCGCGCCGCTCGCGGGCCCCCGCGGCCACGGCCACCCATCATGCCGGCCAGCAGGTCCTCAAAGCTGCCGCCGCCTTCGCCGGCATTGTCAAAACTGAAATGAAATTCCCGCGCTCCGCCGCCCGGGCCGGCACCGAAGCCGAAAGGCGAGCCTTGGCGAAAGCCCTCCCGCGGATCGAAACCACGGGGATTGCCGTCAGGCCCGATGGCACCGGCATCAAACTGGGCACGCTTGTCCTTGTCGCCCAAAATGTCATAGGCGGCGGAAATTTCCTGGAACTTCTTCTGGGCGGCGGCATCGCCGGCGTGTTTGTCGGGATGGTGCTTTTTGGCCAGCGCCCGGAAGGCCTTCTTGATCTCGGCTTCGCCGGCGCTTTTGGGCACGCCCAGAACTTCGTATGGATCACGCATGACAGAAACCGAATCTCCCGCCCTGAATATAGGAAGGGCAGGGCGGTTTCGCTAACGTCCCACCACCGGCGTGGGCGGCGCGGCGGGCGGGCCCAACTGCCGCACCTTGTCAGCCGCTTCCTTCATGCCATGGCCGGCGGCTTCGGCGTAAAGCCGCCTGGCGGTTTCCAGATTCTGCGGCACCAGCCCGTCCTGACCGCTTTCATACATCTGTGCCAACTCATATTGCGCAACCGGATGGTTGGCGGCGGCAGCGGCCACCAGCAGGGGCAGGGCCGCCTTGGGATTGGGCGGACCGGCTTCGCCTTTCAGCAGCATGTCGGCCAGATCGGCCTGGGCGGTGGGAAGGCCCGCTTCCGCGGCCCGGCGGTACATGTCTTCCGCAGCGGCAGGGTCCTTGGCCACTCCGTCGCCTTTCCTCAGCATCATCGCGACATTGCGCTGGGCGGCAAGGTCCTGGTCGGCAATGGCTGACCAGATGGCATAGGCCTTGGCATGGTCGCCCGCATCATAGGCGGCAACACCGCTGTCGAACGTATTGGCCAGTTGCTGGCCGTTCTCGGCGGCGCAGCCGGCAAGACAAAGACAAAGGCACAGAACAGCAATGCGGCGCGCGCTCATGCGGTCAGGCTACCGTGGCGCGTGCGAAAGTGCTATCCGCCCCCCATGACCATGGAAATGGGCGGACCTTTCGATGACGGCGGCATAACGCCTGCCGACGATCCGCTCGGCCTGTTCCGCGTTTGGCTGGCGGAAGCGGAGAAATCCGAGCCAAATGACCCCAATGCCATGGCGCTGGCCACGGCCGACGCGGCCGGTGCTCCCAATGTGCGCATGGTGTTATTGAAGGGGGTGGACCGTGGCTTTGTCTTCTATTCCAACGCCGAAAGCATCAAGGGCGGTGAACTGACAGCCAATCCCCGCGCGGCGTTGAATTTTCACTGGAAGACTTTGCGCAAGGCCGTCCGCGTGCAGGGAACCATCACACAGGTCAGCGATGCCGAAGCCGATGCCTATTTCGCCAGCCGGCCGAAAGACAGCCAGATCGGCGCCTGGGCCTCGCCTCAATCGCGTCCCATGGAAGGTCGCTGGGTGTTCGAGAAGCGCATCGCCGAATACGCTTTGAAATACGGCATCGGTGCCGTGCCGCGGCCGCCTTACTGGACCGGCTGGCGCGTCACGCCGCTGCGCATCGAGTTCTGGCGCGACCGGCCTTT
>JAFAVT010000250.1 GCA_019242275.1 Alphaproteobacteria bacterium
CACTGAAGCCGCCACGCCTGATCTGTGCCGGCATGTCGCCGCGCGGTTTCGACTTTTCCGTGCGCCACACCGATGGCTGTTTCATCGGCGGACGGGACGCGGCGCAAACGCGGGAAGCCTCGCTCCGGGCAAAAGACCTGGCCGCCCGGCTGGGCAAAACCATTCGCACCTATGCCATGATAACGGTGATCTGGGATGAAAGCGATGCTGCCGCCGAACAAAAGGCAGCGCGGTATCGTGAAGGTCTGGATGAAGGCGCCGTCGCCGGGATGCTGGAAAGTTATGGCGCAGCGGGCAATGCCATGACGGCGCGGGCGCAAGGCGCCTTCATGACACAGACGGCGATCGGCGCGCCCGCCACCTGTGCCGAGAAGATCGAAACCTTCCTCATGGACTGCGCGTTGGATGGACTGATGTTCATTTTCGATGATTATCCTCGCGGGTTGGCAATGGCAGGCGCTGAGATTCTGCCGCGCCTGAGGAAAGCCTCGGTATGAAAAGTCCCAAGCTGCGGCCTGAGTGGGTGACGCCGGCGCGCACGGCACTGCTGGTGATTGATATCCAGGCCGACTTTGCGGCGGAAGACGGCGCCATGGCGCGCAAGGGCGCCGACATGACGACCATCTTCCCTGCAGTGGAAAACGCGAAACGCCTTGTGGAAGCAGCCCGCGAAGGGGGCTTGATGCGGGTCTTCACCCGCGCCGTCACCGCGCCGCATCTGGAAACGCCAATTGAACGCGAGGCCAAGGCCCGGCGCGGCGATGACGGGCCAGGGGTCTGCCATGAAGGCTCGCCCGGAGCAGAGTTTGTCGAGCCGCGGCCCCATGCCGAAGAGCCGGTGGTGACCAAGCATCGCTACAGCATCTTTGCCGGCACCGGCCTCGCCGAAAAACTGAAAGGGCGGGGCATTGACACGCTGGTGCTGTGCGGCCTCACCACCGAATGCTGCATCCAGTCCTCGGCCTGGGACGCGTTCGAGCGGGATTTTCATGTCGTGATCGCTGCCGATGCCGTGGCGGCCTATCAAACGGAATTGCACCGGGCGGCACTGACGGCCCTGGAAATGAACGGCGCCATCTTGGCCCAGACCGCCAGCCTGGTGGCGGCGTGGAAATAAACTAAGCAATCCAATTGCCTGTGCGCTTGCAGCAAAGCTGCTTGCGCAGCGGCGGCCAGATGCTATGTAACATTTTACATGCGTGTCCCCCATTCCATCGTCCTGTTTTTGCTGCTGGCTGCGCCTGCCTTGGCGCAAACCGAGTCCGTCACCGTCACGGCCGATCCCGTGCACCTGATGGAGCGTGCGCCCGGCGAGGCGGCCACCGGTCTGCTGCTGCCGCTGGCTGACACGCCGCGTGCTGCCAGCCAGGTAAGTGAGACCACCCTTAATCGCTATGGCGTCGAAGGACTCGATGACCTCACCGCCATTACCCCTTCTTCCTACACCAGCAGCTTTTATGGCGTGGAAGGGGCCGTGAATCTGCGGGGCACTCTGGCCGACAATTACTTCCGCGGTTTTCGCCGGGCGGAAAATCGCGGAACCTATGCCACGCCCCTGACCGGCGACGTCACCATTCTTCGGGGCCCACCTTCCCCGGTTTATGGTGCCGGCAAGGTGGGCGGGCTGGTGGACGTTTCGCCGGCCGCCGCGCCGAACGACAGCATCACCGTCACTTACGGCGCCTATGAAAAGCGCAATCTGGCGGCGGAGGGCAGTTTGCCCATCACGTTGGATGGCATGAGCGGCCGCCTTAGCGCCCGGGGCGAGATTGACGACAGCTTCAGCTTCTATCGCGGCATCCATCCCAGCCATCAGGCCCTGACACTGGGCGCTGATCTGGCGGCGGCAGATTGGACGCTGTCGGTCAACTACGCATTCTATCATGCCGACGGCGAAGTGCAGACGCCGGGCTGGAACCGGCTGACGCGAGCCTTGATTGACAGCGGCACCTATATCATCGGCCGCAACACTTCGCTCAAGGACGCCGATGGCAATGGCCGTCTCACCCTCAATGAGTTTGGCGGCAACCCTTATGCCTTCGATCCCGGCTTCAAGCCGTTGGCGATAGCCGGCGGCAGCGATGCCGCCCATCGCCTCGACAGCGACTTCGGCACGACGCAGCTCGATCCCCGCACCATCTATATCGCCAGGGGCGTGGATTTCTCCCGCACTGCTACCCACACCGGCTTTGTCGAGGTTAAGCGCGATATGGATGGTGACTCACTGCGGCTGCAGCTATTTGCCGACACGCTGGCCAATGACCGCTTCGTTTCCTATGGCTATCCCACCTCGCTGCGCGCCGAAGTGGGGGAGGTGCGGCTGCGCTATGATTTCGACCGCAGCCTTGGCGACGTTACCGCCCACACCACAGCCGGCTTAGGTTGGCGTTTTGTCCATGCCATCGGCAAGCAAAGCTTCAACAGCGGCGTCATCGCGCTTGACCGCCGCGATATCGCCCAAGGCCCTGCCGCCAATGACATCATAGATTCGCCGTTTAACAACGATCCGCCCGGCAGCGTGGGGCTGGGTTGGGAAACCAATGTCGCCAGTAACGTCTCCGACGCCGGCCTCTTTGCGCTCTCTGACCTCGCCTATAATCGGCTGCATTTGCTGCTGAGCGGACGGCTGGACCAATATAATGTCCGCAGTCGCGATACCGGCGTGCTGGCTTATGAGCCAGCCGGCGGCGCGGCCGACGGCGGCCGCCTTACCTGGTCGGCTAGTCTGTCCTGGCGCGATGAGTCCGGCCTGATGCCCTATTTCACCCATGCCCAGGCCTCGGCGCCCGAAACCGGGCAAGCGGGCGAAGTACCGACCCAGCTTCTGGTGACGGGCGGTTTTCTTTCTGCTTCCACCCTGGACGAGGCGGGGGTGAAATATGCCGCCGACGGCGTCGAAGCCAGCCTGTCGCTCTACCGCCAGAGCCGTACCCAGCTGTCGCAACTGGGCGGCGTTCATGTCAGCGGTACCCGGGGTGAGGGAGTCGAGGCGGAATTGCGCTGGCTGATCAGCGACCATATCAGCACCACCGTGGCCGCCAGCCTCTCCCACACTTTTATCAAGGGGCCGGACCACAGCTTTGCCTATGTGCCCGCACGCACCCTGGGTGTGGCACCCCAGAATGGCTTTGGCGGCGCTTATATCGTCTATGACTTTTCCGCCTTGAAGGGCGCGGGCGACTATGACGACACGCTGATACCCCATGCCGTGGTCAGTCCTTGGCTGACCTATAGCGGCGAAGGCTGGGGCGCTTCCTTCGGCGGCACCTGGGTCGGCACGGCGAAGCAGACCGTGCCTGATCCCATCGTCTTTCCGGCCCATGTCACCGCCAACCTTTCCGCGTTCGTCAGTCAGGGCGCCTGGCGCCTCTCAGCCAACATTGACAATCTGTTCGACGCCCGCAGCTTCACGCCCGACGCCGACACCTACGCCAATCTTGGCGCCCTGCCGGGAATGGGCCGGCGCTGGCGCATTGCCTTCAGTCGCGGCTTCTAGATTTCTCTCCATGGGCGGCCTCCGAGCCGCCCATCCAGGGCAACAAACGCAAGCGCTTCCGCTCTGGATGGCCGCCTCAAGGGCGGCCATGGTGAGAAGAGAGGGCAAGGCAGAGCACCTCTAGGGTGCGAATATATTTTCCACCGCCCGCGATTCGCTCACACCTTGTCATCATCCTGCCTGTATTGCGGCGTGTCCTTTGCTGGCGCCGGGCAGGATGGGCCCGTAAAATCCGGCCGGCGCGGGGATCATCACCATGGACAAGAAGAATCTTCGGCTGCTGCTGATCGCAGGCGGGGCGCTGGCATTGCTGCTGGTGATTACCGCCGGCGCCACCATCTGGCTGCACAGTCGCACGCCGTCCGGCAGCGGTTTTCTCGCCCAGTTGACCCGTCGGGTTCAGGTGATCACCGGCGCCCCCGCTTCCGGCCCTGTCACGGCTGAATTCGCTTTCAGAAGGCTGGAAATAGATACGTCCAAGCCGCAGGCCGAAGCCTGTTTGGTCTTTACCCATCCGCTCGATGCCGGCGGCGGCACCCATTACGAAGATTATGTCAGCCTCAACCCTGCCACCAAGGTGGCGGCGCGGGTGGTGGGGGAGCGGCTTTGTCTGGCCGGTCTTGCTTTTGACAAGACCTATACCTTGACTCTCAAGACCGGTTTGCCGGACGCGAGCGGCGAGAAACTGCCCAATGATGAAACCTTGCCGGTCGAGTTGCGCGACAAGCCGGCCTTGGTCCGCTTCAATGGCGGCATTGTGCTCCCGCGGGAGAATGCGGCGGGCCTGCCCGTCACCACGGTGAATATTGATAAGCTGGACTTGAAGGTGATCCGGGTGGGCGACCGCCTCCTGGCGCAGATCCAGAATGCCACGGTGGATCAGACCACTGTTTATGGCTGGGACGCCCGCGAGCTGGAGCAGAACCAGGGCGCGCTGGTGTGGACCGGCACCATGGCGGTGAACAATGTCAAGAACGATACGGTCGTCACCAACATTCCCATTCACGACATCCTCAAAAGCCGCAAGCCCGGCGCCTATGTCCTGATCGCCTCTGACGCGGCCAAGAAATCGGGCAATGAAGACCGCGACTTGGGGACCCAAAAGGCAGCGCAATGGGTGATTGACTCGGATATCGCCCTGACCAGTTTCCAGAGTGCCAATCCGCCGCCGGGGCAAGGATTGGGGCTGACGGTTTTCGCTCGCTCCTACAATGATGCACGTCCGCTCTCCGGTGTGCGGCTGGCGCTGGTGGCGCGCAACAACAATGTGCTGACCAGTGTTACCACCGGCAGTGACGGCCGCGCCGATTTCGAGGCCGGCTATTTCCGCGCCACCGGTGGGGAAGAGCCGGTGGTGGTGATGGCCTATGGCGCCAATGACGATTTCAGTTTTCTTGACTTGCGCCGCGGCGCCTTCGATTTGACCGATCGCGGTGTGGCGGGACGTGCCACACCCGGCCCGATTGACGCTTTTCTTTATACCGAGCGCGGTGTCTACCGCCCCGGCGAGACGGTTGAGGCCACCGCTTTGCTGCGCGACCGCGTCGGCGGCGCCATCACTGCGCCGCTCACTTTGGTGGCGCAGCGCCCTGACGGCGTCGAAGCCGGACGCACCACAGTTTCAGGCGACCGCCTGCAAGCCGGCGCCACAAGCTGGGCGCTGGCACTGTCGGCATCGGCGCCGCATGGCCGCTGGCAGATCGCCGCCTATGTTGATCCCAAGGCGCCGCCGGTCGGGCGGGTCCAGTTTGATGTCGCCGATTTCGTGCCGCAGCGGCTCAAGGTGACGCTGACGGCGCTGGAGACAAGCGTGAAGCCGGGCGGTGATTTCAATCTGCGGGCCCAGGCCAATTTCCTGTACGGCCCGCCGGCTGCCGGGCTCTCGGGTGATGGCGAGGCCCGCATCGGCGCCGATCCGCGCCCCTTCGAGCAATGGAGCGGCTGGCAGTTCGGCCGCGTGGATGACAGTTTTTCTGAAACCAAGATTGACCTTGCCGTGCCTGTGACGGATGGGCAGGGCATCTCAAAGATCACAGGCAACACGGGCGCCCTGGCCGAAACCACGCTGCCTTTGAAGCTGGCGGTGAAGATTTCGGTGCATGAGCCCGGCGGGCGCACCACTGACAAGGCGATTGATATTCCCATCCGCGGCGAGCGGCCTCTCATCGGGCTCAAGCCCGATTTCGATGGCGGGTCGGTGGCGGAAAACAGCCGCGCCGGTTTCCAGATCATCGCAGTGGATGGTACCGGCAAGCGCATTGCCCTGTCGGGCCTGACCTATTCCTGGGTGCGGGAGGATGCTTCCTATCAATGGTTCCAGAGCAATGGTGAATGGCGATTCCAGCGCACCCTCCATGACCGCCTGATCGCTTCCGGCACGCTGGACGTGAGTGCGAACGGTACGGTGCGGCTGGCACAAGCACTGCCTTATGGCGGCTATCGCCTCACCGTCAGCGACAAGTCGGGCGCGGCATCCTCCTTCCGCTTTTATTCCGGCTGGTCTGCGTCCGGCGACAATGACCGCCCCGATCGCATTCCGGTGGCCGCCGACAAGCCCGCCTATAGCCCCGGCAGCATCGCCCATGTCCGCATCAAGCCCGACGCCGGCGGCAAGGCGCTGGTGGTGGTGGCGGGCGACCGGGTCTTTTCTTCGCGCCTGATCGAAGCGCCGGCTTCCGGTGCCACGGTGGACATTCCGGTTTCGGCTGACTGGGGCGCGGGCGCCTATGTGCTGGTGACGCATTACCGCCCCCTCACCCAAGTAAGCGGCCGCGAACCGGTACGCAGTATCGGCGTTGCCTGGCTGGGCATAGACAATGCCCCGCGCACCCTATCCGTCGCGATTGCTACGCCCGACAAAGTGCGGCCCCGCACGCGCCTGATGGTGCCGGTCACGGTGGAAAATCTGGGCCGCGAGGAAGCCTATCTCACCGTAGCGGCAGTGGATGAAGGCATCTTGCAGCTCACCGAATTCAAGTCGCCCAAGCCGGTGGACTATTATTTCGGCAAGCGGCGCTTGGGCGTGAACATGCGCGATGATTATGGCCGCCTGATCCGCCCGGAAAAAGCGCCGCTGGGCGCGCTCACCCAAGGCGGAGACTCCTTCGGCGGTCGTGGCCTGGCCGTGGTGCCGACCCGCACCGTGGCCTTGTTTTCCGGCATCGTGAAAGTCGGCGCTGACGGCAAGGCCAGCGTGCCGCTCGATATTCCCGACTTTAACGGCTCGCTGCGGCTGATGGCGGTGGTGTGGAGCGGAGACAAGCTGGGCAACGCCGACAAGATGCTGATTGTGCGCGATCCGGTGGTGGCCGATCTTGTCTTGCCGCGCTTCCTGGCGCCTGGCGACAATGCCAGCGTGGCCCTCAATCTCGACAATGTCGAAGGCGCCGCCGGCGCTTACACCGCCACGCTGCACACCAGCGGGCCGCTTTCCACCAACACCACGACAGTGACGCGCACATTGGAAAAAGCCCAGCGCATCCTGGTGCCGCTGGTCCTGACCGGCAGCGGGCTGGGCGTTGCCCAGGTGTCGCTGGAGGTGCGGGGCCCGAACGGCTTTCGCGTCGCCCATGACTGGCCGATTGAAGTGCGTTCACCGCAACTGGATATCGCCCGCGAAGACGAACAGCCCATGGCGGCGGGCGCCACTTTCAATGCCGGCCGTGCTTTGGCAGGCGACCTGGTGCCGTCCACCGCCCAGGTGACGCTGACGGTTTCGGCCAATCATGGCTATGGCAATGTCGCCGGGCTGCTGAAGTGGCTGGACAAATATCCGTATGGTTGTGTCGAGCAGACCACCAGCCGCGCCTTGCCGCTGCTGGATTTCAATGACCTTGCCGATCTGGCCGGCCTGCCGCGCGATCAGGCGCTGAAGGGTCGCATCCAGAACGCCATAGACAGTGTGCTGGACATGCAGAATGTCGCCGGCGATTTCGGCATGTGGGGTCCGGGCGAGGATGCCGAACCCTTCCTTTCGGTCTATGCCCTGGATTTCCTCAATGCGGCAAAAAAGAAGGGCTATGTCGTGCCCGATGATGCGTTGCGCCGCGGGGCGAACTGGCTGCGCCAGACTTCGACTGAAGACAGCCAGACCCCGCTGGTGCGCGCCTATGCCTTTTATGTGCTGGCCAGAGCAGGGCAGGCCAATCTTTCTGACCTGCGCTATTTCTCCGACACCAAGATGAACAGCATGACGGGCGGGCTGGCGCCGGCCCTGACCGGCGCCGCCGCGGCGCTGATGGGCGACCGTTCCCGCGCCGAAGCCGGTTTCAATCGCGCCAGGCTTATTCTCACCGCCGCCGATCCGGTCAGCTATCCGCATGATGTTTATGGCTCGCTGCTGCGCGATCTCTCCGGCGCCCTGGCGCTGGCGGCGGAGAATGGCAAGCCTGACCTGGTGCCGGTGCTGCTGGAAAAGGGCCGCAGCCTCAATCAACGGGTGGACGACACCACCACCCAGGAAAAGGGCTGGATGCTGAAAGCCGCCTATGAACTGACGCGCCAGCGCCTGCCCCTCAATATCACGGTCAATGGCGCGCCGGCGCAATTGCGCCAGGGCGCGGTGCGGCTGACGCCATCCTTGCAGCAATTACAGGCCGGCATCGCCATCGCCAATCGCGGCGATGCCGGTGTGTGGCGCACATCTTCGGTTTCGGGCACACCGGCGGCGGCGCTGCCGCCCGCTGCCAACGGCATGACCATGACCAAAAGCATCTGGACCATGGCCGGGGCCCCCGCCGACACCGGCACCCTGCATCAGAATGATCGCGTCATCATCGAGATTTCCGGTAGCCTGCCCAACAATCTTTATCGCCGGATGGGGGTGATTGATCTGTTGCCGGCGGGGCTTGAGATCGAGCAGGCGCTGACGGTGGAGGACGGCAAGCTTTATCCCTTCCTGGGCAAGCTTTCGGAAACCCAGATGACCGACAAGCGCGACGACCGCTTTATCGCTGCCTTCAATCTCGGGGCGCAGTTCCGCCCCCGCAAGCCCGCGGGACCGGAGCCGGCGCCGCAATTCCACATTGCCTATGTCGCCCGCGCCGTGACGCCGGGGCGCTTTGTGCTGCCGGCCGCCAGTGCATCGGACATGTATGCTCCCGCGGTGACGGCGCGCACGGCAATGGGCACACTTTCGGTCGGACAGTAGATCATGAATGGTCGCGTCTTCGTCACCGCCTTTTTGCTGTTCGCGCTGGCTTTCTTCCTGCTGGCGGTTCTGTTCAATTTCTATCCGCCCGCCGCCAACAATTGGCTGACGCTGATCGGCGTGGCGATTTACGCGGCGGTCGCGGTGCTGGTGGTGCGCAAGATGGCGGGCAAATGACGCCGCGGCTGAAACGTACCGGCTATGCGCTGCTCGGCGTGGCCCTTGCCGTGATTGCCGCCGACCGCCTGCTTCCGCCCGACATGACGCGCGCCCAGGCGCTGTCGCCGGAAGTGACGGCGAGCGACGGCGCGCTGCTGCGCCCCTTTCTGTCGAAGGATGGCGCCTGGCGCCTCCACACCACGGCGTATGATGTCTCGCCCCGCTATCTCACGCTGCTGATGGCCTATGAGGATCGCCGCTTTGAACACCATGTCGGCGTTGATCTGCTGGCATTGGGCCGCGCCGCTTCGCAATGGCTGGGCGCCGGCCATGTGGTTTCCGGCGGCTCGACCCTCACCATGCAGGTGGCGCGACTGCTTGAACCAGCGCGGTTACAGCATCGCGGTGTTTTCACCAAGATGTTGCAGATGGTTCGCGCCGTCCAACTGGAAGAGCGCTATTCCAAGGATGAAATTCTCTCCCTTTATCTCACCCTGGCGCCGATGGGCGGCAATCTGGAAGGGGTGCGGGCGGCCTCGCTGTCCTATTTCGGCAAGGCGCCGGCCGCGCTTGATCTGGCCGAAAGCGCGCTGCTGGTGGCGTTGCCGCAGGCGCCGGTGAAGGCCCGCCCTGACCGCCATGCCGGCGCCGCGCTGGCGGCGCGCAACCATGTGCTGGACCGCATGGTGGCAGAGGCCGTGATTACGGCCGCCGACGCCGCCCTGGCAAAAAGGGAAGGCGTGCCCTTTGCCCGTCAGCCCATGTCGCTGGCCGCCCCGCATCTGGCGCAGAAGCTCGTCTTGGCGAACAGACAGCTACTTATCAAAACAACGATAGACGCGCGCATTCAGGCTGCAGCCGAGCGCATGGCGGCTGAGGAACGCGGCTATTTTGACGACGGCGCCGACCTCGCCATCGTCGTGGTGGAGAACAAAACCCGCAACCTCATCGCTTATGTCGGCGGCACCCGCTATTGGGGCCGGGGCGGCCAAGTTGACCTGGCCTCACGCAGCCGCTCGCCCGGCTCTGCGCTCAAGCCCTTCATCTATGGCCTTGCCTTCGACAATCTGGCTTTGCATCCCCTCACCCGCATGACCGACGAGGCCACCCAGTTCGGCGATTACGCGCCGCAGGATTTCGAAGGCAGCTTTCAGGGCACGGTGACGGCGCGCGAGGCGCTGCAAATGTCGCTCAACATTCCCGCCGTGGCGCTGCTCGACCGGGTGGGGCCGCTCACCTTCACCATGGCGCTTGAGAATGCCGGGGCGCATCTGGCCTTTCCCCCCGGCAATGCGGCGCCGTCGCTGCCGGTGGCGCTGGGGGGCTTAGGCATCAGTCTTGCCGACATCGCCATGCTTTATGCCGGCATCGCCGAGGGCGGCGAGGCACGGGCGCTGCGCGTGATCGCGAATGCGCGCCAGGCGCCGCCGCACCGCCTGTTCGGGCCGGTGGCGGCCTGGTATCTGCGCCACATTCTGAACGGCGTCGCCCTGCCCGATGGCTGGGCAATGGGGCAGGGGCTCAGCCACAGCCGCAGCATCGGCTTCAAGACCGGCACCTCTTACGGATTCCGCGACGCCTGGGCGGTGGGCTTTTCCAACGACTATACCGTGGCGGTATGGGTGGGCCGCGCCGACGGCACGCCCCGCCCCGGTCATATGGGGCGCGAGGCCGGCGCCCCCATCCTGCTCAAAATGTTCGGTCTGCTGCCGCCCGACCGCCGCCCGGCGCCGGCGCCGCCCGCCGGCGCGCTGCTGGCGCATGCCACCGAGGAATTGCCGATGGCCTTGCAGCTCTTCCGCCGCGAAAGCAAAGCGGAAGCCGTGGCGGCCCTACCGCCGCCGGCCATCGCCTTTCCGCCCAACGGAGCGGTGGTGCCGCTGCCGGGCGCCAAGGACAGGGAGCAGACCATCACCTTGCGCGCCGATGGCGGCCGCGCCCCTTTGACCTGGCTGGTCAATGGCGAATGGATCGGCAATTTCGACCGCTTCGCCGCCGCCACTTACAGGCCGCAGGCCGAGGGTCTTGCCCGCGTCACGGTGGTGGACGCCGATGGTCGCAGCGACAGCAGCGAGATACGGTTCAAGAAGATTCGGTGACCGACTGTTTAGCGTCAGAGCGGTCGCTAGGAAAGGTTATCAAGGCAAATCAATCACGGCCACGCCGAATTGATTGGTCGCGGTGTCTAAGCTCGTGAAAGCCATCTTGCGTCCATCCGGAGACCAAACCGGATGCTGCGCATCGACGTAATCCGTTACCTGCACCAGTCCCGTGCCGTCCGCGTTGATGATGAAGATGCCATAGCGCCCATCAGGGCTGCCACGATCCGATTCAAAGGCAATGCGCTT
>JAFAVT010000311.1 GCA_019242275.1 Alphaproteobacteria bacterium
GCGCGCGGATTGCGCCAGGGCGGGCAGGCAAGACAGCAGCAGGGCGGAAGCAACGAGAAAGCGCATGAATCTCACCTTTTAGTTTGCCACTCCGGGACCTTTATAATCGTTTTCGCGTGCTTCCGGTTCAATTTGAACCCGAGACACGGCTTATTTCTATGCTAGAACGTTAAGGGAACAAAGGGGCTGTGGTGGCACCGGCGCCGTAGCTGTGATTGGTAGGATTATGCCCACGTCCATCTCAGAGATTTCCCGCCAGATCTGGGACATGAAGTACCGCTTCAAGGCGGCGGACGGCACCCCGCTTGACCAGGACATGGCGACAAGCTGGGCCCGGGTGGCGCTGGCGTTGGCCCAGGCCGAAAAGCCGCAAGTCCGCGCCGCCCAGGCGCGAGCCTTTGCCACCGCCCTAGCCGGGCACCGCTTCCTGCCGGCCGGGCGCATCCTGGCCGGGGCCGGCACCGGCCGCGCCGTCACCCTCTTCAACTGTTTTGTCATGGGCACCATCGCCGATTCGATGGACGGTATTTTTTCAGCCCTGCGCGAGGCGGCGCTGACGCTGCAACAGGGCGGCGGCATCGGATATGACTTTTCCACGCTTAGGCCCAAAGGCGCCAGAGTGGCGGGCGTGGGGGCCGATGCGTCGGGCCCCGTCTCGTTCATGGAGGTGTGGGACGCGATGTGCCGCACCATCATGAGCGCCGGTTCGCGGCGCGGCGCCATGATGGCGACTCTGCGCGTGGATCATCCGGACATTGAGGAGTTCATCAGCGCCAAGCGCACGGCCGGCCGGCTGTCCAACTTCAATCTCTCGGTGCTGGTGAGCGATGCCTTCATGGCGGCGGTGAAAGCCGATAGCGACTGGCAATTGCAGTTTGCCGGCGCGGTGCACCGCACGGTGAAGGCACGCGAATTGTGGACGCGGATCATGCAATCCACTTACGATTATGCCGAGCCGGGCGTGATCTTCATTGACCGCATCAATGCCCTGAACAATCTGGGTTATGTCGAGACCATTGCTGCGACCAACCCCTGCGGTGAGCAGCCATTGCCGCCTTATGGCGCGTGCCTGCTGGGTTCGATCAATCTGGCGAAGCTGGTGAAGCAGCCCTTCGAGGACGGCGCCCAGCTTGATCTGGAAGAGTTGGAAAAGCTCACCGCCACCGCGGTGCGGATGCTGGACAATGCCATTGACGTGTCGCGCTTTCCGCTTGAGGCGCAGGCGAAGGAGGCCGCCGCCAAGCGCCGCATCGGGCTTGGCGTCACCGGCCTGGCCGACGCGTTGATCTTCTGCAAGACCAGATATGGCTCGCTGGACAGTCTGATTTTGATAAAGACCTGGCTGGCAACCTTATCGAATGCCGCCTATCGCGCCAGTGTCGAGCTGGCAAAGGAAAAGGGCGCCTTTCCGCTTTATGACCGGGACGCCTATCTGGCGCGGCCCCATATCCAGGCCTTGCCGCCCGATATCCATAACGCCATCGCCGCCCACGGCATTCGCAATGCCCTGCTCACCTCCATTGCGCCCACGGGCACCATCTCGCTCTTCGCCGACAATGTCTCCAGCGGCATCGAGCCGGTGTTCGCCTTTGATTATACGCGGAAAGTTTTGCAGCCCGACGGCAGCCGCAGCGAGGAAAAAATCGAGGATTATGCCGTACGGGCCTTCCGCGCCAAGTTCGGGGCCGATACCGCCCTGCCAGACTATTTCGTCAGTGCCCAGACCATCACGCCGGCCGATCATCTGGCGGTGCAGGCGGCGGCCCAGCCTTTTATTGACAGCGCCATTTCCAAGACCATCAATGTGCCGCAGACCATCGCCTTTGACGACTTCGCCGATGTCTATATGCAGGCCTATGATATGGGCTGCAAAGGCTGCACCACTTATCGCCCCAATGACGTAACCGGTGCGGTGCTTTCGTTCGAGGAGCCGAAGGAGGCGCTGCCGGCCGAGGCGGTGATTGCCCGCGAGGCCGAGCCGGAATTGCCGCTGCCCGCGCCGGAGCCGCGGGGCGGGGTGATCTATATGACACGCCCGCTGGACCGGCCGGAAGAATTGATCGGCCGCACCTACAAGATCAAATGGGCCGACAGCGATCACGCCTTCTACATCACAATCAACGACATTGAGCGCGACGGGCGGCGGCGGCCGTTCGAGGTCTTCATCAACTCCAAGAATATGGAAGCCTATGCCTGGGCCCTGGCGCTGACGCGGATGATCTCGGCGGTGTTCCGGCGGGGCGGCGATGTCAGCTTTGTGGTGGATGAGCTGAAGGCGATCTTTGATCCCCGCGGCGGGCAGTGGATGGGCGGGCGCTATGTACCCTCGCTGCTGGCGGCGATCGGTGAAGTGATCGAGCGGCACATGCTGGAAACCGGCTTTATGAGCCGGCGGATCGAGCCTCTGTCGGGCAGCCATCCCGGCGCCGCCCATGTCATTCCGGCGGAAGGCACCCGCACCCGCTTCTGCCCCCGCTGCGGCGACGCCAGCTTTGTGGTGCAGGAGGGATGCGATTCCTGTTTGAGCTGCGGCTATTCCAAATGCAGTTGAACTGGCGCCCTTTTGTCATAGCGGCTTGACCGGGCCATAGAGGGCAGCATACGCACAGCGCGAAGCTTCGAGCCTTTGGCTCTGGATGGCCCACGTGAAGTGGGCCATGACAATTGAAAGAGTTGAGTTCTTAGCGGATGCGCTATTCCAGCCGGTTCTTTCTATATGCGCCGTTTTTGCTGCTGCTGGTGCTGGCGGGCGTGGCGGCCGGGCATTGGTGGCTGGCAGCCGGCGCCCTGGAAAAACAGCTTGAGACGCTGAAGGGCCATGAGGCGGTGCCGGGCGTGACACTGGATTGGCGCGCCGTTGTCATTGGCGGCTTTCCCTTCCGGCTGGACGCCACCTTTGACGGCTTTACGGCAAAGGGCGCAGGTCCGCGTGGGCCGTTCGCCTGGACCACGGACAAATTTGCCGTTCATGCCCTGACCTATGGCGCCGAAAAGGATGTGTTCGAGGCGGCCGGCAACCAGCATCTGGCCTGGACGGATGGGAGCGGCGCATCGCACAGCCTGGCTTTCCTGCCCGGCTCGCTACGCGCCAGCGCCGTGCGCGACGGGCGCGGGCTTTCCCGCTTTGACGTGGATATTGTCGAACTGGGGGGCAAGGACATCAGCATCGGCCGGGCCCAGTTTCACCTGCGCCGCGATCCCGACGGCCAATCGCTTGACCTGATGGCGGAAGGCGATTTGGTAAAAGCGCCGGGTCCGCTGGGCGGCGTCCGCACTTTTCATGTCTATCAGACCCTTTCGCAGGCCGCCTCTTTTGCCCCGCTGCTGGCGGGCCAGGCGCGGGCGCCTGGCAGCCATGCGCGCTGGCTGGCGGCGGGCGGCACTGCCCGCATCACCGCGGCGGAATGGAACGGCGCCAAGACGCTGACGCCGGAGCAGCGTGACGCGGCGATGACGCTGCTGTCGGCGGTTTATTGACAGCGCAGAGGTCCCTCATCCTTCGACAAGCTCAGGATGAGGACCAAATCTCAATCCTCATGCTGAGCTTGTCGAAGCATGGGATGGCGAGCACTGACCTCGTACTAGCCCATAAACTCCTGCAAGGCTGCCACCGCGGCGCGGTTGGCTTCTTCGCTGCCGACGGTGAGGCGCAAGGCATCGGGCAAGCCATAGGCACCGACGCCGCGCAGAATGACGCCCCGCGCGATCAGGAAAGCGTCGGCGGCTTTGGCATCCCTGGCGCCGGGGGAAAAATGGATCAGCACAAAGTTGGCGGCGCTGTCGTCCACCTTCAGGCCGAGGCCGCGAATCTCGTTGATCAGCCAGGTGCGCCATTTCGCATTGTGGGTCGCGGTACGCGCCACATGGGCGGTATCGAGAATGGCGGCGGCGCCAGCCTGCTGTTGCAGGGGCGAAGTGGGAAAAGGCCCGCGGATGCGGTTCAGCACATCGGCCACGGCGCGCGGCACAAAGGCCCAGCCCAAGCGCAGTGCCGCCAGACCGTGAATCTTGGAGAAGGTACGGGTCATCACCACATTGTCATAGTCCCGCGCCAGTTCCAGGCCCGTATCGTAATCGGGCGCGTCGCAGAACTCGCCATAGGCGGCGTCAATCACCAGCAGCACATTTGCCGGCAGACCGGCGTGCAGGCGCTTGATCTCATCGCGCGTGAGATAGGAGCCGGTGGGATTGTTGGGATTGGCGATATAGACCAGCCGGGTTTTCGCCGTTACCGCGGCCAGCATCGCCTCCACGTCAATCCTGATGCCGCTGTTGGTGACTTTCTCCGCCACGATCACCGGCTTGGCGCTGTTGGCGCGGGTCGCAATCTCGTAAAGCAAAAAGGCGTGGCGGCTGAAAACGGCCTCGTCGCCGGGCGTCAGATAAGCGTTGGCGATCATGGTCAGCAGGGGGCCCGAGCCTTCACCGCCCACCACGATGCGCTCGGCATCAATCTCATAGGCCCGGGCGATGGCGTCACGCAGCAGGCGCGAGCTGCCGTCGGGATAACGCTCCAGATCATGCGCGGCTGCCGTCAGCGCTGCCACCGCCAGGGGACTTGGCCCCAGAGCGCTTTCATTGGAAGACAGCTTATAGACTTTCGCCGCGCCGGGCACAGAGGAGCGGCCACCGACATAAAGTTCGATGTCCAGAATGCCGGGCTTGGGCGTGGGCGCTGTCATGCGGGCGTCATAACGTCAGCAAGCCCTGAAAGCAAAGCGGGACCGGCATTCGTTGACAGCGGCTCTAGCCAGCC
>JAFAVT010000298.1 GCA_019242275.1 Alphaproteobacteria bacterium
GTCACTGACCAGAATGGCAAGCCCGCTGCACTGAGCTACTTGGCGAGCGACAACCGCCTGCGGGTGATCGGCGCCGCCGGCGTAAGCTACGATGCGCAAAGGAATATTGTTGTGGCTGATACCAGCCAGGCCAAGATGGCCAATCAACTCGCGGTCAATTAGATCGCCATGTTGTCAATCAGGCGGGTCTTGCCAATTTTTGCTGCCGCCAATAGGCGCAGCGGTCGTTTGGGATCGTCAGTTAGCATCAGGGTCTCGGCGTCGCGAATGGCAACATAGTCCACGCTGTCGAAGCCGACGCCCTTCAGTTCCGCCATCGCCATCGCCTCAGCGTCGCGCAGATCACCACCGCTGCGCGCCCGCCCGGCGGCAAACCGCAGCACCTTGTTTAACCCGGCGGCAATGGTGCGCTCGCGCGCATCGAGATAAGTATTGCGCGATGACATCGCCAGACCATCGGCTTCGCGGGCAATAGGGGCACCGATGATGCCGGTGGGAATGTTCAGGTCCCGCACCAGGCGCTTCACCACCAGCAATTGCTGATAGTCCTTCTCACCGAACACCGCCACGTCCGGCAGCGCCGCCAGCAGTAGCTTGGCAACCACGGTGGCGACGCCGGCGAAGAAATGGGGCCGGAAATCGGTTTCCAGGCCCACGCTGGGGCCGCCCACCGTCACGGAGGTGGAGAACCCTTCCGGATACATTTCCCGTGGGGTGGGCGCGAAGACGATGGGCGCTCCTATGGTCTTCAGCTTGGCTAGGTCGCCATCGAGATTGCGGGGATAGGTGTCAAAATCCTCATGGGGGGCGAACTGGGTAGGATTGACAAAGATACTCACTACCACGGTCGGTTTCCCCGCCGCCCTGACCAAGGACAAATGCCCATCATGCAGGGCCCCCATAGTCGGAACCATGGCGACACCGCCTGCACGATTTGGGGCTAGCGCGGTGCGCAATTCCGCAACGGTGTGAACGACTGTCAGATCCATACGGGATATTAGCGTGTAGAAGCGACCGCCGCGAAGCAGGTCTGGCCGCGGCTGGTCAGGCGCGTGCAGACATCTCGGGCCTCATTCTCGGCATAGGGACCAAAACGCGCCCGCCATAGGGTATGGCCTTCGGCGTTGGTAGCAGGGCTGACGATCTTCGCAGCCGTCCCCAGCACGTCGCGGGCCTTCTCGGCATAGGCCGTGAGTTGCGCTTGGGCCAAGGCTTTGTCGGCATAGGCGCCGATCTGGATGGTCCAGTTATGGCCCGGCGCGACCTGCGGCACCGCGGGGCTGTTGTCGGTATCGCCTTCAGGCACGGAGGCGGTTCGCAGGGCTGGGCGTGGCTGTGGCGTCACCGGCGGAGCGGGCATAGCACGGGCCACCAGGGCGACTGGCGGCGAGAATTCTGGGCGGGGCGCTGGCCGTATTGCCGGCACAGGCTTTGCTGACAATGGTTTGACGGCATTGGGGGCGGGCAGGGCGGCTGTAGAGGGCACCACTGTCGGTGTAATGGCAGGACGAGGCACCGGCGCAAGGATTGAAGCGTCCTCATCCGCTGCCACCTTTTTCTCGGCAGCGTCCTCGTCTTCCTCACGCGCAGTCCCACCGAGAGCCGGCGACACCATTGCCGTCAGACTGGAAAAAGGATTGCGCGGGCGTGCTGGGGTGAAGGCGGGGGGCGTGGCCGCCGCCACGGCAGAACCTGACGCCACACTGAGGCTGGCCACAACAGGTGCCGCCTCGCCATACTGGTGCCAGGGCACTGCTTTGGCCACCACCAGGGTGGGATTGGCAGCAACCTGGGCAAATGCCTCATCCAGGATTCGCACCATCTCCAGATCGCGGCGCAAGGCGGTACGCCCGCCCATCACGACACCGATGATGTGATGATCGTCTCTCACGACCGAAGTGACCAGGTTAAAACCGGAGGCGCCGGTATAGCCGGTTTTGATACCATCGGCGCCGTCATAGCGGCCGATTAGATTGTCATGGGTAGGATACCAGACGCCCTTGTAGTTAAAGCCGGACAGGCCGAAATACCAAAAATATTGGGGAAAATCGTAGGCCAGATGCCGGGCTAGTACGCCAAGGTCGGTGGCGGTGGTGATCTGCAGCGGATCAGGCAAGCCGGAGGCATTATGGAAATTGGTTTCCTTCATGCCCAGGGCTTTGGCCTTCTCGGTCATCATCTCGGCAAAATGGCCTTCGGTTCCACCCAGCGCCTCGGCGATCACCACTGCCACATCGTTGGCCGAACGGATGACGATGGCGCGAATGGCGGTGTCAACGGAAATACTCTCGCCTTTGCGCAGGTTGAGCTTCGTCGGTTTCTGCACTGTCGCATGGGCGGAGACAGATAACGGCGTTTCCATCGTAACCTTGCCCGCTTTGAGCGCTTCGAAAAGCAGATAGAGCGTCATCATCTTGGTAAGCGAGGCAGGATGACGTTCAGCGGTCTCGTTGCGGGAATAAAGCACCTTGCCGGTTCCCCCATCTATCACCAAGGCGGCGTCCTTGAGCGGATCGGTGGGACTGGCGGGCATCTTCACCACCCGCTGTTTGACGCTGCTGCCGCGAAGAGCAGGCCGCCGGACCTTGGCCGCCTCAGCAGGGCTGCTTGGCATCATAGATAGGAGCAGGGCCGCCAAGCCGGCCAGAAGGGGAACGCGATGCGGATAGATTGCTGAAAACAACGCGAACAACCCCAAATCATACCCATCCCAACGTCGAAAAGACCAAATCGGACCAAGGGGCGCAAGCTGGAACTGAAAAAGACTATAGTTCCCGGGCATTTAAGCAATTATTAACCCTGCCGACTCGTCCATATTGAAAAATTTGTTGCATCGCACAATTAACCCTTGACGGCAGAGGGGGGATGCGCCACATATCCTAATGTTGCACTGCAACAGGCCGCCGGGTTGTTCCGGTTTGCCCGGAACATCAAACAGGGAAAGGGTATAGCGACATGACAAAAGCCAAGACCGCTGCCGACAAAGCAGCTGCAACCGCTGACTTCGCCATTGCCAATGGCGCCGAAGCCATCAGGGCCG
The DNA here is from genome assembly GCA_019242275.1 of Alphaproteobacteria bacterium. Taxonomy (GTDB): domain Bacteria; phylum Pseudomonadota; class Alphaproteobacteria; order Micropepsales; family Micropepsaceae; genus Rhizomicrobium. The sequence continues at coordinate 3,041 of JAFAVT010000298.1, forward strand.
GCTTTGACAAGGCCGTCAAGAATTACGATGCCGTGCTCGGCTACGGCAAGGACACCGCTGAAGCGGTGATGAAGTCCGCCACTGTCGCCGGGAAGGGCGTCGAATCCATTTCCAACGAAATTTACGCCTATTCCAAGCAGTCGCTGGAAGACTCCATTACCGTCACCAAGGCCGTGATGAGCTCCAAGTCCCTACATGAAGCCTTTGAGTACCAGAGCGACTTCGCCAAGTCGGCGTTCGAATCCTACATTGGTGGGCTGACCAAGTTCGGCGAGCTCTTCACCGTCACTGCCAAGGACAGCTTCGCGCCCCTGCAAGGCCGCGTGGAAGCCTGGCTCGACGTCGTGCAGACGACCCGCGCCTAATCCCGCCTTCGCAAATTGCGAAAAGGCTCCGGTTCCTTGGGACCGGAGCCTTTTTGTTTCACATGCTCCTAAGCGCTTAACTGTTCGGAATTATCCCCATATCAACCCTCTAGGCAGCGTCCCGGGTTGGGATAGGATAATTGCATGCGCGGCAATAACGGCGATTCAGACAATCACGAGGGCGGCCGTGGGCAAGGGGGCAACGGCACCGGAACAGGTATCGTCGCCAAAACCCGCCCCAAAACTAAAAAACCTTCACTCTACAAGGTCCTGCTGCTCAACGACGATTACACACCGATGGAGTTCGTCGTCCACATTCTGGAGAAAATCTTTGGCAAAAACCGGGAGGACGCCATTGAGGTGATGCTGCATGTGCACCGCCATGGCGTCGGGGTTTGTGGTCTTTTCACCTTTGAAGTGGCGGAAACCAAGGTCACCCAGGTGATCGAATTCGCGCGCCGCCATCAGCATCCCCTTCAGTGCACCATGGAGAAAGAATAGATGCCCTCTCTTTCGCGCAGCATGGAACAGGCTCTGCATCATGCCATCAAACTGGCCAGCGATCGGCATCACGAATATGCGACCCTGGAACATCTGCTGCTGGCGCTGATTGATGACGCCGACGCCGGCCAGGTGATGAAGGCCTGCAATGTGGATCTCGAAGCGTTGCGCAAAACGGTGCAAAAGTTCATTGACACCGATCTTGCCACTCTGGTGATCGAAGACAGCGAGGATGCTAAGCCCACCACCGGCTTTCAACGGGTTGTATCCCGGGCGGTGTTGCATGTGCAGAATTCCGGCCGCGAC
>JAFAVT010000073.1 GCA_019242275.1 Alphaproteobacteria bacterium
AGAATGACTTCGTCAATCTGGCTGGCATTGACGCCGGCGTCTTTCAGCGCCTGCTTCACCGGGCCGACGGTCTTCTGGATCAGATCTTCCACCAGGCTTTCCAGCTTGGCGCGGGTGATCTTGATGGTCAGGTGCTTGGGGCCCGACGCATCGGCGGTGATGAAGGGCAGGTTCACCTCGGTCTGGGCAGACGAGCTCAGTTCGATCTTGGCCTTTTCGGCGGCGTCCTTCAGGCGCTGGAGCGCCAGGCGATCCGAACGCAGGTCGATGCCGTTTTCCTTCTTGAACTCATCGGCCAGGAAGTTGACGACGCGCTGGTCGAAGTCTTCGCCGCCCAGGAAGGTGTCGCCGTTGGTGGACTTCACCTCGAACACGCCGTCGCCGATTTCCAGCACCGACACGTCGAAGGTGCCGCCGCCAAGGTCATAGACCGCGATGGTGCCGCTGGCCTTCTTGTCCAGGCCATAGGCCAGCGCCGCGGCGGTGGGCTCGTTGATGATGCGTAAGACTTCCAGGCCGGCGATCTTGCCGGCGTCCTTGGTGGCCTGGCGCTGGGCGTCGTTGAAATAGGCGGGCACGGTGATCACGGCCTGGGTGACCTTTTCACCCAGATGCGCCTCGGCGGTTTCCTTCATCTTCATCAGGGTGAAGGCGGAAATTTCGGACGGGGAATATTTCTTGTCGCGGCCCTGAACCCAGGCATCGCCATTGTCGCCGCTGACAATCTTGTAGGGCACCATGCCGATGTCCTTCTTGGTCATCGGGTCGTCGAAGCGGCGGCCGATCAGCCGCTTGATGGCGAAGAAAGTCTGTTCGGGATTGGTGACGGCCTGGCGCTTGGCGGGCTGGCCGACCAGGCGCTCGCCATCGGGAGCAAAGGCGACGATGGAAGGGGTGGTGCGGGCGCCTTCCGCATTCTCGATCACCTTGGGGGCGCTGCCCTCCATGACGGCGACGCAGGAGTTGGTGGTGCCCAGATCAATGCCGATGACTTTAGCCATGTAAGTTCCTTTTCATGGGCATGGAGTCCTGGCCCTCTCGGCGCCCTCCGGTCCATCCCATTGAATTTGTTGACATAATTGCACAGGCGGGGAAGCCCATGACGATTACAGGGGGTATATAGGGAGGGGGGGCTTTTTTGCCAAGCCTTTGGCCTGAATCGGATTTTCAGGACCCGTTCAATTGCCAGATGGCCAGGTTGAGGGCGAAGGCAAAACTGACCCAGGCCAGGTAGGGCACCAGCAGCAGCCCGGCGATACGGTCCCGCCTCCAGAACAGGATCAGGGTGGCAAGGATCGCCAGCCACAGTGCGGCCAAATCCACCAGCGCCCACAGGATCAAGTGAAGCGAGAAGAAGATCGCGCTCCAGAGAAAATTAAGTGCCAGTTGCGCGGCCCAGGCCTGAATCCCGATGCCGAAGCCGGCCTCTTTCCACACCCGCGAGGCTGCCACGCCCATCAGGATATAAAGCGTGGTCCAGACCGGGGCGAACACCCAATTGGGCGGATTGAAGGACGGCTTGTTCAGCGCCGCGTACCAGCCGGCGATGGACGGCTCAGTAAAAAAAGTCGCTGCCCCGCCCACCAACAGCGCGATCAGGACAAAGATCAGCAGCGGCCGGTCGGCGGGGGAATCATCGCGGGAAAAGAACATTTGCTCCCTCTTGATCCTCCCCTGCAAAGCGGGGGAGGGGGCGGCCACCGCCGCGCGCCCTCCGCTTCACCCGCCGAAATAAAGTCCGGGGTCGCTCAAAGCAATCAACGCCCCGCATGATCCGCCAGCACCGATGCAATCGCCGCTGACAGTTTCTTGGCATAGCCGATGTCCAGAAATTCATTGGGCCCATGGGCATTGGAATGGGGCCCCAAGACCCCGGTGATGACAAACTGGGTCTCCGGATAGCGCCGGCCCAGCATCCCCATGAAGGGGATGGAGCCGCCTTCGCCCTGGAACGCCACCGGCTTGCCGAAGGCGCTTTTACTGGCCTTGTCCAGCGCCGCTTCCAGCCATGGCGCCAGGGTCGGCGCGTTCCAGCCATTCTCGCCCCGCGCTGCGTTGAATTCCACTTCGGCGCCATAAGGCGGATCGGTTTCCAGAATGCGCTTCACCGCCTGGCGCGCGGCTTCGGCGTCGCCGGATGGCGGCACGCGAATGGACAGCTTCAGCGTGGTATAGGGAAGAAGAACATTGCCGCCATTTTCCGGCGTCGGATAACCGTCAAGCGCGGTCACCGCCATCTGCGCCTTCCAGGTCTTTTGCAGCACCGCCTCGCTGTTGCTCGCCGCCATCGCCTGTGTGCCGCCGGCAAAAGGCAGTTCAGTGATGACGGTGTCGCCCAGTATGTCCGCCGCCGCCTTCGCCTGGGTGACGCGCTCTTGCGGAATCACCACTTTAAGTTCCGGCACCGTGATTTCGCCGCTTTCCACATTTTCGATGCGCGACAAAAGCTGCCGCGCGATGCGGAAGCTGGAAGGCACGATGCCGCTGGCGGCGCCCGAATGCACTCCTTCGGTCAGCACGCGCACCGTCAGGGTGCCGATCACCATGCCGCGCAGCGAAGTGGTGAGCCACAATTGCTCATAATTGCCGCAACCCGAATCCAGGCAGACCACCAGATCGGGAGTGCCGATGCGGCAGGAATAATGCTCGATATAGGCCGGCAGGTCGGGCGAACCCGATTCCTCGCTCGCCTCGATGATGATGACGGTGCGGGCACGGGCCACACCTTGCTCTTTCAGCGCCAGCAGGGCCGATAGCGCCGCGAACAGGGCATAGCCGTCATCGGCGCCGCCCCGGCCATAAAGCCGGCCGTTCTTGATGACGGGCTCCCAGGGGCCTGTGATCCAGCCCTTCATTTCCGGCTGCTTGTCGAGATGGCCGTACATCAACACTGTTTTTTTGGTCGCGCCGGACGGGCCCTCCGCAGCCGCTGCGCGGCTGCTCGGGTCGCCGGTCGCTCCTGGTATCTCAATAAAGATCAGCGGCGTGCGCCCCGGCAGCCGCACCACATCCAGCGTTGCCTTATCGAATTCTTTCAGCTTCTCCCGGGCCCAGGCGGCAAACAGCTCCACCGCCTTGTCCATATGGCCATGCTCCTGCCACTTGGGATCAAAGGCCGGGCTCTTGTTGGGAATGTGGATATACTGCTCCAGCGTGGGAATGACTTCCGTGTCCCATAGCTGGTTTATAAAGGCCGATGCCTTGGTGCTGTCCATTTAGCTCTCAGTGTCATGGCCCGGCTTGCCCGGGCCATCCAGAGTTACACGCGCCGGAGTTTGTTGCCCTGGATGGCCCACGTAAAGTGGGCCATGACAAAGAATAGAAGTTGTCAGCGATTAATATCATACGCCGCCACCATGGCGGCGTTATAGATCTCGCTCATCTTGGCGCCCAGGGGCGCGATCTGCACCGGCTTTTCCAGCCCCACCAACAGGGGCCCCATCACCGAGGCATGGCCCATCTGTTGCAGCAGCCGCGTCGAAATCGAGGCCGAATGAATCGCCGGCATGATCAGCACATTGGCGGTATCGGTGATGCGGGCAAACGGGTAAAGCGCCAGCTTTTCCCGGTCCAGCGCCACATCAACCGCCATTTCGCCGTCATATTCAAAATCAACCCCGCGCTGCTCCAAGATTTGCACCGCCTCGATAATGCGCTCGCTGCGCTCGCTCCTGGGGAAACCAAAGCTGGTCGAAGCCAGCATCGCCACTCGCGGCGTCAGGCCAAAGCGCCGCGCCGCTGCCGCCGCCTGCATCGCCGTGTCGGCCAATTGCTCAGACGTCGGCATTTCCGTGACCGAGGTATCGGCAATCAGCACCACCCGGCCCTTGGCAAAGATCACCTGCATGCCCATCGGCCGCTTGCCGTCGCGGGGGTCCAGCACCTGGCGCACCCCCGCCAAAGCATCGGCATAATTGCGCGTCACCCCCGTCACCATGGCGTCGGCATCGCCGGCCTTCAGCATGCTGGCGGCATAGATATTGCGGTCGTTGGTCACCATGCGCACGGCATCGCGATGCAGGCCGCCTCGCCGCTGGATGCGTTTGTAAAGCGTCTCGATATAGGGCGCCGCTTCCTCCGCCGAATGGGGCACGCGGATTGTCAGCAAGCTCTCGTCCAGCCCGGCCCGCTTCATCCCCGCCTTCACCACATCCGGCCGGCCCACCAGAATGGCGGTTCCCAGGCCCGAATTCTGGAACGCGGCCGCGGCGCGGATGACGCTGTCTTCCTCGCCTTCGGCAAACACCACCCGCTTGGGGGCGCTGCGCACGGCGTTGGTCACCATCTGGAACAGGCCGGCGCTGGGATCGAGCCGCGCCGAGAGTTCATATTGATAGGCGATCATGTCCTTGATCGGCTTCTTGGCGACGCCCGATTCCATCGCCGCCCGCGCCACCGCCGCCGAAACCCGCGAAATGAGCCGGGGGTCAAACGGCACCGGAATAATGTAATCGGGGCCATAGACCGGTCGCGCCCCGCGATAGGCGGCGGCCACTTCATCGGGCACATCCTCCCGCGCCAGTTCGGCAATCGCTTCGGCGCAGGCGATCTTCATTTCCTCATTGATGGTGGTGGCGCGTACATCCAGCGCGCCGCGGAAGATGTAGGGAAAGCCCAGCACATTGTTGACCTGGTTGGGATAGTCGCTCCTGCCCGTGGCGATGATCACATCAGGCCGCACCGCCTTGGCGTCCTCCGGCAGAATTTCCGGGTCAGGATTGGCCATGGCAAAGACGATGGGGTTGGGCGCCATGGTGCGCAGCATTTCCGGCGTCAGCGCGCCTTTGGCCGATAACCCTAAGAAGACATCGCAGCCCGCCATGGCGTCGGCCAGCGAACGCGCCTTGGTTTCCACCGCATGCGCCGATTTCCACTGGTTCATGCCTTCAGTGCGGCCGCGATAAACCACGCCCTTGGTGTCGCAGAGAATGACATTCTCGCTCTTCACGCCCATGGATTTCAAAAGCTCGATACAGGCGATGCCGGCGGCGCCGGCGCCGTTGGTCACAACCTTGATGTCTTCCAGCTTGCGCCCGGTCAGGTGACAGGCATTGATGACGCCGGCCGCCGAAATGATGGCGGTGCCGTGCTGGTCGTCATGGAAGACCGGAATGTCCATCAGCTCGCGCAAGCGCTGCTCGATGATGAAACAGTCGGGCGCCTTGATGTCTTCCAGATTGATGCCGCCGAAGCTGGGCCCCAGATAACGCACGGCGTTGATGAAGGCGTCCACGTCCTTGGTGTCCACTTCCAGGTCAATGGAGTTGACGTCGGCGAAGCGCTTGAACAGCACGCTCTTGCCTTCCATCACCGGCTTGGATGCCAGCGCCCCAAGGTCGCCCAGCCCCAGAATGGCGGTGCCGTTGGAAATCACCGCCACCAGATTGCCCCGCGTGGTGTAGTCGTAAGCCAGGTCCGGCTGCTCGGCGATGCGCAAGACCGGCACCGCCACGCCCGGCGAATAGGCGAGGCTAAGATCGCGCTGGGTCGCCATCGGCTTGGTGGGCACCACTTCCAGCTTGCCGGGCTTGTGGCCGGCGTGAAACGCCAGGGCCTCATCATCGGTAAAGGACGGACGTTTGGACATTATTCTTGTCTTCCAGGGGTCATCCACAGGATAGCAGGGCGGCGGGGCGGCCCGTCAAATCACCCTCTGCTATGGTTGCCGCATGAGCGAGATGCCCATCTCCCAGGAGAGTGCAAACGATATAGCCGCCGCCGACGGCATCACGCCGATGATGGCGCAATACCTCGCCATCAAGTCGGCCCATCCCGACTATCTGCTCTTCTATCGCATGGGCGACTTTTACGAGTTGTTCTTCGCGGATGCAGCAAAGGCCGCCGAAGCGCTGGACATTGCCCTGACCAAACGCGGCCGGCATCTGGGCGATGACATTCCCATGTGCGGTGTGCCGGTGATGACCGCCGAAGCCTATCTGGAAAAGCTGATCCGCAAAGGCCACCGCGTCGCGGTCTGCGAGCAGGTGGAAGACCCCGCCGAAGCCAAGAAGCGCGGAGCCAAATCGGTGGTCAGGCGCGAAGTGGTGCGGCTGGTAACGCCCGGCACGCTCACCGAAGATGCCCTGCTGGAAGCACGGGCCTCGAACATCTTGGCGGCGCTGGGCCGCAGCGGCGGTGCCTTCGCGCTGGCGGCGGCCGACATGTCCACCGGCAGCTTTGAAGTCAGCGCTCTGGGCGAAGACGACATCGCCGCCGAACTGGCGCGGCTCTGCCCAAAGGAATTACTGTTGCCCGATGCGCTGGTCTCAAATGAGACATTCAAGCCGGTGTTTGCCGCCCTGAAGATCGCGTTGTCGCCACTGCCGGCGTCACGCTTTGACTCCGATGCGGGATCGCGAGCGCTGATGGCGCATTACGGCCTGTTGTCGCTGGATGGGCTGGGGGCTTTTTCGCGTGCCGAGCTTTCGGCTGCCGGCGCCTTGATCGCCTATATTGATCTTACCCAGAAGGGCCGCAAGGTGGCGCTGCGGCGCCTGACCAAGATCCAGCCCTCGCAATTTGTCGGCATTGATGCGGCAACCCGGCGCAATCTGGAATTGGATCAAACGTTATCGGGCGCGCGCAACGGCTCGCTGCTGGCCACCATTGACCGCACCGTGACGGCTTCGGGCGCCCGCCTGCTGGCGGCGCGGCTGGCGGCGCCGCTCACCGATATCGTCGCCATCGCAGCGCGCCAGGATGCGGTGCAAGGCTTTGCGGAAGATTCCGAACTGCGCCGCAAGGCCCGCGACCATTTGCGTGCCGCTCCTGACATGGCCCGGGCACTGGCGCGCATCAGCGTGGGCCGCGGCGGTCCCCGCGATCTCGCCAATCTGCGCGACGGGGTGAAGGCGGCGCGCAGGCTGCGCGACGATGTGCAGGACCTGCGCGGCGAAGCGGCGGCGGCGCATGCGGCGCTGACGGGGGCCATTGCCGATCTGTCGCAATTGTCTGATCGCCTCTCTTTCCTGCTGGTGGAAGAGCCGCCTTATCTCGCCCGCGACGGCGGCTTCATCGTTGCCGGCGCCCACGCGCCGCTGGATGAACTGCGCCAGTTGCGCGACGAATCCCGCCGCGTCATTGCCACCCTGGAAGGCAAATACAAAAGCGATAGCGGCGTCAGCCAGTTGCGCATCAAGCATAATGGCGTGCTGGGCTATTTCATCGAAGTGGCGCAGCAGCACGCCGACAAATTGATCGCCAACAAGGAATCATTCCGTCATCGCCAGACCATGGCGGGCGCAGTGCGCTTTTCCACCGACGAACTGGCAAGCCTGGCCTCGCGCATTGCCGAAGCAGCGGAAAGCGCGCTGGCGCTGGAAACCGCGCTGTTTCATGAAATGTGCGAACTGGCGCTGGCTCATGCCGAACCCATCGCCGCGGCGGCGGAGGCGCTGGCGGTGCTGGACGTGGCCTCAAGCCTGGGCGAACTTGCCATCGCGCAGCGCTATGCCCGGCCGAAGGTGGATGACAGTCTGGTCTTTCATATTGTGCGCGGGCGTCATCCGGTGGTGGAAACGGCGCTCACCGCCGCGCACAGCGGGCCCTTTGTCGCCAATGACTGCGATCTGTCGCCGGAGGCGCGGGGACGGTTGTGGTTCGTCACCGGCCCCAACATGGCCGGCAAATCCACCTTCCTGCGCCAGAATGCGCTGATCGCGCTTTTGGCCCAGATGGGCAGTTTTGTACCAGCGGAAGCCGCGCATATCGGCGTCATTGACCGTCTCTTCTCCCGTGTCGGCGCCGGAGACGATCTGGCAGCAGGGCGCTCCACCTTCATGGTCGAGATGGTGGAAACGGCGGCGATTTTGAATCAGGCGACGGACCGTTCGCTGGTGATCCTGGACGAGATCGGCCGCGGCACCGCCACCTATGACGGTCTGGCCATCGCCTGGGCGGCGGCGGAACATCTTTATGAAAGCAACCGCAGCCGCGCCCTGTTCGCCACCCACTATCACGAACTGACGGCGCTGTGCGAACGCCTGGAAAAAGCGGCCTGCGTCACCATGAAGGTGAAGGAATGGAATGACTCCATCGTTTTCCTCCATGAAGTGACGGCCGGCGCCGCCGATCGTTCCTATGGCATCCATGTCGCCAAGCTGGCCGGCCTGCCGGAAGCGGTGGTTCATCGCGCCGAAAGCGTGTTGCGCGCCCTGGAAGAAGGCCGCGAAGGCCACAAGCCGCTGGCGCGGATTGACGAACTCCCCTTGTTCAGCGCCGCAGTCCCGTCGCCGCCGAAAACCAGCGCGGTGGAAGATGCCCTGCGTACCATCGAACCCGATGCCCTGACGCCGAAACAGGCGCTGGATGCACTGTATGAGTTGAAGAAGAAGCTTAAATTCTAGCTCGCTGTCATCCCCGGCGTGCAACGCAAAGCGTTGCGAGGAAGCCTCTGTCCTTACCCTCCCCTTGAGGGAGGGTCGAACGGTGGCGCGCAGCGACGCAGTTCGGGGAGGGGTCGAAATCTGCAAGGCAGATTTCGCGGATGGCTTACCGCGGCTGCGCAGCGGCCCCTCCCTGAAATCTCGTCTCGCTCCGCTCGCCGATATTTCGACCCTCCCTCAAGGGGAGGGTAGCTGATAACCTCACCCCATGAGCAGCCCGCGCGCGCCCCGCAAATTCCTGGTCGTGGTTGACAAGACCCCGGAATCCGCCGTCGCCCTGCGTTTTGCCACCCGCCGGGCCCAGCACACAAACGGCCGCGTCACCCTGATGTGCGCCGCCCAGCCGCCCGACTTCCAGCAATGGCGGGGGGTGGAAGAAATCATGAAGGACGAAGCCCACGCCGACGCCGAGGAGCTGATCTATGCCGCCGCCAAGACGGTGAACGATCTTTCCGGCATCATGCCCGAACTTTTGATCCCTTATGGCACCGTCACCGACTGCCTCAGCAAATTGCTGAAGGACGACCGCGACATTTCCATCCTGGTGCTGGCCTCGGGCGTGGGCAAGGAAGGGCCGGGGCCACTGGTCTCGATGTTCGGCAAGGCGGTGCAGAATATTCCCGTCACCATCGTGCCCGGCAATTTTACCGCCGAACAGATTGATGCTTTGGCCTGACGCACGGGCCTCGCTACCGCTCCAGTGTCATGGCCCGCCAGAGTGCGGGCCACCCAGGTGACGCTGGTGCGAACGGCGCAGAATAAAATATCGGACCAATTCTGCGGCGTTCTGCCACTTTCAACTGGATGGCCCGCTGTTGCGGGCCATGACATTTGGGGGTGCGCGCGCTAAACTCCCGCCATGGGAAAAGGTCTGGTCGCTGTCGCCGTCTTTGTCGTCTTCGTCATCCTCTGTCTGGGCCTCTACACCATGATGAAGGGCGGCACGACGTCGGCCAGCTATTCCAACAAGCTGATGCGCCTGCGCGTGGTGGCCCAGTTCATCGCCATTTTGCTGATCATGGCGGTGCTGGCCTTTTCGCAAAGCGGACACTGACCCGGTCCCGGGCTCGCATCGCGCTTGGACGCGCAATGCGTCCGCACGCTGTCGCTACGGACCGTTCGGGGGGGGCGTTCGCCGCCGCTTTGGTCCACTGGACCAAAGCTCAGAGGCGGCTCACGGTCCACTGGACCTTTGGCTTGCCCCGCCCTCACCCCTTTAATATGTAAGCGCCCTCCGGCGCCGGCGTACCGCCTGGGCCGCCGGCGTCTGCCGCCGCCTCCCACCGGGGGGAGGGGGTAGGCGGAATGTTTTGGTTCGAATGGAGAACATTGTTCTTCTCCATCAATGGGTTAGTAAAATGGGCAAGACGCTGTACGACAAGATCTGGGATGCGCATCTGGTGGCGTCGCCGCCGGGCGAGGCCCCGATCCTCTACATTGACCGCCACCTGATCCATGAAGTGACCAGCCCCCAGGCTTTTGAGGGCCTGCGCAACAGCGGCCGCAAGGTGCGCCGCCCTGAACTGACTTTGGCGGTGGCCGATCACAACGTCCCGACCAAGGACCGCGATCAGGGCATCGTCGAGCCGGAATCGCGCCTCCAGGTCGAGACCCTGGAAAAAAACACCCGTGACTTCGGCGTGGAATATTTCGCCATGGACGATATCCGCCAGGGCATCGTCCATATCGTGGGGCCGGAGCAGGGCTGGACCTTGCCGGGCACAACAATAGTCTGCGGTGACAGCCACACCGCCACCCACGGCGCTTTCGGCGCGCTCGCCTTCGGCATCGGCACGTCGGAAGTCGAGCATGTGCTGGCGACGCAAACCTTGCGCGCCGCGCCATCCAAGAACATGCGCATCACCGTGAACGGCAAATTGCCCGACGGTGTCACCGCCAAGGACATTGCCCTGGCCATCATCGCCAAGATCGGCACCGCCGGCGGCACCGGCTATGTCGTCGAGTATGCCGGCGAGGCCATTCGCGGCCTTTCCATGGAAGGGCGCATGACATTGTGCAACCTCACCATCGAAGGCGGCGCCCGCGCCGGCCTGATTGCCGTGGATGACACCACCATCAACTACATCAAGGGCCGGCCCCGCGCGCCCAAGGGCGCCGCCTTCGAGAATGCCGTGCATTACTGGAAAACCCTGCACAGCGATGCCGATGCCAAGTTCGACGCCGAAGTGACGCTGGATGCGCGTGACATCGTGCCCATGGTCACCTGGGGCACGTCGCCGGAACAGGCGCTGCCCATCACCGCATCCGTGCCCGACCCGGCCGGCATGGAAGACCATCAACGCGCCGCCGCCGAACGGGCGCTGGATTACATGGGCATCAGCGCCGGCATGAAGCTGACCGACATCAAGGTGGATCATGTCTTTATTGGCAGTTGCACCAATGGGCGCATCGAGGATCTGCGCGCTGCCGCCGAAGTGGCCAAGGGCCGCAAAGTGGCCGCGGGCGTTAACGCCATTGTCGTGCCGGGCTCAGGCCTGGTGAAGCACCAGGCCGAGGAAGAAGGTTTGGACAAGGTGTTCACCGAAGCCGGCTTTGAATGGCGCGACCCCGGCTGCTCCATGTGCCTGGCGATGAATGCCGACCGCCTGGCGCCGGGCGAACGCTGCGCCTCCACCTCCAACCGCAATTTCGAAGGCCGCCAGGGCCGCGGCGGCCGCACCCATCTGGTCTCGCCGGCCATGGCCGTTGCCGCGGCGGTGACGGGGCATCTCACCGACGTGCGGACTCTTTAGTCCTTCTTGTCATGGCCCACCGGAGTGTGGGCCATCCAGGTGAAGTTCACACAAGCCTCGAAAGTGTGAGCTGTATCACCTGGGTGGCCCGCATTCGCGGGCCATGACAATTTTAAGAGTTGCCAACCTCCGGCAATCGGCACAAAGTTCTATCAGGAGGGCAAATGCCGGGAGGTCCCGCGATGACACGCGCCACCGTCTTTGCTTGCGTTTTCCTTCTCTTCCAATCCGCGCTCGCCCACGACGTTGATCTCACCAAACTGCCGCTGGGCGACGGCCATCTCTCCAGCGCGCCGCAGGTGGGCTACATCTGGGCCTGCCGGGTTGATCCCGGCGGCGGTGGCGCGCAGCTTGACGGGCCCTGGATCAACAAGGCGGCCGGCACTTATGACTTCACCAAAAAGGCGGTGGTCAGCGGACAGGTGACCTGGCGGCCCAATTTCAAGATGGCGCTGAACGGCGCCGCCCGCGTCTTCACCAGCAACGATCTGCCCAACCATCCCACCGGCAACTTCCCGGTTTCGCCCACGGACGAAGCCTATCGCTACGACCGCAATCCCAATTCCATCCGCGAACAGAGCGTCACGGTGACGTTGCCCGCCAATCCGGTGGCGGCGGCGGCACCCACTTGCGCCCCAGGCGCGGTGGGAATTCTTCTCACCGGTTCGGTGCTGTTCAATGCCCTCGATGCGCCCGGCCGCGATGCCGTGGCGCATGAGGCGCAGGATTCCTGCCAGGGCCATCCGCAGATTTCCGGCGTCTATCACTATCACTCCGTCACCACCTGCATGGACGACAAACGCTTGCCGGGCGGCCATTCGACGCTGGTGGGCTATGCCCTGGACGGTTTTGGCATCTTCGGCCGCTTCGGCGAAAAGGGCGAGGCGCTGTCGTCGTCCGATCTCGACGCCTGCCACGGTCACAGCCACGCCATTCCCTGGGACGGCAAGACGGTGGTGATGTACCACTATCACGCCACGCCCGACTTTCCCTATTCGGTGGGTTGCTTCCATGGCAGCTATTCGCTGGAAAATGTCCGCGCTATTTCCGGCCCGCCGCCGCAAGGCCGCGGCCGTGGACAACCCATCGGCGGCAATGGCGGCTTCGGTCCGCCGGGACGCTAACTCTCTGGTGTCATCCCGGGCGCACCGCAGCACGAAGTGATGCGGTGCAGACCCGGAACCCATCGTGCAGGCGGTGAAATGGGTCCCGTGTCTGCGATGCACCGCTCGCGCGCTGCATCGCGCACGGGATGACAGTGAGTGCTAAAAAAAACTCACCGGGTCCACATCCACCGTCACGCGCACCGCGCTCGGCACTTTCACACTCGCCAGCCAGGCGCGCATATAGGCCTGCACATCCACGCCGCGCCCCGCCTGCACCAACAGCCGTTCGCGCGTCTGCCCGCGCAACAGGGCATAGAAGGCCGGTGTCGGTCCCCACACTTTCACGTCTTTCGCCGCTGGCGCCGCTTTGGCCAGGGCGCGCGCCACCTCGCGCACCGCCTCGCCGTCGTACCCGGAGACGATCACCGCCGCCAGGCGTCCGAATGGCGGCGCGGCCGCCGCTTCGCGGAAGGCGCGCTCTTGCTCATAGAAACCGTCGCGGTCGCCGCGTCCCAGCGCCTGCATCACCGCATCCTCGGGATTGCGGGTCTGCAGCAACACCATCCCGGGCTTTTCGGCGCGGCCGGCCCGGCCCGCAACCTGGTGCAACAACTGGAAAGTGCGCTCGCGTGCCCGCACATCGCCATCGGCCCCGCCCAAATCGGCATCCACCACGCCCACCAGCGTCAAATGCGGAAAGTGATGTCCCTTGGCGACAATCTGGGTGCCGATCAGAACGTCAATCTCCTGCCGGGCAAAAGCGCGGAGCGGCCCTTGCACTTCCAGCGGGCCAGTGTGCGGCTGGCTCTGCACCGTGTCGGAAGAAGCGATGGCATAGCGCGCCGCCGGAAAGAAGGCGGCGAATTCCTCCGCCACCCGCTCAACGCCGGGGCCGCAGGCGATCAATGTGCCGCTCTCTTGGCACGCCGGGCACGCGTTCGGCGCGGCAATCTCATAGCCGCATTGATGGCAGGCCAGGCGCCGCCGGTATTTGTGCTCCACCAGCCAGGTGGCGCAACTGGGGCAAGTGAATTTATGGCCGCAGGCTTCGCACAGCGTCAGCGGGGCATAGCCGCGGCGGTTGAGGAACAGCATCGCCTGTTCGCCGGCCGCCAAAGTCTCGGCGATGGCGGCCCGCAGCGGCGGCGACAGCCATTGCGCCCTGACGGCGGCATCAATTTCATCCCGCTCCTTGCGCAAATCAATCAGCCGCACCGCGGGCAATTCCGCCACGCCATGGCGGCGCGGCAGGCGATGATGGACATAGCGCCCGCCGGCAGCATTGACAAAACTTTCCAGCGACGGCGTGGCTGAGGCCAGCACCACCGGGCAATGCTCGATCCGCGCCCGCACCACCGCCATGTCGCGGGCGTGATAAAGTGCGCCGTCCTGCTGCTTGAAGGCTTGCTCGTGCTCTTCATCCACCACGATCAGGCTCAAGGATTGGAACGGCAGGAACAGGGCCGAGCGCGCGCCCACCACCACGCGGGCTTCGCCTCGCATCACGGCGCGATAAACCCGGCGCCGTTCCTTCTGCGACAGATCGCTGTGCCATTCGGCGGGCCTTGTGCCGAAACGGGCGGCAAAGCGTTCCAGGAACTGCGCCGTCAGGGCAATCTCCGGCAACAGGATCAGCACCTGTTTGCCGGTGCTGAGCGCCGCCGCCACCGCTTCAAAATAAACTTCGGTCTTGCCCGAACCGGTGACGCCGTCCAGCAGATGAGCGGAAAACTTTTCCGCCGCCACCGCCTGCCGCAATGCCGACGCCGCCCGCGCCTGGTCGTCCCCCAAGGTGACGGCCGCGAAAGCAGGATCAGGCGCAACAAAAGGTGCAAACTCCGGCAGCGTGGTCGCCACCAAAGCGCCGGCCGTCACCAGCCCCCGCACCACCGCCGGCGAGACATTGGCATCTTCCGCCAGGCCGGAGATCGAGCGGGCCAGACCATCCGCTGCCACCTCCAACGCCCGCTTCCTCGCCTGCGACAGGCGCGCCGGCACCGCTTCGCCTTTCACATAGGCAGTGCGGCGGGCTTCCGGCTCAAAGGCGCCGCGCGAACGCAGCGCCATCGCCAGAATCGCGCCGGGCGGGGTCAGCGTGTAATCGGCCACCCAGTCAATAAAGTCGCACAATCGCGGCGGCAGGGCGGGCGACCCCTCCAGCGGCTCGGCAAGCTTCAGCCGGTTGTCGCCCACCACGCCTTCCGCCGGGCCCCAGACCACGCCCAGCATTTCGGTATTGCCCAGGGGCGCCGTCACCAAAGTGCCGCGCGGCGCGTTACAGCCGGGTGGCAGCTTGTAGTCATAGGCTCCCGCCAGCGGCCGCGGCAGCAGCACGCCGGCGCACGGCGCGGTTTGCGGCGCCGGCGCATCGGAAACTGGCTTGGGCTCTGGCCGTCGCATGGGCTACAATTCGTCACGAGAGGCACACAGGGTCAACGGCTCGATGAAGATATTTCTCGACACCGCCGATGTGGCGGAAATCCGCGAATATGCCGCCTCCGGCCTGGTGGACGGTGTCACCACCAACCCGTCGCTGGCCGCCAAGACCGGCAAGGATTACGTGGAATCCCTGAAAGAGATTTGCGCCCTGGTGCCCGGCCCCATCAGCGCCGAAGTGCTGGCCACGGATTTTGACGGCATGATGGCCCAGGCGAAAATCTTCCAGAAGATCGCGCCCAACATCGCCATCAAGGTGCCGCTGACCTGGGACGGGCTGAAAGCCTGCCGCGCCCTTACCGACGGTGGCGCCCAGGTCAATGTCACCCTCTGTTTTTCGGCGGTGCAGGCGATGATGGCGGCCAAGGCCGGCGCCGCCTTCATCTCGCCTTTCATCGGCCGGTTGGACGACATTGGCGAAGACGGCATGACCCTGATCCGCGATATCCGCGCCATCTATGACAATTACGGCTTCAAGACCGAAGTGCTGGCGGCCTCGATCCGCAGTGTCAGCCATGTGCTGCATTGTGCGCTGGCCGGGGCCGATGTCGCCACCATCCCCACCGCGATCTTCAAGAAGCTGCTGGACCATACCCTTACCGACAAGGGTCTTGCCGCCTTCATCGCCGACGCCAAGAAGGCCAACGTCACCATAAAGGGATAGAAGGTGGCAGGCAGGGGCTTTGTCGAACTGCAAAAGCTCTGGCTGAACCAGTTGGCGCATGAGCGCCGCGCTT
Organism: Alphaproteobacteria bacterium; assembly: GCA_019242275.1. Lineage (GTDB taxonomy): Bacteria > Pseudomonadota > Alphaproteobacteria > Micropepsales > Micropepsaceae > Rhizomicrobium. Next base: position 15,417 of record JAFAVT010000073.1, read on the forward strand.
CACCCCACACGCTGCGCGCCTATGGCGATGACGTGGCCCGCTTTGGCGAATTTCTGGCGCTGCATCTGGGCGGCGAGGCCGACGAGAGGGCGTTGAAAAAACTGACGCCGGCCGATATCCGCGCCTTCATCAGCCATCGCCGCGCCGAAGGCTTGGGCGCGGGCGGGGTGCAGCGCATGCTGGCGGCGGTGCGCAGCTTTCACCGCTTCCTTGCCCGTGACGGCATTTTGGAAAATGCGGCGCCGCAAGGGGTGCGCTCGCCCCGCCTGCCCAAACGCCTGCCGCGGCCGCTATCGGTAGCTGATGCGTTCCGTGCGCTGGACCTGGCGCGCGATCACAATATTGACTGGCTGGGCCGGCGCGATGCCGCGCTGCTCACGTTGCTCTATGGCGCGGGCTTGCGCATTTCCGAAGCGCTGTCATTGAAACGCGGCGACGTGCCCTTAGGGACAAGCCTCACCATTCTGGGCAAGGGCCGCAAGGAACGCAGCGTGCCGGTGCTGCCGCTGCTGCGCCAGGCGGTGGCGGATTACGCTTCTGTCATTCCTTTCACCGGCGGGCCCGCCGCACCCCTGTTTCTTTCCCGCCGCGGCAAGCCGATGAGCGCACGCGAGGCGCAAGGCCTGATGCAGCGCCTGCGGGGCGCGCTGGGCCTTTCGGAAAAAGCCACGCCCCACGCCCTGCGCCATTCCTTTGCCAGCCATTTGCTGGCCGGCGGCGGCGATCTGCGCAGTGTGCAGGAACTTCTCGGCCAC
>JAFAVT010000228.1 GCA_019242275.1 Alphaproteobacteria bacterium
CGCGGCCGGGAGGGGTAATGACCAGGTTGGTCAGAAACCCGATACCGATCACAGTTCCAAGGATCAGCACCCCCCAGCCAAGATAGGCAAGCCGCGTGGCCCGACGGCCGGTGGCATCAAAGAAGACGGGCTTGTTGGCCATGACCCTGCATGTAGACGCGGCAGAGGGCCGCAAAGCCAGTCATACAACTATGCTTTTTCGGCGAGAAGAGGGCGAAAATCCTGCCGCGGAACCCTTGGCCACGGCATCTGGCGCGTTATAAGGGCGGTCCTTTCAGCATGAGAAGCATCGTGGCCGTCTATAATTGTTCGAAGTGTCCGGGCTATTGCTGCTCATACCCTTTGATCCCCCTCAAGAAGCGCGATGTCGAACGATTGGCCGATCATTTTGGACTGTCGTTCAAAGAGGCGCGCCGCAAGTTCACCAAGGTTGACGGCGAAGAGCCTTACGCCATGCGCCGCAAAGAGGACCAACATTTCGGCCGCATTTGCCGCTTCTTCGATACCAAGGAACGGCGCTGCACCATTTACATGGCGCGGCCTTCGATCTGCCGGCAGTATCCCGGAGGGCGCAGCTGCGGCTATTACGACTTCCTGGTATCCGAACGCTCTTCACAGGAAGACCCAGCGCACATCGCCTCGACCTGGAATAGATAGATTGGGTTGCTGCGCCGCAGCATCGCGACACTATAGCGATCGCCGGGCCAGCTTGTCTTGAAGGCCGCATTCGTTATTGTCCGGGGCAATAAAACGTATGCAATGCCTTAAAGGGGGGCGCTCACGATGACGTGGAATCAGGTCTATGACCCGTTGGCCAATCCGGTCCTGACGACCATCGTTGCGGCCATTCCCATTGTCCTGCTGCTGGTGATGATCGCAACCAACAAGGTCAAGGCCTATTGGGCCTCGCTGATCGCGCTCGGCCTCACATTTCTGATCGCCGTCTTCGTTTTCAACATGCCGGCGGGCATGGCAGGCAAGTCAGCCACCCTGGGCGCCGTCAGCGGCTTCTTCACCATTGGCTGGATCGTTCTCAACGTCATCTTTCTCTACAACCTGACCAAGGAAAAAGGCCTGTTTCAGGTTTTCCAGCATTCGCTGGGCCGCGTTACACCTGACCGGCGCTTGCAGATTCTGCTTATCCCATTTTGTTTTGGCTCCTTCTTCGAGGGCGCGGCCGGTTTTGGGACCCCCGTCGCTGTGTGTTGCGCCATGCTGATGGGCCTCGGCTTCTCACCTTTGACTTCGGCGGCAATGTCGCTATTCGCCAACACGGCCGTTGTGGCCTTTGGCGCCTTGGGCGCGCCGATCACGGCCCTGGCAACGTCCAGCGGAATTGATGCCATCACCCTGGGCAAGGCCATCGGTATGCAGTCGGTGCCCTTCTCGCTCTTCATTCCCTTCTTCATGCTGTGGATGTTCTGCGGTTGGAAGAAGATGATGGAGGTCTGGCCGGCCATTGTTGTGGCAGCCGTTTCTTTCACCATCCCACAATTTCTGATTTCCTATTATTCCAATCCCTACATTGTGGACGTGGCTTCCGGCGGTATCTCGCTGGCGGCGCTGGTCCTGTTCTTGCGGGTCTGGAAGCCCAAGAATGTCATTACCGACCCGGCAATGCGCTTTAAGGATGATTCCCTTAGCGCCGTGAAGCCGCCGGAGCCTCTGGCGCAATTGCCCACCGGCAAGCAGGTTTTTGATGCCTGGGTGCCGTGGTTGATCCTTTGCGTTCTTTTGGCCTTCTGGGCCACGCCCTTCTGGAAAGCCCTGGGCAACAGTCTGTTTGATCCGGTCTATCATGTACCGGGGCTGGACAAGATGGTCGTGGCGTTGCCGCCAGTGGTCGCCAAGCCCACGGCACAGGCGGCTGCCTTCAGTTGGACCCTGCTTACTTATTCGGGCACCGGGGTCCTGGTCTCCGGTCTTCTGGCCGGCCTGATCATGGGCTTCTCGCCCGTGGCGTTGGTCAAGCGCTGGCTCCAAACCATCTACCTGGTCCGCTATGCGCTGCTCACTATCGTGCTGATGGTGTCGCTGGCGACCCTCACGGGCTCTTCGGGCATTCAGGGTACGCTGGGCCTGGCCTTTGCGGCCACCGGATCGCTCTACCCCTTCTCCGGAGCGCTTCTGGGCTGGCTCGGTGTCGCGGCCACAGGCTCGGATACCAATGCCAACCTGTTGTTCGGCGGCCTGCAGGTCGTGACCTCAAACCAGTTGCATCTCAATCCGGTGCTGATGGCCGCCGCCAACTCGACCGGCGGCTGCATGGGCAAGCCCATCTCCATCGCCACCCTCTGCGTCGCCGTGGCCGCGACCGGCTGGACCGGCAGCGAAGGCAAGATCCTGCGTTTTGCCTTCCCCTCCGCTGTCTTCCTGGTGGTATTGGTGGGCATCTTTGTGATGCTTCAGGCCAATCTGCCCTTCCTGGCCTTTACCATCCCGTCACTGCCCGGGATGTGAAGACACCGCCCAACAACGGAAAGGGCCGGGCCAAAGGCCCGGTCTTTTCTTTTGGGGCCACCGCGCAATAGGGTGTGCCGCCACAAAAGCGAAAAAACCGCCATGACCAACCGTATTGAAAAGAACGGCCTTCAAATCGCCGCTGTACTGTACGACTTCGTCGCCCAGCAGGCTTTACCCGGCACGGGCGTAGAAGAAACGAAATTCTGGTCTGGCTTCTCGGAGTTGGTGCATCGGCTGGCACCGCAGAACAAGGCGCTACTTGCCGAGCGCGATCGGCTCCAGACAGCGATTGACGACTGGCATAAAGCACACAAGGGCCAGCCGCATGATGCCGCCGTGTATCGCGCCTTTCTGGAAAGCATTGGCTATCTGGTGAAAGAAGGCCCGGTCTTTCAGATCAGCACGGAAAATGTGGATCCGGAAATTGCCACGGTGGCGGGACCGCAGTTGGTGGTGCCGCTGACAAATGCCCGCTTTGCCTTGAACGCCGCCAATGCGCGTTGGGGCAGCCTCTATGATGCGCTTTATGGCACCGATGCGATCGCGCAGGAGGGCGAACTGGCGCCCGGTCGCGGCTATAACGAGAAACGCGGGGCCGCCGTGATCGCGTTCGCCCGTACCGCACTGGATCAGGCAGTGCCGCTGGCGGACGGTTCATGGGGGGATGCCAGAGGCTTTGCCGTGAAGAGTGGCACGCTGGAGCCGGCCCTTGCCGATCCGGGGTTATTCAAGGGTTATGCCGGCGACCCCTCCGCGCCATCCCTGCTGCTGTTTGAGCATAACGGCCTGCACATCGAAGTGCATCTCGACCGCGCCACTCCCATCGGCAAAGCCGATAAAGCCGGGATCAGTGACGTGGTGCTGGAAAGTGCCATCACCACCATCATGGACTGTGAAGACTCCATTGCCGCCGTGGATGCTGAAGACAAAGTGCTGGCCTATGGCAACTGGCTGGGGCTGATGAACGGCACACTGACCGCCACCTTCGACAAGGCTGGCCGCGCCGTGACCCGCTCCCTTAATCCGGATCGCAGCTACACCGCGCCGGACGGCTCGCAGTTCACCTTGCCCGGCCGTAGCCTGCTGTTTATCCGCAATGTCGGCCATTTGATGATCAATGATGCAGTTTTACTGAAGGATGGCAGTGAGATTCCCGAAGGGATATTAGACGGCGTCATCACCAGCCTGATCGCGTTGCATGACGTCTGCCGCAAGGGTGGTCTCTCCAACAGCCGCAAAGGCTCCATTTACATCGTTAAGCCCAAGATGCATGGCCCGAAGGAAGTGGCCTTCGCCAACCTTTTGTTCGATGGCATTGAGGATGTGTTGGAACTGCCGCGCAATACCCTCAAGATCGGCGTCATGGATGAGGAGCGCCGGACCTCCACCAACCTGAAAGAGGTGATCCGGGCGGTGAAGGACCGCATCGTCTTCATCAACACCGGTTTTCTGGACCGCACCGGCGATGAAATGCACACCTCGATGCATGCCGGGCCAATGATCCCCAAGGGGGAGATGAAAAGCTCGGCCTGGCTCAAGGCCTATGAAGACCAGAATGTTGATATCGGGCTGGAGTGTGGCCTTCCGGGCAAAGCGCAAATCGGCAAGGGCATGTGGGCAATGCCCGACAAGATGGCCGACATGATGAAGGTCAAGATCGGACACCCTGAGGCCGGCGCCTCCTGCGCCTGGGTCCCCTCGCCCACTGCGGCCACGCTGCACGCCCTCCATTATCACCAGGTCAGCGTCGCAGAGCGGCAAAAGCAATTGCGTTCGCGACCGCGCGCGAAGCTTTCGGACATTCTCACCATTCCGGTGGCCGACCGTCCCAACTGGCAGCCTGACGCGATTCAGAAAGAACTGGACAACAACGCCCAAGGCATCTTGGGCTATGTCGTGCGCTGGGTAGATCAGGGCGTCGGCTGCTCCAAAGTGCCCGACATCAACAATGTCGGGCTGATGGAAGATCGCGCCACCTTGCGCATCTCTTCCCAGCACATCGCCAACTGGCTGGAGCACGGTATTACCAACCAGGCGCAGGTGAGCGAAACCTTGAAGCGCATGGCAACCGTGGTGGACAGGCAAAATGCCGGTGACCCGCTCTATCAGCCCATGGCGCCCAAGTTTGACGGCATTGCCTTCCAGGCCGCCTGCGACCTGGTGTTCAAAGGCAAGGAGCAGCCGAGCGGCTACACCGAGCCGCTGCTGCACGTCGCGCGGCGTAAACTGAAGGGCCGCTAAGGCTTATCCAGCGCCTTCAGGATCGCATCCGCCATCGCGGTGGTACCGACCTGGATTTTGCCCGGCTGCATGATGTCGCCCGTGCGATAACCCTCTGCCAGAACCGCATCCACCGCCTTTTCAATCCGAGCCGCGTCGTCGGGCCGGGCAAAGGAATAGCGGAAGGCCATCGCCAGCGACAGGATTGAGGCGATGGGATTGGCCAGGCCCTTGCCGGCAATATCTGGCGCCGAGCCGTGGATCGGCTCATAGAGTGCGCTCTGCTTTCCATCGGCGCGCTTGGCGCCCAGTGAAGCAGATGGCAGCATGCCGATAGAGCCGGTGAGCTGTGCCGCCTCGTCTGACAGCACATCGCCGAACAGATTGTCGGTCACCAGCACGTCGAACTGCTTGGGATTGCGTACCAGCTGCATGGCGGCATTGTCGGCCAGAATGTGGGTTAACTGCACATCCGGATAGTCCTTCGCCACCTCGGTGACCACCTGCCGCCACAGCACACCTGTCACCATCACGTTCGACTTTTCTGCCGAAGCCAGCTTTTTGCCGCGCACCCGCGCCAGTTCAAAGGCCACGCGGGCAATCCGGTCAATCTCGCTGCTGGTATAGACTTGGGTATCCACCGCACGTTTCTGACCATCAGGCAAATCGGTGGTTTCCTTCGGCTCGCCGAAGTAAACCCCGCCCATCAACTCGCGCACTATCAGGATATCAAGGCCGGAGACGATTTCCGGCTTCAGGGTCGAGGCATCCTTCAAGGCGTCAAAGCACAGCGCCGGACGCAGATTGGCAAAGACCTGCAGCTCCTGGCGGGCGCGCAGCAAGCCGCGCTCCGGCTTCTGGTGGAAAGGAAGGTTGTCCCATTTGGGCCCGCCCACCGCACCCAGCAGCACAACATCGGCGGCTTTGGCCTTGGCCATGCTCTCATCGGGATCGGAACGACCCAAACTTTCATAGGCGATGCCGCCGACCAGCGCTTCTTCCGTTTGATACTGGAAGCCGCGCCTACCGAACCAGCCCAGTACCCGAAGGGTTGCATCCATCACTTCAGGCCCGATGCCGTCACCGGGGAGCGTCACGATTTTAAACATGATAGACTTCCTCTAAACCCAGGGCGCTTGCGCCTTGTGTTCTTTTTCATAAGCCGAAATCTTGTCCTCGGCACGCAGGGTCAGGCCGATATCATCCCAGCCATTCAGCAGGCATTGCCTGCGGAAAGGATCAATCTCAAATGTGACCGTGCCGCCATCGGGACCGCGGATTTCCTGCTTCTCAAGATCCACGGTAATCACTGCATTGGCGCCACGCTCGGCATCGTCCATCAGTTTGTCCACGTCGGATTGCGGTAGCTTGATCGGCAGAATGCCGTTCTTGAAACAATTGTTGTAGAAAATGTCGGCAAAGCTGGGGGCGATAATGCAGCGAATGCCAAAATCCAGCAGTGCCCAAGGAGCGTGCTCGCGGCTTGAGCCGCAGCCGAAATTCTCGCCCGTTACCAGGATTTGCGCTTTGCGGTATTGCGGCTTGTTGAGCACGAAATCCGGCTTGTCACTGCCATCGGGATTATGGCGCATCTCGTCGAATAACGCTTTTCCCAGACCAGTCCGATGAATGGTCTTTAGATACTGTTTGGGGATGATCATATCCGTATCAATATTGATCATCGGGAGCGGGGCTGCGACGCCCGTCAGGGTGGCGAATTTGTCCATGGCGGCCGGACCATAGGGGCAAAGTCCGGCCGAATCTACTGGCATTTGGAACGGGAATGGGGCTGAACGCTTTCCTTGCCATGCTGCTGGAAGACGTGAAAAAGGTCGCCGAAAAGCTGACCGGCATCGCGCGGCCCATGCCGAAACAGGCCGTGGCGCGGGTCAAAACGCGCAAGGCCAATGCCTGGCGCTTTGCCGACGACGGGCTGGTGCCGAATAATCCCAAATGGCCGGCGATCCATTATCGCGGCGCGGTGAATCTGAAGGGCGCTTCCGACCCAGCTGCAGTTGTCGAGGTCCTGTTCGCCGCCCATGGGTGGATGGAAAGCTGGCGCGACGCGGTCTATGATTATCTCCATTATCATTCTAACCAGCATGAAGTGCTGGGTTTTGTGCGTGGGCATGCGATGCTGCGCCTGGGCGGTGCGCGCGGCCGAAACGTGAAAGTGAAAGCCGGTGATGTTGTGATCCTTCCGGCAGGGACGGGCCATCAACGGCTTTCCATGTCGGACGATTTGCTGGTGGTAGGCGCCTATCCCCGCAAGGGCGGTTATGACATGTGTCATCCCAGCAAGCCCGATCATGACCGTGCTGCCGTTTCGGCGGCAAACGTCCCCAAGCCCAAGGCCGATCCGGTTTATGGCAAAGGGGGGCCACTGATGCGGCTGTGGCGCTGACCCGCATCGGCACCGCCGGCTGGAGCATTCCGGCGCCCTTGCGACCGGGCTTTCCTGCAAGCGGTACCCAGCTGGAGAAATATGCCGCCCGACTGAATGCGGTGGAGATCAACTCGTCTTTTTATCGCCCGCACCAGAGAAAGACCTATGAACGCTGGGCCGCCAGCGTACCGGGCGATTTCCGTTTCTCCGTCAAGCTACCACGCAGTATCACCCATGAAAGACGGCTTCGGGACTTCGAGGCGCCGCTGACGCGCTTTCTGGAAGAAATTTCAGGCCTGGGCGGGAAATTGGATGTGATCCTGATGCAACTACCGCCCAGCCTATCTTTTGATGGTGATGTCGCCAACGCCCTGTTCGCGACGCTGGCTGGGTACAAAGTTGCCTGCGAACCACGTCACGGGACATGGTTCAATGAAGACGCCGACATTCTGCTACGCCGCCATGCCGTTGCTCGCGTCGCCGCCGATCCGCCGCGTCACCCCGAGGATGGTAAGCCGGGCGGCGATTGTCACCTCGCCTATTACCGCTGGCATGGCGCACCGCGCATCTATTGGTCGGCCTATGCCGATGCCCGGCTGGCGGGGCTTGCAAGGACAGTTCAAACCGAAACAGCGAAAGAAACCTGGTGTATTTTTGACAACACCGGCAGTGGCGCGGCCCTGAATGATGCCTTGCGTCTGACAGCTATGGGAACCAAAGCGGAAGGCATACCTTTACATGGCGCCAGCAAGGAGGAACTCATGGCTCGCAAATATTCCAAAGGCGCTTCAAAGAAAGTCGAAAAGGCGATGCACGAGCGCAAGAAGGGCACGCTCAGGAGCGGCAGCGGCAAGAAAGTGAAAAGCAAGAAGCAGGCAATCGCCATCGGCCTGTCCGAGGCCCGCAAGGAAGGCAAGAAAGTACCCAAGAAAAAGGGCGGCAAGAAAAAGAAATCCAGTAAGTCCAAAAAGTCCAAGAAAAAGGACTAAAGGCGCGGCCTAGCTGGGCTTTAGCCCCCGATGCTCCAGCATCGGCCCGACATCCGGGTCCCTGCCGTAGAAGGCGCGGAACATCGGGCCATATTCCTGGGTATGACCCCTTGAAAGAATCATGTCGCGGAAGCGCTGGCCATTGGCCCGCGTCAGGCCACCATTCTTGGTGAACCAGGCATAGGCGTCATCATCCAGCATCACCGTCCACTGATAGGCATAATAGGCAGCGGCATAGCCATTGGCCCAGATGTGCAGGAAGTAGCTGGAGCGATAGCGCGTCGCCACATTGGGGAAATCGGTGCCGGTATCCTTGAGCGCCTTGGTCTCGAAGGCGTCAACATCGGGTTTGGCAGCGCCAGGCGCCAGCGTGTGCCATTGCATGTCCAGTTGCGAAGCGGCCAGAAGTTCCCCCAAGGCATAGCCCTGGCCCCAGGTCTGCGACTTTTTGATCTTGTCCACCAGGTCTTGCGGAATCGCTTCGCCCTTCTGGTTCACCGCATAATGTTTCAGCACGGTGGGATCGAGCGCCCAATGCTCATTGAACTGGGAAGGGAACTCCACCCAGTCGCGCGCCGTATTGGTGCCCGAGACCAGTGGGTAGGTCTGACTGGCGAACAGCCCGTGCAGGGCATGACCGAATTCATGGAACATGGTGGTAACGTCATCAAAGGTCAGCAGCGCCGGCTGGCCGGGCGCCGGCTTGGTGAAGTTGGCGACATTGTAAATCACCGGCTTGGTGCCGAGCAGTTTTGACTGGCCGACAAAATTGTTCATCCAGGCGCCACCGGTTTTGTTGTCGCGCTTGAAATAGTCGAAATACATCAGGCCCAACTGCGAGCCATCCTTGTCAAACACTTCATAGACCATCACGTCCGGGTGATAGACCGGCAGATCGGTGCGGCGCTTGAAGGCGATGCCGTAAAGCTGGGTGGCGGCAAACAGCACGCCTTTTTCCAGCACCGCGTGCAGCTCGAAATAGGGTTTCAGCGCCGCTTCATCGAGATCATATTTTTCTTTGCGCACCCGCTCGGCATAACGCTGCCAGTCCCAGGGCTTCAGATCAAAATGCTTGCCGTCCTTGTCAATGGCGGCCTGGATCAGCTTGGCCTCGTCCGCCGCCTTGGCGCGGGTTGCCGGTGTCAATTGTCTGAGAAAGCGGTCCACCGCCGCCGGATTCTGCGCCATCTGGTCGTAGAGCGCATAGGCGGCATAGTTGGGATAGCCCAGGAGCTTCGCCTTCTCGGCGCGGATCACCGCCTGCTGGGCAATGATGGCGCGGGTGTCGTTCTTGTCGCCCTTTTCGGTGCGGGTCCAGGAATTGTTGAACAGCTTTTCCCGCGTGGCGCGATCGGCCAGATCGGTCAAAAGCGGCTGCTGCGTGGTGTTTTGCAGCGGAATGACCCACTTGCCTTTCAGTCCGCGCGTCTTGGCGGCTTCGGCAGCATTGGCAATCTCTGCGTCGGTCAGGCCGGCCAGTTGCGCCTTGTCGTCCACCACCAGGGCGCCGGCCTTGGCGCCTGCCACCAGCTTCTGCTGGAACTGGGTTTGCAGGGTGGCATCCTGCTTGTTGATCTCCTTGAGGCGCGCCTTGTCCTTGTCGGACAGATTGGCGCCGGCATGGACAAATTGGCGATAATAAAGCGTCAGGACCTGCAGGGCTTCAGGATCGAGCTTGAGGCCGGCGCGCTGGTCGTAAAGCGTCTTGACCCGGGCGAACAGCTTGGCGTTGAGGAAGATGGCGTCGGCATGGGCCGCCAGCTTGGGCGCCACGTCCGTCTGGATCTTGTCAATGGTGTCGTTGGTGTTGGCCTGCTGCACATTGAAAAAGGTGTTGCTGACCCGGTCCAGCATGCGGCCGGATTT
>JAFAVT010000253.1 GCA_019242275.1 Alphaproteobacteria bacterium
GGCTGGTCAAGGAAGGCGATGTGGTCAAATCCGGCACCATCCTGGCCGAGATCGAGACCGACAAGGCGACGATGGAGTTCGAAGCCGTTGATGAAGGCACCATCGGCCAGATTTTGGTGGCCGAAGGCACCGAAGGGGTGAAGGTCAACTCGCCCATCGCCACCCTGCTGGCCGAAGGCGAAAAAGCCCCGGCCGCCACAGGCGGCCAAGACAAACAAGGCGATGCGCCGGAAAAAAAGACTGCGCCAGCCGCAGAGCTGCCCAAGGGCGAAGACCACAAGGCCGTCGCCGACAAAGGCGGCGAAACCAGCGCTCCAAAAATTCATGTCGGCAACGATCCCGCCATCCCCGAAGGCACCGAGATGGTGACTCTCACCGTGCGCGACGCTTTGCGCGACGCCATGGCCGAGGAAATGCGCCGGGACGAAACCGTCTTCCTGATGGGCGAGGAAGTCGCCGAATATCAAGGCGCCTACAAGATCAGCCAAGGGCTCCTTGCCGAATTCGGTGACCGCCGCGTTATTGATACCCCGATCACCGAGCATGGCTTTGCCGGCATGGCGGTAGGCGCGGCCTTTGACGGTCTCAAGCCCATCGTCGAATTCATGACCTGGAATTTCGCCATGCAGGCGATGGACCAGATCATCAATTCCGCCGCCAAGACCCGCTATATGTCCGGCGGCCAGATGGGCAATTCCATTGTCTTCCGCGGTCCCAATGGCGCCGCCGCCCGCGTCGCCGCCCAGCACAGCCAGGATTATGCCTCCTGGTACGCGCATGTGCCGGGATTGAAAGTGATCGCGCCCTATTTTGCCGCCGACGCCAAAGGCCTGCTCAAGGCTGCCATCCGCGATCCCAATCCGATCATTTTCCTGGAGAACGAGATCGTTTATGGCCGTTCCTTCCCAGTGCCCAAGCTGGACGATTTCGTCCTGCCCATCGGCAAGGCCCGGGTGGTGCGGCAGGGCGCAGATGTGACGCTGGTAAGCTATTCCATCGGCATCGGCCTTTGCCTCGAGGCCTGCGAGAAGCTGGCCCATATGGGTATTGATGCCGAACTGATTGACCTGCGCTCGCTGCGCCCACTCGACACCGACACGGTGATCGAAAGCGTGAAGAAGACCAACCGCGTGGTGACGGTGGAACAGGCCTGGCCGGTTTGCTCGATTGGTTCTGAGATTGCCGCCCGCGTGGCGCTGGACGCTTTTGATTATCTCGATGCGCCGCCCACCCGCGTCAACGGCAAGGATGTGCCGATGCCCTATGCGGCGAACCTGGAAAAACTGGCCCTGCCGACGGTGGATGACGTGATCGCGGCGGTGAAGTCCGTCACCTACAAGGCGTAAGTCATGGCCACCAACATCCTGATGCCCGCACTTTCGCCCACCATGGAGGAGGGCAAGCTGGCCAAGTGGCTGGTGAAGGAAGGCGACACCGTCAAGTCCGGCACCATCCTAGCCGAGATCGAGACCGACAAGGCGACGATGGAGTTCGAAGCCGTGGACGAGGGCCGGATCGGCAAGATTTTGGTGCCTGAAGGTTCTGAAGGCGTGAAGGTCAATGCGCCCATCGCCGTGCTGCTGGGTGAAGACGAAAGCGCCGATGCCATGCCTTCGGCCGCTGCCCCCAAAGCCGATATTCCCGCGGCGATGAAAGATATCGCCGCCGGCGTGAAAGAGGCGTCAAAGCCTGCTGCGCCGGCGGCTGCCGCCGCTCCTGCGCCAGCCGCGAAATCTGAGGGCAAGCGCGTCTTCGCTTCGCCCCTGGCTCGCCGCATTGCCGCCAGCAAAGGCATTGATATCACGGCCCTGGCCGGCAGCGGCCCGCGCGGCCGCATCGTCAAATCAGATGTGGAAAACGCCAAACCTGGCGCGAAGCCAGCGGCCGCTGCGCCTGCCGCTACGGCGGCTGGCGCAGGCATTCCCGGCGTGGCGCCGCTGCCGGATGCCCGGCTGCTCTATCCGGCCGGCAGCTACGAGGAAATCCCGCACGACAATATGCGCAAGGCGATTGCGAAACGCCTGACCAGCGCCAAGACGCTGATCCCGCATTATTACCTGACGGTGGACTGCAACCTGAACGCCTTGATGGCGGTACGCGAGAAAATGAACGCCGCCGCGCCGAAGGATAAAGACAAAAAGCCCGCCTACAAATTGTCGGTCAATGACTTCATCATGAAGGCATCGGCCATGGCGCTGATGAAGCACCCCGATGTCAACGCCTCCTGGACCGAGACCGCAATCCTTCGCCACAAGGACGCCGATGTCGGCGTCGCCGTCGCCCTGGATTTCGGCCTGATCACCCCGATCATCTTCAAGGCCCAGACCAAGGGTTTGATCGAGATCAGCAACGAAGTGAAGGAGCTTGCGAAGCTGGCCAAGGAAAAGAAGCTCAAGCCCAACCAGTATGAAGGCGGCGGCTTTTCGGTTTCCAATCTGGGCATGTATGGCATCAAGAACTTCACCTCGATCATCAACCCGCCGCAAAGCTGCATCATCGCGGTGGGCGCCGGCGAAGAGCGCGCCGTGGTGGTGAACGGCAAGATTGAGATCGCCACGGTGATGACGGTGACCATGTCGGCCGACCATCGTGTGGTGGACGGCGGCACCGGCGCCAAGTTCCTCCAGACCTTGAAGCAGTTCATCGAAGAACCTGCTTCGATGTTGTTGTGATGTTTTCGTTTCCTTCATCCTCATGCTTCGACGGGCTCAGCATGAGGATTTTCCTCACCCTGAGCTTGTCGAAGGGTGAGGGCCTCCATGGCTGACTCCTATGATGTGATCGTGGTGGGCGGTGGCCCCGGCGGCTATGTCTGCGCCATCCGCTGCGCCCAACTGGGCCTGAAGACAGCCGTGGTCGAGCGCGACCGCATGGGCGGCATTTGTCTCAACTGGGGCTGCATCCCAACCAAGGCGCTGCTGCGTTCCAGCGAAATCTGGCACCTGATGCACCGCTTGGGCGAGTTCGGCTTTAGTGCCGACAATTTCAAGTTCGATGCCGCCAAGATCGTCGCCCGCAGCCGGGCGGTATCGAAGCAATTGTCCGACGGCGTCAGCTTCCTGATGAAGAAACACAAGATCACGGTCATCCCCGGCGAAGCCAAACTCGCCGGCAAGGGCAAACTTTCCGTCACCAAGGACGGCAAGGCCAGCGATCTGGCGGCCAAGAACATCGTGCTGGCCACCGGCGCGCGAGCCCGCACCCTGCCGGGCCTGGAGCCCGACGGCAAGCTGGTCTGGACCTATCGCGAAGCGATGGTGCCGCCGGAATTTCCCAAATCGCTGCTGGTGGTCGGCAGCGGCGCCATCGGTATCGAGTTCGCCAGCTTCTACCGCACCCTGAGCGCCGAGGTGACCGTGGTCGAGGTGCTGGACCGGGTCATGCCGGTGGAAGATGAAGAGATTTCCGCGTTGGCGGCCAAGGCTTTCACCAAACAGGGCATGAAGCTGAAGCTCGGCACCACCGTCACCGAATTGAAGCGGGGTACCAATGACGTCACCTGCACCCTGAAAGCCAAAGACGGCAAGACCGAGCAGATCACGGTCGAGCGCGTCATCCTGGCGATGGGCATTGTCGGCAATGTCGAGAATATCGGTTTGGAAGCGGCCGGCATCAAGGTCGAGAAGACCCATATCGTTGCCGGCAAGTATGGCGAGACCGGCGTTGAGGGTGTCTGGGCCATCGGCGACCTGGTGGGCGGCCCCTGGCTGGCACACAAGGCCATGCACGAAGGCGTCATCGTCGCCGAGAAGATTGCCGGCGTGAAGGGTGTGCATCCGCTCAACACCTCCAATGTCGCGGGCTGCACCTATTGCTGGCCGCAGGTGGCTTCCGTCGGCCTGACCGAAGCCAAGGCCAAGGAGAGCGGCCGCAAAATCAAGGTCGGAAAATTCCCCTTCATCGGCAACGGCAAGGCAATTGCGCTGGGTGAGGCCGATGGCCTGATCAAGACCGTGTTCGACGCCGAAACCGGCGAACTGCTGGGCGCGCACATGATCGGTGCCGAAGTCACCGAACTGATCCAGGGTTATGTCATCGCCAAGACCGGCGAACTGACCGACCATGAGCTGGCCCACACCATCTTCCCGCATCCGACGCTCTCGGAGATGATGCACGAGGCGGTGCTGGCGGCCGACGGCGCGGCGTTGCACATCTAAACCTGTCATCCCGGCCAGCGAGCGGAGCGAGCGCGAGCCGGGATCCATTTCACCGATCGCACTTGGGTCCCGAGTCTGCGCCGCATCACCGCGTGCTGCAGCGCGCCCGGGATGACAAGCTGGGTTTCTTGCGACATCCCGGGATTACAGCGACAAGATTGCCGGTTAAATAGAGGGCGGTAATCCGGGGCTGCCGATGCAGACCATCCTTGTGCCGGTGACGGCCGATCCGTCGCCTGTCGCCGCTACGCGCCGGGCGGCTGACCTGGCGCGCCGCATGGGCGCGCGTGTTGTGCTGCTGCATGTCATCCCGCCCGATAGCGAAGGCGGGGGCTGGGAGGATTTCCCCGCTGAACTGATGGCACAGTTTGACGGCCTGGCGGTGACGCCGCTGCTGCGGCGAGGGCCGGTGGCGCGCGAAATTCTCAGCGCAGCGCGGGAAGAGGGCGCCGACCTGATCCTGATGACTCCGCATCGCCGCTGGCAAAGCGTCGGCGCCAAAAGCTTCCCGCGCTTTCTGCTGCACTCAGTCCTGTGTCGCATTCTGCTGGACGCAAGCTGCCCGGTCTGGGTCGAGCCGGAAAACGGAGCCCCGTCGCAAATCCGGCGCATCCTGTGCGGCGTCGCTTCTCTGGTCCATGACCGCGACACCATCAGCTGCGCCGGCGTTCTGGCCCAAAAGCTCGACGCGCAACTGGCGCTGTTCCGCTCTGCCATCAGCGCCGCCATTGCCGTTCCAGGCCACCATGAACAGGCTGAGACCTGGCAGCGGGACATGGTCGCGGCCGTGGTGACCGATCTGGGAAAGCTGCGGGATGAATTGTCCACCTCCGGCGAAATCCGTGTCGGCATCGGCAGTTTTGCGCCGGCGCTGCTCTGGGATGCCGAAGCGGCGCCTGCCGAACTTGTCGTCATTCGCCGCACCTCGCGCGACTGGGGCCGCGACCAGACCATAAATACCCTGGTGCGCGGTGCCGCCATGCCGGTGCTGATTTATCCGGGTGCTCCGCCGCGCGCCGTGGTGCGCCCGCCGCCGCGCCGGCTGTCGCCGCGGCTGGCGCGCTGGGCGGGATCGGCGCTGCTGCTGCTGGTTCTGTTGTCCGGCATCTGGCTGGTTCATGCGGCGCTGGCGCCGATGCGTCCCACCGACTGCAAGGCCCAGCCGCAGCTTTGCCCAGTGCTGAACGGCTTTCTCGCCACTGCCAGGCAGCGGGGGCTGGACAAGCCGAAAGCGTCACCCCGCAAGTAGTCGCCGCACGTCGTCGGCGATCGCGGTGGTATCGGACGTATCGGTGGTCACCAGCCGCGCCTTGCCGCTGCGGTCAAAGAAGAACACCGCGTTGGAATGCATCACCTCATAGGGCGGGCCCGCCTTTACCGTATAGGCGACACGATAGCGCCGCGCCGCGTCGGCCAACTGGTTGGCGGTGCCGTAAAGGCCCTCCATCTGCGGTGTGAAGGCCTGGGCGTAGTCCTGTAGCACTGCGCGCGTGTCGCGCGCCGGATCAACGGTAACAAAAAGAATCTGGAAATCCGGCCCCGCCCGTTTGGCCACATCGGTGAGATTGGCCAAGGTCGCGGGACAGATGTCGGGGCAGTGGGTGTAGCCGAAGTAAAGCGCCACCACCTTGCCACGATACGCCTCACCTCCAACCGTCGCGCCGTCGCCGGCACGAGTCAGATGAAATTGCAGCCGTGGCGAGCCACCGGAAATGTCGGTCATGTGCCAGCTGCCGCGGCCGCAGCCGGCGAGCGACAGGACAAGAGCGATAGCAGTAATCAAACGCATGGCCCGCGTCCTTATCACGCTTCCCGGCGCCGCCCGCCCTCGCATAAGGTCGCGCCCGATGAACCGGAACCGGGATTGGCTATGGTTTGGCGCGGCTCTGCTGCTAGGCGCCGTGCTGGATTTTCTCTGCCGCTTCTTTCCCGCCGATCTGCCGGTATGGCTGCCCTGGGAGTTTTCCTGGCCCGAATACCTTGCCTGTGTGCTGTCGCTGGCCTGGTTCTGGCGTGGGCTGCTGATACTGCCCCGCGCGCAGCATCCGGTTTGGTGGCGCAAGCTGCTGTTCGTTGCCGGCATTGCCAGCTTCTGGATCGTGCTGCAAACCCGCATGGATTATTATGCCCAGCATCTTTTCTTCGTGCATCGCTGGGCTCATTTCGTGCTGCATCATGTCGGGGCCTTTGCCATCGCCATGGGGATGGCGGGGCCGGTGCTGTTTGCCGGCATGCCGGATTTTCTCAAACCGCTGGTCAAGGCACGACCGGTCCGGGCTGCGCTCGCCTTCCTGCAACATCCGGCCGTGGCGCCGGCGCTGTTCGTGGGTCTGCTTTATTTCTGGCTGATCCCGTCCATCCACACCGTGGTGATGCTGAACCGGCCGCTTTATGAAGTAATGAACTGGAGCATGGCGATCAATGGCGTGATGTTTTGGTCGCTGATTTTAGACGCGCGGTCCAAACCGCCCGCCCGCCTGTCGCACCTGATGCGGGCGCTGCTGATCATTGTGATCGAATTGCCCCAGATGGTGCTGGGGGCGATCCTGTCGCTCACCAGCCGCGATCTCTATCCGGTCTACGACATTTGCGGCCGGGTGCTGGACATGACCGCCCTGAACGACATCCATTATGGTGGGCTGATCATCTGGCTGCCGGGCACCCTGACCAGCTTCGCCGCCATGATTGTGGTATTGGTGACGATGCGGTTGAATGAAGAAAAGGCCGAAAAGGAAAGGGCGGCCTAGGCATCCGGCCTGACTTTCGAGCGTGTGCAAAGTCACAATGTTTGGTTGCTTTAAGGCGAGGGCCCTAATTAGACTTGCCGCTCTGTGGCGGCCCATACAAGAGGTTCTGAAATGGCGAAAAGGGCAGGCATTGCCAGTTTGCAATTGGTCATTCCTGGTTGTGAGCGCCAGACCTTGCCGAGGTCTTCATCGGCGGCAAATGAATGCGGCCAAGGCTTGCTGGCTTTCTATGCAGAGCCGACATTGCGGGAAAAGCTGACGTGCAAAACCGCCTTTCCGCTGACCGCAAGGAAGGCCCAGAAGCCTCTGCCTAAGGCAGGTCTTTTCCGCGGATAGCGACGGTTCACTCCGACCCCATTTTCGCGTGTACTACCCTAGGAGAGTCTGCATCACCTGGTTGCCCGCATCCGCGGGCCATAACAATGATAGCTAGCTCCTCGCCACCTCCGCATAGCTTACATGGCAATGCCCGCCATGCTTCTGGAAATAGCGCTGGTGATACTCCTCGGCCGGCCAGAAGGGCGGGGCGGGCTCGATCTGGGTGACGATGGGCGCCTTCCACTTGCCTGAGGCGGCCACCCGGTCGCGAACCGCCGCGGCTACCCGCGCATGCTCGGGCCCATGGGTGAAGATAACGCTGCGGTACTGGGTGCCGACATCCGGTCCCTGGCGGTTGCGGGTGGTGGGGTTGTGCATCTTGAAGAACAGGTCCACCAGCGTCTCATAGGAAACCCGGGCCGGATCGAACGTCACTTCCACCACCTCGGCATGGTTGGTATCGCCGGCGCAGACCTGTTTGTAGGTGGGCGCGGTGGTGGTGCCCCCGGCATAGCCGGACACCGCATCGGCCACCCCCGGCACCTGCCGGAAGAAATCCTCCACCCCCCAGAAGCAGCCCGCCCCGAACAGCGCCTTTTCCATGTTTCTGACTCCGATCTGATGGCCCGATAATACGTCCTGCCGGGCGCCGGGTTACAGGCTATATGAGGGCGATGACCGCGCCCGGCCCATACCTGTTTTCGCGCTGCATACGCCGCTGGCGTTCGCCTGCCAACATAGGGCTCCTAGCCACCGGTCAATTCCCCTCTCACTTTAGCTCACCCATCTATCTCATTGAGATCACGACATTCGTACTGACGGGGGAGGGGGCGCCTTTGCCATGAAGGCCATCATCGTCGGCGCCGGCGTAGCGGGGCTTGGAATCGGCTGGCGGCTGGCCCAGGCGGGCGTCAACACCACTATTCTGGAGCGGGGCGAGCCGGGCATGGGCGCAAGTTTTGCCGCTGCCGGCATGATCGCCGCCACTGCCGAAATGGCCGATGCGCCCCCGGCCGAACTGGCTTTTGCCGGCCGGTCGCGGCGTCTGTGGCCTGCGTTCGCCGATGAGCTGGAAACGGCCAGCGGTATCGCTGTTGGCTATCGCCGGAATGGCGCGCTGATGGTCGAGCCCCGCCCAGCGCGATTGCCGCCGGGGACGGAGTGGCTGGATGAGGTCGCGGTTCGGACGCGCGTGCCCATGCTGGCCGATAGTCCGGGCGCGATCTGGGCGCCGGACGAAGCCCAGGTGGACAGCCGCGCGCTGTGCCGGGCCCTGGCCCAGGCTGTCCGCAAAGCGGGGGGGCG
>JAFAVT010000277.1 GCA_019242275.1 Alphaproteobacteria bacterium
CGGGATATTTCTGCCTAAGCAAGCGGACATCAGCACCGGTAATGGAGGCAGCCAGCGAACAGCCGGCCTGCATGCTGGGGATGAGCACGGTCTTGGCCGGCGAGAGAATCTTCGATGTCTCGGCCATGAAATGGACCCCGGCCTGGACGATCACTTTCGCATCGGTCCGTGCCGCCTCACGGGCGAGGGCCAGGCTGTCGCCGGTGAAGTCGCCCACGCAATGGAAGATTTCCGGCGTCATGTAATTGTGCGCCAGGATAACGGCGTCTTTCTCGCGCTTGACTCGGTTGATAGCAGCGATAAGGGGGGCGTGCACGGGCCATTCGACAGCGGGAATGACTCCCGCCACTTTAGCGTAAAGTCCGTCCGTGGCTCGTGCCACTGCATCGGTATAAGCCAATTCAACGCCCATCCAGCGCTCCTCCAGACTTTATACTCATTTCGAGTATAAATGTCGTGCAAAAAACCCGGCTTTCAAGGGCCGGTTCAAGGGCAATATGACTCGATTGAGCATTAATCCGTCAAGCCTGTTATTGCCTTCCTTGTAGGACAACCCTTACGGAGGTGGGGAATTCAACGGCGCGTGCCCAGCCTAAGACCGGGCGCCGGGCGCTCCCGCAGCACTTCCCGGCGGAAACGAAACAGCTCGGCTGGCCGGCCCCGGGCAGGCGTTGAGAACTTGCCGGTGCCTTCCACCAGTCCCTGTTCCGCCACCAAACGGCGGAAATTCTGCTTGTGCAGCTTCAGACCGGCCAGCGCCTCCACAGTACGTTGTAGTTCCAGCAGGGTGAAGACAGGCGCCATCAACTCGAACACAACGGGACGGTATTTTAGTTTGCCCCGCAAGCGGGCGATGGCGGTAGCCAGGATGCGGCGATGGTCGTAAAGCATGGCGGTGCCCAGCGCAGGCGCCTGGCCGGCGGCGCCGCTGTCGCGGAAATATTCCTCCACCAGGCCCGCCTCATAGAGCAGCTCATAGCGCTCCAGTACCTTTTCCTCGTCCCAGGGCAGCCCGTCACCAAAGCAAAGCCTGACGCGGGCGCGCCGTGCCTCTGATTGAGCACCCTCCGCGCCTTTCGTGAACTTCTTCAACGCTGGCAGGATGACGCTATCGATCATAGCGGGTTTGCCACCGCGCCAGTCCTCCCAGGGAAAATACTGATACCAGCCGCGCCATTCGCTTTGCGGCACGTCGGCCGCGCTTTGCCGGGTCAGCGCCAGATAACCCACGGAAACCACGCGCGCGGCCCTATCGCTCCTGAGCCCCGGAGCGGGCAGATGACGGCCCCTGTCACCAAAGGTGTAAAGCTGTTCGGTGTAACCAAGTTCAAAATGGGTTTGCTGGCCAACCCATTCGCGCAGGCCCGATTCCAAAGTGCGATGATGCGCGGGATCGAACGGGCCGAAGGGCAGGGCATCCGCTTCGCCGAGGCGCGCGATCACCAGCACCGAAGGCTTCTCGCCTTCGACCGAAACGATGGCAACCGACAGGCCGATGGAGATGGCATCCTTGCTCACAGTCCCACCAGAGGGAAGTCGCTCAGCACCCCTTCCTCCACTATCCGGGCCGGTCCCATGCTGTTCAACGCCGCGACCATGGCGCCGCCTCGCCTCAGGATCGCGTCGGCATGGGTCACCAGCAGGCTATTGGGTGCGGCGTGTGGTGCACGCCGCCGCATGGCGCGGGCGATTTCAAGCTCGCGCCCCGGGTTCAGCCGGTCGCACAGGACGATGAAAGCGGAAGCCATGGATCTGCTGATCCCTGCCCAGCAATGGATCATCAGCGGCGCGCGTGCATCCCAACTGCGCGCAAAAGCAAGCAGGGCGTCAATATGGTTGCGCGCGGGCGGATGCTCGCCCGCGGCGGGGTCGGCAATATCATTGATGCCAAGCTTAAGATGCCGGTCCATTGGGAAACCTTGCGGCGTAGCGATCATATGCTGCGGTGACAGCAAACTGACCAGATGCGAAGGCCGATGCGCGGCAATACTGTCGTCAAGGGCTGAAAGGGGAATGACCAGAAGCCGGGGCATGGCGCCTTGTAGCATGCTCCTTAGACGGAGAGCTTGTTGAAATGGTCAAGAAATTGCTTCTCCGCCTCTGCCGTTGGCAGCGGGGCAAGGCGGGGCGTGGCCAAAGCCTTGGGCGGTGTCCCGAACAGGCGCCGTGCTTCGGCAGCTTCAAAGCCGGCCAGTTGCGTGGCTTCGTAATAGGCGGAGAGATGATCTGCCTTTTTGAACAGTGCTTTCAGCGGCGCCGGTACCAGTGCCGAAAGGCTGAAGCGTTGGTGGATAGCTGCCTGTAACCGCGACTCCAATAATTTGTAATCAATGCCAATCGCCGCCTTGAAGGGACTGATAAGGTCGCCAATGACATATTCCGGCGCATCGTGCAGCAGCGCCATCAGCCGCGCCTGGCGGGTCAGGCGGGGATTAAGCTCCGATACGAGCCGCTCCACCAGCACCGAATGCTGCGCCACCGAGAAAGCGTGCAGTCCGCGGGTCTGGCCATTCCAGCGCGCTACCCGCGCCAAGCCGTGAGCGATATCGGCGATTTCGATATCCAACGGACTAGGTTCCAGCAGATCGAGCCGGCGACCGCTCAGCATACGCTGCCAGGCGCGAGGCGATCCCTTTGTCATGCGGTCGGGCATCAGGCCAGCAGCAGCCGGGCAGCCACCAGAATCAGCGTACCGGAAAGGACCAGACGAAGCGCCCGGTCGGGCAAACGCGGTGCAAACAGGCTGGCCAGCATGATGCCGGGCAGCGAGCCCATTAGCAGCGAAACCAGCACCATCAAATCGATGCCGCCGCTGGCGACATGGCCCAGTCCTGCCACTAGGGTCAGCGGCACGGCATGGGCGATGTCGCTGCCGGCAATACGCACCGCCGGCAGCTCGGGATAAAGCAGCAACAGTGCGGTGACACCCAGTGCACCGGCACCCACCGACGAAATGGTTACCAGCACTCCCAGCGCCGCACCGGTAGCGATGGTGAATGTGCGAGTCTGGGCAGGGCTGAGGACACCGACTCTCTGGGAATAGGTGGCCAGCAGGCGGCGACGAAAGAGCAGGCCTGCCGCCGTGAACAGCAGGGCCACGCCCAGCATCTTCGTTACCAGCACGCTATAAGCGGCCTGATCGATTTTCAGCCATGCCAGCATCGCTAGGGTCGCCACAGAAGCGGGCAGACTGCCGCACGCCAGCCGCAGAACGACGCGCCAGTCGATAGTCCTGTTGAAGCCATGCACCAAACTGCCACCGCTTTTGGTGACGCTGGCATAGATCAGGTCGGTACCCACGGCCGTTACCGGATGTACCTTGAAAAGCAGAATAAGCAGCGGCGTCATCAGTGAGCCGCCCCCCACGCCGGTCATGCCGACGAGAAAGCCGATCGCAAAACCGGAAGCGACGTAGAGCGGATGGATCGCCGGGGACATGGAAATGGGCTTTGGGAAATTTGGACTGGAAATGGACGGAACCGGAGCAATCTCACACAAACCAGCCCGCTGAACAATCCGGCGGAGTACTGCGTCAAAATGGACCTCCGCCCACGGCAGACCGCGGAAAGCGGGAATGTCTCCCCTATTTGACCTGTTCTTTGATGCCGGGCAGCGTTAAACACCGGGCGATGACGACATCGGCACTGGTGCTGTTTTCCGGCGGCCAGGATTCCACCACTTGTCTGGCCTGGGCACTGGCCCGCTTCGACCGCGTCGAAACAGTTGGTTTCGATTATGGTCAGCGCCATCGCGCGGAACTGGAGGCTCGCCTCCGTTTGCTGGCGGCACTAAAGACGATGCCGCATGGAGAAAAGCTGGCCACCGACCATTTGCTGCCGCTGGATACGCTCAAGGCCATCGGCGGTAGTGCCCTGACCGACTCCATGAAAATTGAAATCGGGCAAGAGGGCTTGCCTACCAGTTTTGTGCCGGGCCGTAACCTGATGTTTCTCACTGCTGCGGCCGCATTGGGTTATCGCCGCGAGATTGCCGATCTGGTGGGCGGGATGTGCGAAACTGATTTTTCCGGCTACCCCGATTGCCGCCATGAGACAGTACAGGCAACAGCGCGGGCATTAACACTCGGTCTGGCGCGGCTGGTGCGCATTTACACACCGCTAATGTGGCTGGACAAGGCAGCAACCTGGGCTCTGGCCGAGGAACTTGGTGGCAAGGCGCTGGTGGACCTGATCGTGCGCGAAACCGTCACTTGCTATGAAGGCGACCCCACACGGCATGATTGGGGGAGCGGTTGCGGCACCTGTCCTTCCTGCGCATTGCGAGCGGCAGGCTATCAAAAGTATCGGACAGCCATATGACCTACAGCGTCAAGGAAATTTTCTATACCTTGCAAGGCGAAGGGGCGCGCGCCGGCCGTGCAGCGGTCTTCCTCCGCTTTGCGGGCTGCAATCTGTGGAGCGGCGCGGAAAAAGATCGTGCCGCCGCTATTTGTAAATTCTGCGACACCGATTTTGTCGGGACTGACGGAACGCGCGGCAAGTACCCCGATGCAGCGTCGTTATCTAAAGCCGTGGCAGAAGAATGGCCCGTCTCAACCTCGGGCAATCGTTATGTCGTCTGCACAGGGGGTGAGCCACTGTTGCAACTGGATCAACCCCTGGTTGCAGCATTGCATAGTCACGATTTTGAAATCGCGATCGAAACTAACGGCACCCTGATGCCGCCGCCGGGGATTGACTGGATCTGCGTCAGTCCCAAGGCGGAGGCGGAACAAGTGCTGAGGCGTGGAGATGAACTGAAATTGGTCTACCCGCAAGAGGGTGCCGATCCGGCCCGCTATGCCGACCAAGATTTCATGCATTTTTTTCTGCAGCCGATGGATAATGAAAAACGGGCGGCCAACACCGACGCGGCCACGGCTTATTGTCTTGCCAATCCGCAATGGCGGTTGTCGCTTCAAACACACAAGTTGTTGGGAATTCGCTAACCCATCACGGCCAAGTCAGAATCGGGAGACGATTTTGTCCATTTGCGGCCGCGGCCGCTCTTCCAAGTCTTCTGTGGCGGTTCCAAGGTAAATGAACCCAGCGATGCGTTCCCCCGGTTTGAGGCCCAATTCTTCTTTCACCATGGGATGGTAGGCATACCATTCCGTGACCCATTGGCCGACAAAGCCCAGGGCCGTAGCCGCTACCAAAATGTTCTGGCACACGGCACCGGCTGACAACTCCTGCTCCCAAACCGGGATTTTGTGCTGTTCGCGGGCAGCGGAAATCACGCAGATGATTACGGGCGCGCGCAGGAAGCGTCTGCTCTCCTCTTCCACTTGTTTGTCGCGTTCACCATCGGCTTTCGCTGCCTGAGCCAAAATTTCGCCAGCGCGCTTGCGGCCTTCATCCTCGAACACAATAAAGCGCCAGGGAAAGAGCTTGCCATGGTCCGGAGCACGCGCGCCCGCTTGCAGAATATCGGCGAGTTGCTTTTTGTCGGGGCCGGGTTCTCCCATTGCCTTGGCGGACCCGGAACGTCGGCTGAGGAGTAGCGCAAGGGCATCGGACGCCGGGCGGTTGAAGATGGAATTATGATCGGATGGCATAGCTAAAATGGACCGCTTGAAAGGTAAGAACAGGCACCATTTTAGGTGAAATGTGGGAAAAGGCCCGAATTTTGTAATTCCACAAAAGTTTGTGGTAAAAGCCCGGTCCTGAAAGAGAGAGAGATGGCTACACCCCGCGAGAAACTGGCGAGTTGCGATCCCATCTGGGAAAAGCTGCGCCGGGAAGCCGAAGAGATGGCGGAGCACGAGCCGGCGCTGGCCGGCTTCGTCCATGCCACCATTTTGCAACACACAAGGCTGGAGGACGCGCTCTGCTTTCACCTGGCCAAAAAGCTCGGCAATGACGACGTCTCGCCGCTTATGACGCGCGAGACATTTGAGGAAGCGCTGGCAGGCGACCTTACTATCGGCGCGGCCGTGCGCGCCGATCTTTCCGCCGTCTTCGAGCGCGATCCCGCATGCCATTCCTATCTTGAGGCGTTTCTTTATTACAAAGGCTTTCACGCTCTTCAGACCCACCGCATTGCCCACTGGCTTTGGGCGCAGCAGCGCAAATGGATGGCACTATTCTTCCAAAGCCGCAGTTCGCAGCTTTTTGCAGTGGATATTCATCCCGCCTCGCGGCTGGGACGGGGCATCATGATTGACCACGGCACTGGCATCGTCATCGGAGAGACGGCCGTTGTGGAAGACGATGTTTCCATCATGCAGGATGTGACCTTGGGCGGCACCGGTAAGGAACGGGGCGACCGCCATCCCAAGGTCCGCCGCGGCGTCTTGCTCTCGATGGGCGCCAAGATATTGGGCAATATCGAGATTGGCGAATATAGCCGCGTTGGCGCCAGTTCCGTGGTGCTGAAGTCCATTCCGGCCGGCTGCACCGCAGTCGGTGTTCCCGCCAAACTGGTGAATTGCAAGAGCGGCAAGCGACCGTCGCAGGAGATGAACCAGATCATAGACGAGCAGGACAACAAGATTTAGGGCCCTCGGCCGCGCGAAGTTGGCTGACTTCGCGTGGCTGTGCTGCCGTCCAAAGAGTGTTGACCACCCCGCAAGGCCATGCGAGGGAGAGCCGTTCTCGTAAAGGATACCGCCGTGACCCGCAGTGAAATCTGGCGTCTGGAAAAATATCTTCGCAATCTGTTTCGCCTCGACACCATTACCATCGTCGAACGGCCCAAACAGCAGGATTCGGTCGAAGTTCACATCAACGGCGATTTCGTCGGCGTTCTGTTCAAGGACGAGGAGGATGGCGAAATCTCCTACGCCTTCAACATGGCTATTCTAGAAATGGATTTACCGGAAGCGCCAGCAACCCGGAGCTAGTGAACTGTCCAACGGTCCAGCAGGCGGTCTACGCCAGCGGCAACCTCCTGCCAGCGCGCCAGATAGGCGCGCTTAAAGCGCCAGGAAAAACTGACATTCGCAGCCACGATGCGGCCGCTGACGAGACAGTTGGGGCTGGTTAGTTGCGGATCAGCGCGCTCGCACAGAAACAGCAGTGTCCGACCGCCGCCCAATCCCGCGAACAAGTCGGATCGGCCGTAAGCGGCCTGCGGGCGGAACGTATATTGTGTCAATCCGAAGTCACTGTCATGCCCCGTGCTATCGGTGAGATAGGGGCCGTAAATTCGCTGGAGCCGTTCCTCGGCAGCCATATCCTTTTCGCCGGCCTTGAAAAAAAACCGTACCACCGGTGAATCCGGCGCGTTGTTCTGGAACTGTCGTCCCTCGGAAGCAGTATAGCCCCGCAAGTCAGGGAGTAGTGCCGACAGCGTCACAGTGTGTTGCGGACCACCGGCCCTGGCGGGACGGCTCTCGAGATAGTTGGCCGGCACCATCAGAACCAGATCGCCGACGCTGAGGCGAATGGGCACCGTGTCGCTGGTTCGGTCGCCGCTCGGTCGAATGTCAGGCCGTAAGTCGTAGAGTAGAAAGACCCCGGATAGCAGGGTGATGGCACCCAGGATGACGCCGGGAAACCACCAGCCCGAGTGCTGGTGGACATCGTCCGAGCCGTTGGTGATCTGGGTCATAAACGCGGCTGTTAATGCCTTCCTGCAAGGAGCTTAACATTGCAGCACCGGACCTGCTGCGCCGCGACAGCCGGTGCTGCCCAATTCTTGCGAGGCGTGGCCTGGAAACACCAAGATCGCGTCAAAACGGGACATGCTGCTCAAAGCCGCCCTTTCCTTCGGCGTTGCCGCCACATTGCTGGGAAGCGGACCGCTGGCCGGAACTCCAGGCTTGCTGCGCGTCAAGGCCGAGCTGGCCGCTGCCAGGCCGCAAGCCAAGCTGGCTGCCCGGGCTGAAGTTCTGTTTCATTCCGGATTGCCCCGTCCGGCTGGCACGCACAGGCACGGAGACGCCCAGGGGCTATGAACGCATTGCTGCTGTCACTGTTCGCCACCACGGGGGGGCTGGCCCTGTCCGGAATCGTGGCCAATCTCTACCGGCTTCTGGCCCGCAAGCCCAAAAGCTCGCCGGAGAGAGCCTTCTACCTGGGCATAATGGCCTTGGCCGGACCCAGCGTACTGATTGACAATGCCACGCGATCCTTCCGCCGGAAAAACTGTTCCAGCGTGGCGTATCTGTTCGCGATCTGCCTGACCCTTTATTGGTCCTTCGCTCTGGGCTGGCTGCTTATCGCCCTGCGGCGCCACCTCTAGCGGCTTCGGCCCCACGACCACCGCGGCCGCCACGCCCACCCTGATCGGGAGGCGGCTGATAAGCCACCAGTTCCTCCAGCGGCTTTTTCGCCGCCCAGGCGATACCACGTAGCAGCATGGCCTCGATCTTGGGATTGGCGAAATTCTCGTAAGCATGACCTTGCATATAGACAAAGGCACGGGCTGGCACGCCGCCGGGTAACGTGTGCTCATAGGTCCAGATCTGCGGCACCACCTCGCCGGCGTGGCTTGGCGTCCCCGCCGGCTGGCCGTTCGGGCCCTGGCCCGCTGTCGGCGTGCGTCCGGCAGGGATGGTGACGGTGGCCAGAATATGCGCTTCCGGATTCTTGGCCCAGGTCATCAGATAGAAGGCTTCATCGTTGAAGGTAAAGCCGTTCAACCCGGCAGTGATAGGCGATGCTGGATCGGTCACGGTATAGGTGAGGGGGCCGGCCGCCGAGTTGCGCTCGGTATGGCGCTTGGCACCACCGACCAGGCTGGCGAAATATTCCGGGTCCGGCCCGCATAGCGCGTCGTGAATGGTGACGATACCGCCGCCGCGCTTGACATAGGCTTCCAGCGCCGCCTTCTCCGCCGGTGTCATGTACCCG
>JAFAVT010000313.1 GCA_019242275.1 Alphaproteobacteria bacterium
TGATCGCGCACGGCCACGCCGCCCGGGGGCGTGACGGTGCGAAAGCCATTGCCGGGAGCGTCGTCCCAGATATTGACATTGCGGCTGGCGGCAAGCTCATAGCGCACATCGTCGCTCTGGCCATGATATTCCACCGCGACATTCGGATGCCAAGAACCGGTGGTGATGTAGGTGATGCCGCTGGTGATAATGAGTTGTTCGCCGGCTCCGGCTTTGAGGATGACATTGGCCACCACGCTCCAGCCCTGCATGTCAATGCCGGGCGCGCCGCCGCGGATCAGCTCGATGCGCTCCACCGTGTTGGCGGGGATGCGGGAAAGGATGCTGCCCAGCCCGTCACTCTTGGCGGCCGGACGTGAGCCATTGATCAGCACATTGCCGCCGCTGCCGGCGAAGCCGCGAGCGCCGCTGCCGCCGTCCATGTTGAAGCCGGGAAGGCGGCCGAGCATGTCATTTGCGGTGGTGGGATGGGCATCGGCGAAGAAGGCGGCCGGATAGGTCGAAATCGCTTCGGACTCGGCGGCCAGAACCGGCGCTGTCGCCAAAAGACCCCAAAAAGCGCAAGCAATTCTTGATTTTTGCATTTTCCCGCGCGTCCTTTGACATCAGTACTGTGCAATGTATAGTACTATCTATTGCGCAGTAGTGGAGAAATTGCAAATCCACAGGACAAACGGGAAAAGGAGTGCACCATGCGATTCAGGACAGCAGCCGCGCTGGGCGGGATTTCGGGTTTTCTGATTCTGGCTGCGCCTGCGGCACAGGCGCAGCCGGATTGGTGGAGCAGCTTCACGGCCCAGGCGCCGGCGGTTGATCAGTCGGGGCGCCGCGAATGGACGTGGCAGGGCAAAGACAGCCTGCGCTATGCCGGCTCCGGCCATGTGCGCTATGAACCGGGCGGGGCGCCCCGCATTGTCGTCACCGGCGATCCCGACCTGGTCAAAACCATCGAGGTGGATGGTGGCGTTATTCATCGGCGCGACACGCCGGGCTTCAACTTCAATTTCTCCCGCAGCGATTCGCGACTGGACGTCCTGGTGCAGGGCGTGACGCTGAATCGTTTCGAAGTGGCCGGCAGCGCCATCATGGACCTGGGACGGCTGCAGCGTGACGCGCTGGATCTGCGCGTGAGCGGCAGCGGCGCGCTCAATGCACAGGGTCAGGCCAGACACCTGAACCTGCAGGTGAACGGCTCCGGTCACGCCAATCTGGACCAGTTCAGCGCTGGCGCGGCCGATATCACGGTCAATGGCAGCGGTTCTACTGTGACAGGTGCCATCGGCGAAGGCGCCAACATCCATGTCACCGGCAGCGGCCAGGCAAAGGTCGGCGACATCGGCAAGAACGCAGATGTTACCGTCACCGGTAGCGGCACCGCCATCCTCGGCCGGGTGGAAGATGTGAATGCCCGGGTTACGGGCTCCGCCACCGTGCGGTTGTCATCACAACCACAGCATTCGGGCTACAGCATCACGGGTTCGGGCAAGGTGCTGCTGGTGGGCGCGGACGGCAAGACGATCGAACTGGCGCGGATGCGGCGACCGGACGAGGACATGCGTGCCCAGCGCGCGCGCGAACGCGAAGCGGCCCAGGCCGAGCGCGACCGCCAGCAGGCGGAACGTGCACGCGAGCGCGAACGCCAACAGGCGGAACGCGATCGCGAACGTGTCCAGCGCGAACGCGACCGCAATTGAAGGTTCTTGCAAGCGGATAAGGCATTGGCAGACAGCACCCATATCCAACTCAAAAAAGGAATCCTGGAATTGTGTGTGCTGACCCTGCTCGCCGAAAAGGACAGCTATGGCTACCAGATCACCAGCCGGCTGTCGGACGCGATCGGAATGGCGGAAGGCACGGTCTATCCGCTTCTGCGCAAGATGCAGAAGGAAGAGCTGGTGGACACCTATTTGACCGACTCCGCCTCCGGCCCGCCGCGCCGCTATTTCAAGCTCACCAGGGCCGGGCACCGCGCCCTGGCGGCCAAGCGCGCCGAGTGGAAGGCGTTCAAGGCCGCCTTGGTGGATATTCTGGGAGACGATGAATGAGCCGCGCGCTCTTCATGGCGAAACTGGAAGAGGGGTTGGCGGGCTTGCCCCAGACCCAGATAGACGAAATCGTTTCGGACTACCGGTTTCATTTCGCCGAAGCGGAAGCTGCCGGCCAATCCGAGGATGATATTGTCGCCCGGCTGGGCGATCCGGCGCGGCTGGCAGAAGAGCTGCGCGGAGAAAACGAACCTTGCCTTGCCGCGAATGAAACACCGAAGTCGGCAGGCCCGGCTGTGATGGCATCACCCGGCGGGCAGGCGAACAGGTGGTGGCTGCTGGCGTTTCTGGCAGTGGCCGGCGGCGGCATGGCAGTTTATTACCTTGCCGGACATGATGGCCGCGGCCCGACAATGATTGCCAATGTCGTGCCGCCCGCGCCAGCGTCGCAAGCACCGATCGCGCCGGCCCATGGCGTCCGGGTCGTGATTTCCGGCGGCCAAGTGCTGGATCTTGGCAACATCGCCCAGGAGCGCATTGAAATCCTCCTGGATGGCGGCGGCCGCGCCACCGCCAAGGGCCGGGTTGCAGAATTGACGCTGCATATAGACGGCAGCGGCAGCGCCGATTTGGGCAATCTTGAGGCTGATAACGTGCGTGTGGATGTCAGCGGCACAGGCAGCGCCGACGTATCGGGTACGCAGATGGTTGATGTCACCATCATGGGCTCGGGTACCGTTCGTCTGCGGAAAAAACCCAGAACACTTATGCAGTCGGTGACTGGCCCAGGGCAGGTTATTCTTCCCTCGGGCCAGCCATAGCCGGCGGCGCCGTCAGGCTTCGCCGGCGCTGTCGCGCTTGTCCTGGAAAATGCAATGCATGCCCCGCCAGATCTCGATGCGGTCGTCATTGGCGGCCAGCATGCGGGCGCTGCGCATGGCGGCATAATCGCTGATATAAGTGGAGCTGAAAATCTTGACGCCGCCCTCCGGCGGCACAAGGCGAATTTCGTACTGTTCCATACAAAGACCCTCCAAACCCGGAACGCCGCTGCCGCCGGCTCGTTCCAGTGGCCGCCGCGGCTTTTATTCACGCCTCCGAAGGCCATCCGGCGCGTTGTTTTGCGCTGAAGGAGTCGGTATGCGCGGACTGCATTTAACCCCGGATTTGCTGGAAGGCGCCTATGAGTATCTTAGGTTAAGCCCGCCCTTCCGGGATTGGCGGTTGCCGGAAGGAGATCATGTCGTCTTTCGCGTTCTGGGGGCGCGCGACCGCTATGGCCATTTTCGCGGCTGGCATCGCCGCGGCAACGGCACCGATCGCTTCAGTGAAATCGCCATCTCTGCCCGCAAGGTCAAATCCTCACAAATGTTAATCGCGACCATGGCCCACGAAATGATCCACCTTTACCAGGATGAAAATGGCAGTGCGCGGGGCCATCACAATCCGGAATTTCATCGCCTGGCGGCACGGGTCTGTGCCGTTCACGGCTTCGATCCGGAGGAATTCTAGGAAAGATCAGACGCCAAACGGATAGGTGTCGGGCACGCCTTCGCCACGATGCTCCGGGCCCAGCTCCTCGACGGCATTGGTCTCGTCGAACCAGAGGAAAGCGTCATACTGACGCGACAGCGCGGCTTGCGCGTAATGGCTCTGCAATTCCGTTTCCGGACGATAAATCACGCCGATAAAACGTTCCAGTAAAGGCTCCATCAATCGCCGCGCCAAGGCAGGATCGTGGGCAAAATCAAGCAGAAAGCGTGGTTCGCCGCTGTCATGGCACAGTCTCTCATAGCTGCCGTCGCGCGATGGTCGCACACGCTTGATCTCCATCTCGCCATCCCAATCGCTGGCGCAGGCGACAGTGCCGCAATGCGTGCCCATCCCGATCAGTGCGGCGTCCTGGCCAAAGCGTTCGCGCACCAATTGGCCGATATTCAGTTCGTCGCGGGCCGACCCCATTTCCGTCTGGCGGGCGTCCCCGATGTGGGAGTTATGCGCCCAAACCACCGCTTTGGCGTCGTCGCCTCTGCTGTTCAGCAGGTGTGTCAGAGTGTCGAACATATGGCTGTCGCGCAAATTCCAGGACTCGGCGCCGCCGTAATACATAATGCGGTAATAGCGTTCGGCAGTGGCAATCAGCCGGGCATTCTGGGCGGCATCAAGAAATTCGTCGCCATCGTCATATTCGAACTGTTTTTCCAGCAGAGCGCGGCACTGGCGCAGGACCTCTTCCTCGCATTTGCGATAACCGGCGGTAAGGACGGCGCGGCCATAAACGGACGGCTCCTTTTGCCAGGGTGTCAGACAGCCATAGCGTTCGCGAGCGATGGCGGCGGCCTCAGGGTCCATCTTATCGAGATAGCTCAGAACGGCGGCAATGGCGCCGCGCATATTGTAAATATCCAGGCCGTAAAAGCCGCACGGCGCTGGGGCCTTTTCATTGTGACGGCGCAGCCATTCGGTGAAGGTCGCTACATCGGTATTGCGCCACATCCAGGTGGGAAAACGCTGGAATGGGACTTCCTCGCCGGCCCGCGCGACGCGGTGGCGGACGTAACGGTCAATGGCGGCGGCATCGGGCCAGTCGGCTTCCACCGCCACGATCGTAAACCCGTGCTCAGTGATCAGCCTCTTGGTAATGGCGGCGCGGGCCCGATAAAATTCGCTGCTGCCATGGCTCGCTTCGCCCAGCAGCACCACCCGCTTGTGGCCGAAGCGGTCAAACAGCCTGCCGAAATTGGGATCATCGAAGGCGGGCAACGGCTCTGCGGCATGGCCTATCATCTGTGCCAGGATTTTTGGCTTCGCCGGTACCGGCTTGGTCTCATCGCGCGCCGGCCAGCCTTCCGCTCCTACCAGCGGCACAAAGCGGACAGCACCCAGATCGTCTTCTTCAAAGCTGGTCTCGCCGCTGCGGACGATGCGTTTCAGCCGTTGGTCATGGCTTTCGCCCACCGGCACCACTAGGCTGCCGCCAAGCTTGAGCTGGCCCTTCAGCGCCTGCGGCACCCGCGGACCCCCTGCCGAAACGATGATGGCATCGAAGGGCGCTTCCTGCGGCCAGCCCTTGCTGCCATCGCCGGTCATCAACTGGACATTGCGATATCCCAGGGCGGCGAGCCGTTCCCGCGCCGCCTCGGTGAGACTTTGATGGCGCTCAACGGCGAAGACCATGCCCGCCAACCGGCTGAGCACGGCCGCGGCATATCCGGAACCGGCGCCGATCTCCAGCACCCTGTCGCCAGGCGCGATGTCGGCGGCCGCAGCCATGGCGGCAACGATGTAAGGTTGAGAAATGGTTTGGCCCTCGGCAATCGGAAGTGGGCTGTCTTCGTAGGCGAACTCCTCGAAGCCGGCGCTGATAAAGGCTTCCCGCGGAACTTCGCGCATGGCATCCAGAACGCGGGAATCGCTCACGCCGCGGCGGGCGATCTGCGCATGCACCATACGGGCGCGGGCTTTGGTGAAGTCCATGCCGGAACAACGTTCGCTCAGGTGCTGAGTTGCTGGGAACCGCGGCCTTGTCACGGGGTTCAGTCTTTGAGGATTCTAAGGAGTGCAACATGGACGAGAAACCGATCAACCCAAAGACTGGCAAAGAAGCCAAGAGTGATAAAGCCGACTTCGATCGCAATCGTGATGGCCTGTACGGCGGTCTGCCCAAGGCACGCCAAAGCGGTAGCTCCGGTCCTGAGGTTAACAAGCCCTATCCGGTGCGGGGAAATTAGAGGCCGGCGCTGACCCGCCAAACCGTGCCCCCGCATCGGAAGGCTTTGCTGCTGGATACGCGCCATGCAAAGCTGAATTCCACTGCCGACCGTCGTTGAATGGGGAAAGAAGCGGGACGGGCAAGCGTTTCTCCATCAGGAGGTGTCCGATGAAAAAACTTTCAATTGCGACAACAATTGTGATTTTGGGAACCGGCGCTGCCCAGGCCGACTGGAGCAATGTCACCGGTACCATCACCAGCATTGATAAGGGCAAGCACCAGTTGATGTTGAATGACGGCCAGACTTATTCCCTGCGTCCTGATGTCAAAGGTGATGATCTCAAGGTCGGCGCACGCATCATCGTCAGCATGGAAAAGCAGGATGGCGTCAATATGGTGCGCAGCGTCAGCCGAACGGGTTAGAAGCGCAGGCTAAAGGTCGCGCCGCCGCCGGGTGTTTCACTGACGGCGACGCTGCCATTGTGGACGGCAGCGATCTGGCGCACCAGGCTGAGGCCGACGCCGCTGCCTTGCCGTTTGGTGGTGAAAAAGGGAACAAAGATTTTCTCGCGCAGTTCTGCGGGAATGCCGGGGCCATTGTCGCTGACGGCAAGGACAACGCGGCCAGCGGCCTCTTGTATCGCGGCCAGGCTGATTTTCCCGGAAGCAGTCTCGCGCAACGCCTCGGTGGCGTTGCGTACCAGATTGATCAGGGCTTGATCCAAAAGGTCAATATCGGCGGTGATTTCCAAAGTTTCGGGCTCGACCCTCAGATTCAAATCCACCCCCCGGTTTTTCAGATCGTCGGCCAGCAGGCGCTGCAGGCGCGCAAAAATGCGTCGCACCGGCATGGTTTGCAGCTGTGCCACCATGCGTTTGGTAATCCGCCGATGGTTTTGCACAAATTGCAACAAGCCTTCGCTGCGCCGGGCAAGCGTCTCCAATGCTTCGCCGGCGTCGGCCAGTCCGCTGCAGGCGGGATCTCCGGCCGGCAGCGCCGCCAGCGTTTCATTGACGTGGTCGCGAGCCGTGGACGCCAGAGAGGTTATGGGCGTCAGCGAGTTCATCACTTCATGCGCCATCACCCGGATCACGGTCTGCCAGGCCGCCAGTTCCTGGGCGCTGAGTTCGTTCTCAATATTCTGAAGCGATATCAGACGACGTCTGCGGCCGCGCACCGTGACGTCCGTGACACCGGCCTTGAGCGGCAACACGGTGTCATCGCGCACCATGCGCAGGATAGCGCTTTCGCCCGGCCTAAGCGTCTCCATCCCGGTTGTGAAAGCCTCGCCGTAACGGAAGAAGTCTCTGCGGTGCGCGCAGGCAGGCCCGAACAGATGGCGCGCCGAAAGGTTGAGCAGTTCCACGCCCTCGTCCTCATCCACCGCCAGCAGCGCCACAGGGATATGGGCAACCAGACTTTGCAGATATTGCGCCTGCTCCTCCCGCTCCAGGCGGCCGCGGCGAAGCTGGTCAAGAACGCGCGTCATGCTGGCGCCTAACAGGTGGAAGGAGCGGTCGCGCATCAGCCCGGAAAAGCTGACCGCATTGTCATCGAAAGCAATGGCGTCGAGAAAGCGGGCCACTTCGTAACCGGTACGGGAAGCAAAGCGGATCAGAAGAACGACTTCCACCGCCACCGCCGCCGCGCACAAAAGTATTGAAACATACCAGTTGGTGGTCGCCAGCAGCCAGGCCAGGCCGATCAGGGTGACGAGCAGCACACCCACGCGCCAAAGCACGCCCAGCCGGAAACCGTTAGAGACCATATTTCTCAATCCGCCGATACAGCGAGGTGCGGGTCAAGCCAAGGGCGGCGGCGGCCCGGCTGACATTGTTGTGGTTCTGCTCCAGCGCGCGGATGACGGCGGCCTTCTCGATCTCATCCAGCCGCGAGGTTTCGGGGGCCGCCTGTGATGCCGGCGCGGCATCAGAGAGGGGAAAATCGCCGGCCTCCAGCAAGTCACCATCGCAGAGAATCACGGCCCGCTCCACGGCATGGCGCAAAGCCCGGATGTTGCCCGGCCAGGACCAGTTCATTAACCGTTCCAGCAGCGCGGCGGAAAAGCGCCGCGGCGGCAGATTGTATTTCTGGGCATAGAAAGCGGCGTAATGCTCCAGCAGCAGGGGAATGTCTTCGCGGCGTTGGCGGAGCGGCGGCAGCGTGATTTCCACCGTGTTGATGCGATACAGCAGATCCTGGCGAAAGCGGGTTTCATCGGCCAGGTGTTGACTTGCAAGATTGGTGGCGCAGATCAGGCGTACATCAATCGGTTCGGGCTTTTCCGCTCCCACCGGTACCACTTCGCGCCGTTCCAGCACTGTCAGCAGCTTGCTTTGCAGAGACAGCGGGACATTGCCGATCTCATCCAGAAACAGCGTGCCGCCGGTTGCGGCCCGCAGATAACCGGTGCGGTCGCTGCGCGCATCCGTAAAGGCGCCGCGGCGATGGCCGAACAATTCACTTTCGAACAATTGCGGCGAGAGAGCGCCCAGATCCACCCGCAGGAAGACTTCACTGGCCCGACCGGATGATCGGTGCACGGCGCGGGCGGCCAATTCCTTGCCGGTGCCGTTCTCCCCCAAGATCAGAACATTGGCCTCGGTGGGGGCAGCACGGCGTATGGCGGCGGAGACCTGTTGCATGGCCGGCGCGGTACCGATCATCTCGGCCTCGCCCGTGCCCACGCCATGGCTGGCGGCGACCAGGCCGCTGTTGCGCTGGCGCAGCTCCGCGGCCTCCCGCCGCGAGCGGCGCAAATTCAGCGCCGCCATCAAGGTGGCGACCAACCGCTCATTCTCCCACGGTTTGGTGACGAAATCAGCGGCGCCCTTTTTCATCGCCTCCACCGCCAACTCGACATCGCCATGGGCCGTCACCAGCACCACCACCGCTTCCGGATCAATGGCCATCACTTCCGCCAGCGTGGCCAGACCTTCCTCGCCACCATCGGCGCCCGAAGCAAAGTTCATGTCCAGCAACAGCACGTCAAAGGCGCGCGCCTTCACCAGAGCAGAAAGCTGAGCGGGATCGTTCAGCATCACCACGCCGGTGAAGTGGCGCTTGAGCAGCAGGCGGGCGGCCTGAAGGATGTCTTCATTGTCGTCCACCACCAGGATGCGGGCGTCGAGCGGGGGCTTGGCCATACTGTCCGGAAACGTGCAGGTGTCCGCATCCATGTACGCATGCGGACACTATCTTGTCACGCAAGATTCCTAATACGTTGAATAGGAAAGGTAATTCTTTGGCACAGCGATTGCTAAAGGGTAAATATGAGCATCACGGATCGCCTGCTGGCCCTTTGGGGACGCGAAGTTGAGACCGGCATTGTCGCCGGCAGTGACGGCCAGGACCGGCGCATAGCCAGAAAGCCGCGCTGGCGCCGCTATGCCCCCATAGCGCTGATTGTGCTCGTGCTCGGTGCCGGCGCCGCCTGGCTGCTGTTGCGCGGCGGCGGCAATGTCTATCGCGCGCCGCTTACGCAACTCACCATCGGCACAGTCCATCAGGGACCGTTCGAAGATTATATCGCGGTGCGCGCCAGCGTGGCGCCGCTGGTGACCGCCTATCTCACCACCGAACAGGGCGGCACCGTCAAGCAGGTGCTGGCCGAAGACGGCGCCGCGGTGAAGAAGGGCCAGCCCCTGATCGTGCTTTCCAATCCGGCGCTGGAATTGCAGGTGGCTTCGCAACAACTAAATTTCGAGCAGACCCGCTTCAAATATCAGCAGGACCTGCTCAACATCCAGCATCAGCTTGATAAGCTGAAGGCCGACATCGAACGCGACAAGGTGCTGCTGGAAGGTGGCGCGCTGGCGGCCAGCATTTATCGCCAGGAGCAGCAGGAACTGGAATATTACCAAGCGCTCCAGACCGCGACCATCGCCAGCCACGCCGCCGAGGAAAAAGTTCGCGCCACGCAACTGACCGGCGATACCTCCGGCGGAAAAGTGGATATCACCCGCGCCGGGGTCGAGGCATTGACCATTCGCGCCCCCATGGACGGCCAGTTGACCGCCCTGGATGCCGAAATCGGCCAGTCCAAACCGGTGGGTGCCGTGCTGGGCCAGGTCAATTCCGCCGACCGTTTCAAGCTGACGGCCCAGGTTGATGAATTCTATCTCGGCCAGGTGACGGTGGGGCAGGGCGCGCGCTTCACCATGGATGACCGCCAATATCGCGCCAAGGTGGCCAAGGTCTATCCCCAGGTCAGCAACGGCACCTTCAAGGCCGACTTCTATTTCGACGGTCCCGCTCCTGCTGGCATCCATGTCGGCCAGGCCATTGACATGAAGATCGAACTGGGCGGCGCCCGACAAGCCGTGATGCTGCCCAACGGGCCATTCTATCAGGACACCGGCGGCAACTGGATTTTTGTTGTGACTCCGGACAGCAGTGCCGCCATACGCCGCAACGTCAAGCTGGGCCGGCGCAACCCCGAATATGTTGAGGTGGTGGACGGTCTCAAGCCCGGCGAGCGCGCCATCGTCTCTGGCTACGAAGCCTTTGTGAAAATGGACCGAATCGAATTTTTGACCGGCACGGCGCAACAATAGTGAGGACGCGATGATCTCTTTCAAGCACATGGCCAAGGTCTATCGCACCGATGAAGTCGAGACCACGGCGCTGCGCGACATCAATCTGGATGTTGGAGCCGGAGAATTCGTCGCGGTGATGGGGCCTTCCGGCTGCGGCAAGTCCACCTTCCTCAACATAGTCGGCATGCTCGACGCCCCCAGCGGCGGCGAATATTGGTTCAACGGCACCAACATTGCCCGCTTTTCGGAAGGCCGGCTCTCAGAATTGCGCAAAAGCGCTATCGGCTTCGTCTTCCAGAGTTTCAATCTGATTGATGAACTCAATGTCCAGGAAAATGTCGAATTGGCGCTGCTCTATCACAGCGAGGTGCCGGCTTCGGAGCGCAGGAAGCGCGCCGCGGCGGCGCTGGAGCGGGTCAAGATCGCCCATCGCGCCCGCCACATGCCGTCGCAGCTTTCCGGCGGCCAGCAGCAGCGCGTCGCCATCGCCCGCGCCGTGGTGGCGCGGCCCAAGCTGATATTGGCCGACGAGCCCACCGGCAATCTCGACACCGCCAATGGCGAAGAAGTGATGCAGTTGCTCACCGAACTGAACAATGAAGGCACCACCATCGTGATGGTGACGCATTCCCACAGCCATGCCGAATATGCCCATCGCATCGTCAATCTGCTGGACGGGGCCATTGTCACCGAAAGCATCCGCCAGGTTCTCTGAAGGAGCCGCTCCATGTTCCGCAATTATTTGATCACGGCATTGCGCAATATTGCGCGTTACAAGCTGCACAGCTTCATCAACATCGCCGGCCTGGCCATAGGCCTCACCAGCGCCATTCTGATTATCCTGTTCGTGCGCGACGAGTTGTCCTACGACAAGTGGATCAAGGGGAGCGAAAATCTCTGGCGCTTGGAGATTACCTATCACGTGCCAGGGCGCTCGGAG
Source organism: Alphaproteobacteria bacterium (assembly GCA_019242275.1). Lineage (GTDB taxonomy): Bacteria > Pseudomonadota > Alphaproteobacteria > Micropepsales > Micropepsaceae > Rhizomicrobium. Next base: position 11,177 of record JAFAVT010000313.1, read on the forward strand.
CCGATCGTCACGGCGCAAAGTCCGATCCCGATCGTCGCGGCGATACGTGAACAGATTCCGGAAGTGACCAGCGGTACTCGTCTTGTGCGTGAAGGTATGACCCTGACCGATCCCAGCCATCCCGACCGGCAATTTTCGCAGAACATTGGCGTTGTGGACCCCAACTTTCTACAGGTGATTCCGCTGCCGCTGGTCAAGGGTGACCCGCGCACCGTGCTGTCGCGGCCCGAAAACCTGGTGATCTCGGAAAGCGCTGCCCGCAAGTATTTCGGCGACGCCGACCCTATGGGCAGGACTTTAACCACGGGACGTGGCGGCTGCGTCAATGATGCTGCCTGCGCAAACACCACGGTCACGCTCAGGGTCGTGGGCGTGATGCGCGACCTGCCGAGCAACACCCAGCTGGATTTCGACTATCTGATGCCAAACACCTCGTTGGCTGACCGTATCGCGCAGGAAGACAAGAAAAGCTGGGTGAGCAACAGCAATTATTTCGGCTATGTCACTCTGGCACCGGGCGCCGATCCCGCCACCGTGGTCGCCAAGATGAAACCCATCTTCGACCGCAATGTGGACATCTCCGCCTTCACCAATGTGAAGATTCCGGGCAGCCAGATCCTGGAAGCAAAGCTGACGCATTTCACCGATGCCCATCTGAACACCGACCGCGATGGGGGCATGAAGCCGCCGGGAAGCTGGACCACCCTATACGGCATGATGGTGATTGGCGCGCTGATCCTGCTGGTGGCCTGTTTCAACTTCATGAATCTTGCCACTGCTCGCGCCACTTTGCGGGCGCGCGAAATTTCCTTGCGCAAATGCATGGGGGCAAAGCGAGGCCAGATCATCGTTCAGTTTTTGGGTGAGGCCGTGCTGATGTCGCTGATCGCACTGGTTCTGGCCTTCGCCCTGGCGGAGGTTCTGTTGCCTTCCTTCGGCACTTTCATGGGGCGGCCGCTTCCCTTCCGCTATCTCTCTGACTGGCCGCTGACCCTTGGTACTGTCGTAATCGCTGTTCTGGCCGGCTTGATCAGCGGCCTTTACCCGGCGCTGGTCCTGTCCGGCTTCCGTCCCGGCGCGACGCTGCGCACGAATGCCTCCGGCCAGAGCGGCTCCGGCCGGCTGCGCGCCGGCCTGGTGGTGTTGCAATTTGCGGTCTCGATCGGTCTTGGTATTGGCGCCCTGGTCGTGTTTCAACAAATCGAATATGCCCGCAACATTGATCTGGGCTTCAACCGCGAAAACATTGTTGTCACCGGGACGGCTGGCCGGTTAACCGGGGACGGCGTCAAGAGCTTCATGCAGGCGCTCGCACGGGGCCCAGGGGTGCTACAGGTCACCCGCTCCAGCTTCATGCCGTTCAACGGCAACAATTCCGTGCTGCCGACCCAGCGCCCGGGCGACGCATCGTTCCTTTCGCCCACGCATTATTCGGTGTCGGAGGACTATTTCCGGCTCTATGGCATCAAGGTTCTCGCCGGGCGGGTACTGCAGGACAATCGTGAGGAAGACAATTTTTATGATGGGCCCAATGGCGACCAGCAGGGCAAGAACGAGGGGCACAATGTCATGGTCAATGCCGCACTGGCCCATGCTCTGGGCTATGCGCCGGCCGACATTATCGGCCAGACCTTCATTTTCGGGAAAGCCCACCTGCGGGTGATAGGCGTTACCGCCGACGTCCTCGCAGAAGGCGTGCGCAACAAGGCGCTTCAGACAGTGTATGTCCACCAGCCGGAAAACATGCAGACCATCCTTATCCGCATCGCTCCTGGGCGGACACAGGAGACAATGGAGTATATCGCAAAAGTCCAACGCCAATTTGTGCATGGGGTGGCCCTAAGCCGCACCTTGCTGAGCGACTCCTATGACCGGCTCTTCGCCAGTGACAAGCGCCAAGGCGCGATCTTCGGTATCTTTGTCGCTATTGCCATAGTCATTGCCTCCATGGGCCTGTTCGGTCTGGCCGCCTTCACCGCCGGTCGCCGCACCAAGGAAATCGGGATACGCAAAGTCTTCGGGGCCCGCGACCGCAACATCATCATCATGTTGCTCTGGCAATTCTCGGTGCCGGTGTTGATCGCCAACCTGATTGCCTGGCCGCTGGCCTGGTATTACCTCAGCGACTGGCTCAAGGGCTTCGCATACCGCATTGATCTTAACTCGCTCTATTTCGTCGCTGTCGGGTTTGGGGCCTTGCTAATTGCCTGGTTCACCATTCTGGGCCACGCCTTGCGCGTCGCCCGCGCCAATCCCATTCACGCCCTGCGCTATGAGTAGAGTGGTGTAAATCATAGCGATGGTCTCGGTTTTGCTCCCCGGCTGGCCGTGCTAGTCTGCCGATGTTGGGGGAAGCCATGAAAAAAGCCGCATTGGCCTTTGTATCCGTCTTGCTGCTCAGCGCAGCAGCGCCGGACCAGCCTTCCTACTCCGATTTGCCCATGGGCAAGCTGAGGCCGGATCAGGTCGCCTTCCGCGCCCTTTATCAAGAGTTGGTGGAGACCAACACCACGCTTTCTTCAGGAAGCTGCACGGATGCCGCGCAAAAGCTCGCCGCGCATCTGAAGAACGCCGGCTTTCCTGCCGGTGACGTCACTGTTTTCACCGCGCCCGGCCATCCCAAGGAAGGCGGGCTGGTTGCTTTCCTTCCCGGAGCCGTGCCCGCCCTGAAACCGATCCTGCTACTCGCCCATCTGGATGTGGTGGAAGCCAAACGCAGCGACTGGGTGCGCGATCCGTTCAAGCTGGTCGAGGAGAATAATTATTTCTATGCCCGCGGCGCCTCCGACGACAAGGCAATGGCGGCCGTCTGGGTTGACGCGCTGATGCGCTTCAGGCGCGAGAATTATCGCCCCCGGCGCGGCATCCGCATGGCTCTCACCTGCGGCGAGGAAAGTATCGGCGCCTTCAATGGCGCCCAGTGGCTGGCGGCCAACCACCCCGATTGGCTGGCGGCGGAGTTTGCCCTCAACGAAGCCGGCGGCGGGCGCACTGACAGTCACGGCAAGCTCCTGGTCCAGACCATGCAGGTGGGCGAGAAAACCGCGCAGGATTTCCGCATCGAAACCTTCAATGCCGGCGGCCACAGCTCCATCCCCATACGCGATAACGCGATCTATGAACTTTCCGCCGCCCTGCTGAAAATCCAGAATTACGAATTCCCTTTACAGCTCAACGACACCACCCGCGCCTATTTCGCTCTTTCCGGCGCGGCACAGGGCGGTGCCATGGGCAAGGCGATGGTGGCGCTGTCGAGGAATCCCAACGACAAAGCGGCGGAAGCCGTGGTCTCTGCCGATCGCAGCTATCATGCCATGCTGCGAACCACCTGCGTGGCCACGCTGCTCACCGGCGGTCATGCCGACAATGCTTTGCCCCAGCATGCCGAGGCCACCGTCAATTGCCGCATCTTTCCCGGCGAAACCATCGAGGTGACCGCCGCCGCGCTCGCCAGGGCGATCGGTGACCCCAAGGTGAAGGTCACCGCCGACAAGCCCCGCGGCCCCCTGGCGCGGCCGGTGGCGCTCGACCCCAAGGTGATGGAGCCGGCTCGCGCCCTGGTGGCAAAATATTTTCCCGGCGTGCCGCTGATCCCCGCCATGTCCGCCGGCGCCACCGACGGCATTTTCCTGGAGGCCATGGGCGTTCCCACCTATGGCGTGCCGGGCAGTTGGAGTGATCCTGACCAGAACGGCATCCACGGCCTTAATGAGCGCAAAAGCACCCGCGCCCTGTTTGTGGGCCGTGATTTTCTGACCGATCTGGTGAAAGCCTATGCCGAGGCGGGATAGGGATTTGGCCTTGCCGGGGAACCGATGCCGGGCCGGAAAGTTCTATGGCAACCTATGCGCCTTGATGATCTTCGCCCCACCGAAAACACCGACGATCGCCGCGGCGCCTTCGGCGGTTATGGGCCGCATCTGGCCTTTGGCGGTGGCGGGCTTGGCCTTGTCGGGCTCTTGATTGTTTCGGCCCTGTTTGGCGTCAATCCCATGGATCTACTGGGCGGTGGCGGCGGCGCGCCGGTGACGCAAGGGGAACAGGCCGGCGGCCCCCGCGCGGACGACGCGGCCTATCAATTCTCCCGCCGGATTGTTGGGTCGGCCGAAGATGTCTGGGCGCCCGTCCTGCAGGCAAAAGGCGTTCGCTTCACGCCGGCCACCTTCACCGCCTACGACCAGGTGACGCCGACCGGCTGCGGCACCGGCCAGGCTTCCGCCGGGCCGTTCTACTGCCCTGCCGACGCGCATATTTATCTGGACCTGGCCTTCTACAACGAACTGGGCGCCCGCTTCGGCGCCCCCGGCGACTTTGCCAAGGCCTATGTCGTGGCCCATGAATATGGCCACCATATCCAGAATCTTCTGGGCACCATGGACCGCACCAGTCAGTCCAGCGGCGCGCAAGGCAGCTCCGTACGCACCGAATTGCAGGCCGATTGCTATGCTGGCGTCTGGGCGTATCACGCCAACCAGCAGTTCAAGATTCTGGAAAGCGGCGATGTGGAGCAGGGTCTGGCCGCGGCATCGGCCGTGGGCGACGACACGCTGGAAAAGCGGCAGCAAGGCTATGTCGTGCCCGATTCCTTTACCCACGGCACCAGCGCCCAGCGGGTGCGCTGGTTTCGCCGCGGCCTCACCAGCGGCGACATGGACCAGTGCGATACCTTCAGCGCCGGGTCGTTATAAGACTTTCACTTGTAAGCTCCCTCACACCAGCGCCGTCTGATAGAGCCGCCCCAGCGCGCTCCAGGCCCGTTCGGCCTCGGCTTGGTTGTAGACCTGGCCGCCCGGAACGCACCAACCGTGATCGGCACGATAGACTTCCACCGTCGCAGTGCGCCGCGCCGCGGAGAATGCAGCCTTCAGATCGTCCTTCACCTGCGGCATCTGTGCATCGTCATTTTGCGCTTGGCACACCAGATAGGCGGCGTTGCTTTTGGCGATCAGCAGATGCGGGCTGTTGGGCTCCTTGGTGACCAGCCCGTTGCCGCCATGAAAGCTGCCGACGGCGGCGATGCGGCCCGGCAAGGCGGCGGCGGTGCGGAACGACAAGGCGCCGCCCATGCAATAGCCCTGCACTCCGGCCTTCCTCGTTTTGGCAGTCTGGGGCTGGGCATCGAGGAAGGCCAGATAGGCCACGGCATCGCTGTCCACACCCGCATCCGATATCGCCGACCGATAGCCGGTAAGACGGCTGCGCTGCGCCGGGTCGTTAAAATTGAAGCTTTCACCGATCACCGGCGCTTTGGCCGAGCGATAGAAGGGATTGGGCACCAGCACCGTGTAGCCCTGTGACGCCAGCCGCCGGCCCAGATCGCGAAAAGCAGGACGCAGGCCCATGATGTCAGGCCACACCAGCACCGCCGGCCAGTTGCCGGTGCCAGGCGGATGGTAGAGCACCGCATCGCAACTGCCGTCCGGCGTTTTCACCGTGACGTCGCTCTCCACCGCATTGCCCTGTGCCAGGGCGGATGTAGCAACGCCCGCGGCGGCGGCGGCAAGGCCGAAGCTGCGCCGCGATAGGCGATGGTCTTCCACCAGGCCGGGATGAATGAATTCGTCACACATGAGAAGGCCTCCTGTTTGCGCCGCACTATACCTATTTCGCATGGCCCGTGCAGGCCCTCGGACGGCTGCAAAGGATGATCGCGCCGGCCGAGGCGAAGTCGCAATCCTCTGGGGCAAAGCCGCGAGACTTTTGCCCTCCCTTCGGCTAGCCTTGGCGAAAACAGGGGGAGCCGCCATGACGCCGCGTCACCATCTTTCACGCCGCCGCCTAATGCAGCTTGCCGGCGCTACCGCGCTGAGCGGGGCGGCGAGCCCCGCCTTCAGCCTGGGCATGCCGCAGGAAGGGCCCGACACGCCCAAGCTCACCATGTACATGGACAATCTGCTCGATCCGGCCGAAGCGCGGCGCCTCAAGCAGATCGGCATCACCTGGATAGACATCCAGAATGTGCCCGCCCAGCCCTGGGGCATGGATTATCTGCAGCCGCGGGTGGATTTCCTTAAATCACAGGGCATGAGAATCGGCATCATGATGATCCGCTGGTCCTATCAGGGCGGCATGGACCCCGACATGAACCAGATCGTCCACGGCACGCCCCGCCGCGACGCCGAAATAGACAAGATCAAGGAAACCATCGTCAATTGCGGCAAGCTGGGCATCCCGGTGGTGGAATGGAATTTCTACAATCACCGTGCCACCGACGGCTATTCCAACACGCTGGGCCGCGGCGATTCCGGTATGAGTACCTTCAACTACGCCAAGATGGCGGATCTGCCGCCGCTGCCGGCCGAAGGGGTCCAGGATTACGACTCCACCTGGCGCAACATGGAATACTTCCTCAAATCCGTGGTGCCGGTGGCGGAAAAGAACAATGTCGTGCTCTCACTGCATCCCAACGACCCGCCGCCGCCGATGAGCCGCGGCTCGGCCCAGGTGATGAACAGCCTGTCGGACTGGAAGAGGTTGATCGCCACGGTGGACAGCCCTTCCAACTGCCTGACCTGGGATTGCGGCGTCACCCGCGAACTCGGCGAAGACCCGGTGGCGGTGGGCAATTACTTTGCTTCCCGCAAGCGCATCGGCCAGGTGCATTTCCGCAATGTCATTACCCGCACGCCGCGGCTGGATTATACCGAGGTCTGGCCGGATGAAGGCGACAACGACATGTATAATGTGATGAAGCTTCTGGTGCAGAACCGCTACACCCGCATGATCATGCCGGAGCACCCCCGCGGCAATGATGCCGACCGGGCGCTTCCCAATGGCTGGGGCGGCTATGTCGGCTGGACCTATGACGTGGCCTATGCGCGCGCCATGTTGCAAATCGCGCTCCGGCAAGTGCGTGGGTTGTGAGCGGTCAAGCGAGTGACAGCGAGGTTGATGAGCAGGTCCAGTGGACCTACGAAAGCGAACAACGCCGCGAGCCAAAGCGAGCGGCCGGGTGGTGCAGCAAATGAGTCGTGAAAACACCACCGCCGACAGCCCGCCGGTCGGGGCCTTCGCCATCATCCCCAGCAACGATCTTAAGGCCGCCATTCCCTTCTGGGAACGGCTGGGCTTTGCCCGAACCGGCGGCGCCCCTGATTACGTCATCATGACCGGCTGGGGTTGCGAAGTGCATCTTACCCAGGCCGGCAAAGGCGAATGGCGGGTACCGGAGCATAATCCCTTCGGCGTCTTCATCCGCACGCCGCATGTGGATGCCATCGCGGCCAAAGCGGGTGATCTGGTGATCCATCCCGGCGGCGTGGCCCGTCATCGTGAATGGGGCTTGTATGAGGTGGGGATTGCTGGCCCGGATGGCCTTCTGGTCCGCGCCGGCTGGCCATCGCGACTGATGGAAAAATCAAGCTAAAGGCCTGACACATGCAGGACCCTAGAATGATGCGCGCCCTATTAGCCAGTATGATGGTGATGGCTGCCGCCTCTTCATGCGCGGCGCAGACTCCGAAGTTTTGGAGATGTCGTTTTGGCTATGGTTCCGGAACTTGGCAAGTCATTGGTGCAACACTGCTCGGGCCGCCCCATGATGTGACGCCGGAAAGTCCTCGCTATGCCGTCGTAAGTTCAAGCAACGGCTTTATCGTTGCCCTCTCAGAGGTTGACTCACAAAGACGTTTCGCGCTGGTCACCCTCGACACACGCACTGGGCAAATCAAGGTACGCCACCTTGGTCCTGAAAATACTTTACCAGAACGCCTCAGCGAGAATGGGCAGTGTGTCAAAGCTGATGGAATGGCTTCGACTACTCGTCGATGAAAAGCGACGGAGCAGTTACTGCAGCCCGAACACCACCAGACTATCTCCGCCGGCCGGGCTGCGCAGGAAGCTGCCGCCGGTGGCGACAGTCGCCACATACTGATTACCGTCCTTGCCGCGATAGGTCATCGGCGTCGCATGGGCCGAATAATCGAGTTTATACGTCCAGATTTCCTTGCCCGTCGCCGCATCAAAGGCGCGGAAACGGGAATCGTCGGTGCCGCCGATAAAGATCAAGCCGCTGGCGGTGACAATGGGCCCGCCCAGGCTGGGCCGGCCGGTGTTCTGCAGACCCGGCGGCAAGCTGTCGGTGACGCCGAGTGTGGTGCGCCAGGCGATCTGGCCGGTGTTGACGTTCACTGCATACAGGCTGCCCCATGGCGGGGTCTGGCACATCAGATGGGTGTCCTGAGTCATGAAAAAGCTGTCGGCGCCTTCGGTCGAACCCCACCACCCGCCCGGTTTGGCTTCCAGCCCCTCGATGGTGCCCATGTCGTTCGTGTTGATGACGTAGAAGCCGTGCTTGGAATCAAAGGCGCCGCCGCCCCATTCCGCCCCGCCGCCGCTGCCGGGAAAGCGGATGATGGCGTTGCCGACGGTGATGGTGGAAAAGGCCACACTGCCCAACGCTTTCTTGGACGCGGCAAAGGCCTTGCACGCCGCCGTATGCTCCGGCGTCAGTTGGGCATAGTCGGTGTCTGGATTGAAGCTTTGCCGCGCCAGGGGCGGTGGCGTCACCGGAATAGGCTGGGTGGGCGAGGGGGCTTCGCCCGGCACGTTGGAGCCGGGCACTTTGGTTTCCGGCGCCTCATAGATCGGCGTGCCGGTCACGCGGTCGAGAATAAACAGATAGCCCGACTTGTTGATCGCCGCCACCGCGGGAATGGTCTTGCCGTTCTTGCGCACTTCCAGCAGCACCGGCGCCGTATCAAGATCGAAGTCCCAGATGTCGTGATGGACAAGCTGGTAGTGCCACAACTTCTTGCCCGTGGCTGCATTCACTGCCACTAGCGTGTCGCTGTAAAGATTGTCGCCGGCACGATCCGCCCCCCAGCGATCCACCGCCGGCGCCGCGATGGGCAGATAGGCGATGCCGCGGCGCGCATCCACGCTCATCATGTTCCAGACATTGACGCCGGAGCGTTGCGCCGTGCTGCCCGGCGCCCAGGTCTCGTAGCCGGGCTCGCCCGCGCGCGGGATGGTGTGGAAGGTCCAGATCAGCTTGCCGGTCTTTACATTCCAGGCCCGGACATCGCCGGACGAACCTTTGGTCGGCTGCTCCTGCACCTGATCGCCGGTGATCACCACATCTTTATAGACAATGGGCGGCGCCGACATCGCCAAGGCACTATTCATACCGTTCATCACCTCGGCCGTGCGCAAATTGATGGCACCATGTTCGCCAAAGCCGTCAATCGCCTGGCCGGTCTTGGCGCTGATCGCCATCAGTTTGCCGTCGGAGGTGCCGAACAGCAGTTCGGGGTCATGGCCTTTCTCGCCGGGCCAATATTCCATGCCGCGGGTGGAAGGCCGCGAGTTGCCAGGAAGCGAATAGCGCCACAGCACGCTGCCGCTGGCGCCATCCAGCGCCACGATCAAGCCCATCGGCGAGTTGAGATAAACAATACCGTTCACCGCCAACGGCGTTGCCTGGCTGGCGACGGCGCGGGGGCCGCGCCCGCCGACCGGCGCCGGGGCATCGGCCAGCATGTGATAGGTCCAGGCAACTTTCAGATTGCTCACATTGGCCGGTTTGATTTGCGCCAGCGGCGAATAGTGTGTGGCGGCGGAATCACGGCCATAGCTGGTCCAGTCCCCCGGCGCGGGCTGGGCCGCCAGCGGCAGGGTGAAGAGGCAAATGGCAACAGAAAATACAAGACGCATGGCGATCCTTTATTTCTTCCTATCCGGCAGGCCGAAGACATACAGCGCATAGCCGGTGGCGGGACGATGCACTTCGGTCAGCATGGTGCCAGGTTTCAGTTCCGGGCTGCCGCCGCCCAGCGCCGTGGTGACGGCGATATACTGCTTGCTGTCCACCAGAAAGCTGACGGGATAGCCTTGTACCGTGGTGCCCAGCCTGGTCTTCCACAGGGTCTTGCCGGTGCGGGTATCAATGGCGCGGAAGACACGGTCAAAATCGCCGACAAAAGCGACATTGCCGGCGGTGGAGACTACGGCGGTAAGGAACGGCGCCCGCTGCTGGAACGACCACAGGGGTTTGAGGTCCTTGGCGCGATAGGCCGATAGACGTCCCATGTTACCGTCCGAGCCCGGCATCTCGAAATAGGTTTCCGAGCCGTTGCCCAGCATGAAGACGCAGGATTGCGACAGGGGAATGATCAGCGCGTCGCTGGGCTGGTGATAGCTGGCCGATTGCCAGTTATGACCGCCTTCCGGCCCGGGGCAAGATGAGAGCCACTGATCCACCTTCTGGTCTATCACGTCATTGCGATAGGTGGGATGGCCGGTCTTGGGATCAATGCTGGTGAAGACGTTCTGAAAGACAGTCTCGGTATGGGCGAGATATTTGCCGCTGTCCCGGTCCAGCTTCCACAGAATGCCGGCCTTGCCGATGGTGAGCAGCGATTTTTCCGCGCCGTGATCCACCAGCACGCGGTCAAAGACTTCGTCCAGATCGAAAGTCTCGCCGGGCGCGTGGTTATAATACCATTTCAGGGCGCCGGTTTCCGGATTAAGCGCCAGGGTGGAATTGGCATAATCGGTGGCGCCGCTGCCGCTGCCGCGCAGATCGCGTCGCCACGGCTTAGCTTGCGCTGTGCCCCAGTAGGTGGTGTTGAGTTCAGGATCGTAAGTGCCGGCCACCCAGGTCTCGACGCCCTTGCGGTTGTTGTCGGGCATGTTGTTCCAGGTGTCGCCGCCAGGCTGGCCGCTGAGTGCCACGGTAACGAATTTCCAGTCCCGCTTGCCGGTTTTGGCGTCATAGGCGCTGATGTAGCAATGGTCGGGCGTGCCGGCGCGGGCGCAGTTGGTCATGCCCACCAGCACCCGGCCCTTAATGATGATCAGGCCACCGGTGGAACTGCCCAGATTGGGATCGTCATGAATCTTGGTCTTCCACACTTCCTCGCCGCTGCGGGCGTCGAGGGCGTAAATCCACCCCTGCGGCGTGTTGACATAAAGATTGGTGCCATAAAGCCCCATGGCCCGGGTCTCTTCCGACGAAGGGCCAGGGCCGGGCGCCCGCGAGGCGGGGCCGATACGGTTCTCCCACAACAGTTCGCCGGTCTTGGCATTCAGCGCCTGAATAGTGTTGGCAGTGCCCCACATATACATGATGCCGTTATGGACGATGGGCGTGTCTTCCATCGTGCCATTCTCCGGCATGGACCACATCCATTTCAGTTGCAGTTGATCCACATTGGCGGTGGTGATCTGCTTCAATGGACTGTAACTCCAGCCCTGATAATTGCCGCGCATCATCAGCCAATCACCCGGCGCAGGATGAGTCAGCATGGCGTCGGTGACGGGGACATAATTCTGGATGTTGCCCTTGAACAGCAGGCCGAACTTACTGGGCAGGGCGAAACGGCCGGGATCGCCATACCGCACCTCCTGACCCGGTTGGGCAAAGCCGGCGGAGGTCGCCACATTGCCCCGTCCGCGACCAGCCGCGGGCGCTGCTTGCGCCACGCGCGGCGGAGTGGTGATGTCGGCCGGCATAGTGCCACTGGCGATGCTGCCGATGCCCCCCGCTGTGGCGGCAGTCAATGGCGCGTTTCCGGCGGTGGCGCCGTTGGCGTGCAGGACATAGGCGGTGATGGCAAGGTAGGTTGCATCATCCATGCTGCCTCCGCGCCCCGGCGGCATGCTTTTGCTGATCTTGTTGAAAAGGTCGGCCGTGGTGCGGGCGCGCCAGGCGCCTATGAAGGCGGCGCCGGCCAGCGGTGGTGCATCGGTGGCGCCGGAAAGGTCATTCTGATGGCAGTTGGCGCAATTGTCGTTATAGGCCTGCCGTCCCGTTTCGACCTGGGCTTGGGTGAAAGGTCCGGCGGCGGTCTGGGCGCGGACACCCGCCAGGCCGATAGCGGTGATGAGAGCAGCGGTCGCAAAAAGGACTGTCTTGATGTGCATCTTGCATGTCCCTCAGCGCGACGGCGTATCGAGTTGTGGAATGAACCAGTGGCCGGCCTGCGGCACATCCTGGCCGGCGGTTTTGTGTGCCGGCAGCAACCAGCCCCATAGCGTGCCTTTCGGTCCCCAACTGTAACCGGGCGGCGCCTTCTCGCTGTTGACCTGGATATAGAGATGCCCCAGACGCAAGGCGTTTGCCTGCTCAGGCGTCAGGTTGAAGCTGCCGGACAGGCTGCCGCTGGTAGCCTTGGTGACGGTCAGGTCGAGTGCCTGCCGGCCGGGAACGCCGATATGTTCGCTGAGAAAGAGATGCGCTTCGGTTGCGCTGGATGGCAGGCCGTGGAAGCTACCTTTCACCGTCAGGGTTTTGCCGTCATAGCGGGCCGTCGCGTCGCCGCGGCCTGCAATTACCGCCTTGGTTTCGTCGTCCAGAGGCATCGGGCCAAGGTTGGTCTGGTAATCGGCGGCGCGGGCGGGAACGACCGCACTTATGAAGAGGACCGCAAAGGCCCATCGCGCTGGTATCGGCATCACATCTTCCCCCAAAGCTCTTTTTGTTGGGTGGAGTATGACACGGGTTTCTTTCTTGTCCGAAGGTTTGCTGATAGGTTGGCAGGAAATTATCTTTTTATAAACAGTTACTTACACGATTGGCCGTGCGAAATCACAGGAACATTGCAGCAGTTCGGCGGTTTTCAGGAAAAGCTGGACTGTCCGCCATGCCAAAATCCACTCCCAACCAGCCTAAAACTCAGAAGCCGAGTTCTCCTCTCCGTTTGCCGCAGCGGTCAGAGGAAATTTCCGGCAATGAACAGAATAAGGGCATCGCAGCCACCCCCATCGCGGCGGAACAGGCCAAGGCGGGAAAGCAGAAGAAGTCCCCCTGATCATGGTCAGTGGAAATTGCGCCCGCGCGGCATCACCATTTCTGCTTTCTCGGCGTCGAGCCGTCGCAGCAGCGGCGTCAGATCTTCCATCGTTTCGGCGATCAGGTGAATGACGCCTGATTCACTTTGCACCCGGCCGCTGACGGCGACAAAACGGGCGCCCATCACGATAGGACGGTAAGCCTCAAAGATTTTCGGCCAGACGATGACGTTGGCGGCAGCGGTTTCATCTTCCAGGGTCATGAAGATGCTTTTGGCGCTGCCGGGATGCTGACGCACCAGCACCAGCCCGGCAATGCGGGCGCGGGCGCCATCACCCATTGCCGTGAACGCCGCGTTGGTGGCGATGCGTCGTCCATCCAATGCGGGCCGCAACAGGGCAGCCGGATGGGTCTTCAGCGACAGATGCAGATGGCGATAATCCTCCACCACCTGCTGACCCAGACTCATGGCGGGAAGGGCCACCGGTGTTTCCTGCTCGGCCAACGTAGCGCGGGCGAACAGCGGCAGGTCGTCCTTGTCG
>JAFAVT010000338.1 GCA_019242275.1 Alphaproteobacteria bacterium
TTCCGTTTCCTTCCAGTGTGCGTGGAAGACGGCAACCAGCCGTTTCCGCTCATCTTTTGGTGCGCGCCCGGTTTTGAAGGACTTGCGTGACTGATCTGACTTTTGCCGGGCTTGGCGTGGCCGAGCCCATTCTGCGTGCGCTGGCGCAGGAGAATTACACCCATCCCACCCCCATCCAGACCCGGGCCATCCCGGCCCTGTTGGCCGGTCGCGACCTCTTGGGTATCGCCCAGACCGGTACCGGCAAGACCGCGGCCTTCGGTCTGCCCCTGCTGCAGAAGCTGTCGGTGGGCCATGTTCCACCCCGGCCCAAGGAGGCCAAGGCCCTGATCCTGGCGCCGACCCGCGAACTGGCGGTGCAGATTGACGAGTCTCTGCGCACCTATGGTCGCTTCCTCAATCTCAAGCGGGCGGTGATCCTGGGCGGCGTCAGCCAGAACCCGCAGGTGAACACCATGCGGGGCGGCGTTGATATTCTGGTCGCCACGCCGGGGCGGCTGCTCGATCTGGTGCAGCAGAGGCATATCCGCCTGGACGCGGTGCAAGTGCTGGTGCTGGACGAAGCCGATCGCATGTTCGACATGGGCTTCATCCGCGATGTGCGCAAAATTGTCGGCTATTTGCCGAAAGAACGACAATCCATGCTGTTCTCGGCCACCATGCCGGACGATGTCGTCAAGCTGGTAGGAGACGTCCTCAGCAACCCTGAGCGGGTTGAAGTGGCACCCCAGAGCAAGACCGCCGACCGCGTCACGCAAAGCCTTTATTATGTGCCAATGCCGCAAAAGCGTCAGCTTCTCAGCGCCCTGCTGAAAGACGTGTCGCTCAATCGTGTGATCGTCTTCACCCGCACCAAGCATGGCGCCAACCGCGTCGCCGAGCATTTGTCAAAGACCGGGGTGCCGGCGGAAGCCATTCATGGCAACAAGTCTCAGAATGCGCGCCAGCGGGCCCTGGAGAATTTCCGCGGCGGCAAGGCGCGGGTGCTGGTGGCAACCGATATTGCCGCCCGCGGGCTCGACATTGACGATGTCAGCCATGTGATCAATTTCGAGTTGCCGCAGGAACCGGAATCCTATGTCCATCGCATCGGGCGTACGGCGCGCGCCGGCGGCGATGGCATTGCCATCAGCTTCTGTGATCAGAGCGAGCGCGGCCTGCTGCGCGATATCGAGCGTGTCATCCGCATGAAGATCACGGTGGTGCCGCATGACCTGCCGGAGCTGACGCCGGAGGAACTCAAGGCTGTCGAGGAGCGCCGTCAGGCCCACGGCCATCGCCACGGCAAACCGCGCAACCATCATGGCGGCGGCCACAAGGGTGGCCTTGGTCACGGTGGCGGTCACAAGGGGGTCCACGGTCACGGCGACCAAGCCGGCCATCCCCAGGCACCCAAGAAGCGCAACGGTTCCAGGCCGCATTGGAAGCGGGGTGGAGACAAAAAGCGCGAGAACGCCGCCTAAGCGTTATAATTCGCCATGAGCGATGTCTTCCGCCTGCCAATTGCCGGCGCCGTGGAGAATGATTTCGCCCGCCTGGGCGGAGCGTTCTTTACGCACCTGCCGGGGGAAAAGGTGGGCGGGCAGCCGCAGCTGTTGCACGCAAACCCCGGTGCCGCGGCCCTGATTGATCTTGATCCGGCTGTGTTCAGCGATCCGCGTTTTGCGGCCGCGATGGCCGGCCATCTGCCGCTGGAAGGTTTTGAGTCCCTGGCCCAGGTTTATTCCGGCCATCAATTCGGTGTCTGGGCCGGGCAGTTGGGCGATGGCCGCGCTTTGCTGATCGGGCAGGTGCGCAACCGCAAGGGTGAGCTCTGGGACATCCAGCTCAAAGGCGCCGGCAAGACGCCCTATTCACGCTTCGGCGATGGCCGTGCCGTGCTGCGCTCGTCCATACGCGAATATCTTTGCAGTGAAGCGATGGCGGCGTTGCGCATTCCCACCAGCCGGGCCCTGTCGCTGGTTGCCACCGGCGAAACCGTGCTGCGGGAAAAACCGGAGCCGGGGGCCGTGATCGCGCGGCTGGCACAAAGCCATGTCCGCTTCGGTCATTTCGAGCATTTTCATTATGCCGGCAACACCGAAGCGGTGCGGGCATTGGCTGATCATGTGATTGCCGAACATTTCCCCGATCTGGATTATGCCGACTTCTATGCCGAAGTGGTGCGGCGCACTGCGGTGCTGATGGCCCATTGGCAGGCGGTGGGTTTCGCCCATGGCGTGATGAATACGGACAATATGTCCATTCTTGGTCTGACCCTGGATTACGGCCCCTTCGGTTTCATGGATAGCTATGATCCGGAGTTCATCTGCAATCACAGCGACGAACAGGGCCGCTACAGCGTCATCAACCAGCCCGGCATTGCGCAATGGAATTTGCGCGCTCTGGCTGTGGCGCTGTCCCGGATCGTGCCGGCGCAGACTTTGCTGGAAGCGCTGGATGGTTTTGAGCGGCATTTCGGCGCCCGCTATCGCAGCCTGATGCGGGCCAAGCTGGGTCTTGGCCGCGAGGAAGAGGGCGATGACCGGCTGATCGGCGAATTGCTGGCGCTGATGGCCAAGGGTAGGGCGGATTACACCCTGACTTTCCGCGAGTTGCCGCGCGCGAAGGAAGGGTGGCTAAATCGGTTTGGCGGGGCGCGCGCCGAAGCGACGCACTGGTTGGAGCGCTGGCGCGCGCGGGTGGCCGATGAAGAGCTTTCCGGCCTTGACCGGGTCAATCCCAAATATGTCCTGCGCAACTGGGTGGCGGAGACCGCCATTCGCGCCGTCCAGGATCGCGGTGATGTCGCCGCCCTGGACCGCATCTTCAAGCTGTTGCAGGCGCCTTATGACGAGCATCCGAAGATGGAAGAGTTTGCGGCACCGCCGCCGGCGGCGATGTGTGGTCTGGAAGTGAGTTGCTCGTCTTAGGACAGTTTTCGTCAACGCCCCTCATGCTTCGACAAGCTCAGCATGAGGAACTTTTCTGAAACCTCACCCTGAGCCTGTCGAAGGGTGAGGAAATTGCGTGTCCTGATCTTAGCGCTGAGCCAGCATGTCACCCGCCAACTGGCAGAGCTTGTCGAGATTAAAAGGCTTGTGCAGGGTTTGAACGCCTTTAAGCGCCGCCACTTCCGCCGGCGGTTCCTGGGCATAGCCGGTCATCAGCAGCACTTTGAGGTCGGGCTTGAAGTCCCGTCCTGCTTGCACCAGGGCATAGCCATCCATGCGGGGCATCTTGACATCGGAGACCAGGAGCTCGATGCCGGGATTGGCCTTGAGCAGCGCCAGGGCTTCCTCGCCGTCGCCGGCTTGAAAGACGGTGAAGCCGGCATCTTCCAGCATCTCGACCGCGATGATGCGCAGCATGGCTTCATCTTCAGCAAGCAGTATCTGTCCCATCAGGCGGCTCCTTCCGCACGCGGCATGTAGATGGTGATTTCGCTGCCCTGTCCGGGCACGCTGGCAATGACAAGATGGCCGCCGGATTGGCGGACAAAACCGAAGCTCATGGAAAGACCAAGCCCTGTGCCTTTGCCCAGCGGCTTGGTGGTGAAGAAAGGATCAACGGCGCGGCTCTTGACCTCTTCGCTCATTCCTACGCCATTGTCGCGCAGCGTCAGAGCGACATACTCCCCGGGCTTGAAGTCGTCGGCGCCCGCGGGCGCGACGGCCAAATGCAGATCATGGGTGGAAATCATCAGCCGCCCGCCTTCGGGCATGGCGTCGCGGGCGTTGATTGCCAGATTGAGAATTACATTTTCCATCTGGTTGACGTCGCAGCGTATCCACCAATTGGCATCAAGCTGCGTCTCAGTTTCCACCGCCTCACCCAGGGAATGGTGCAGCAGCGGGCCGAGATCGGCCACCAGGGTGCTCAAGCGCACCGGCTCCGGCTTTAGCGGCTGGCGGCGGGAAAAAGCCAGGATGCGCTGGGTGAGATGGGCGGCGCGGTCCAGCGCCTCCTCGGCGGCGGCGATATAATGCAAAGGCTGTTCGGCATTGGCGTCCAGCCGCTTGCGCAGCAGGCGCAGATTGCCCTTCACAATCATGATCAGATTGTTGAAGTCATGGGCGATGCCGCCCGACAGTTGCCCCACCGCCTCCATCTTGTGGGCCTGGCGCAAGGCTTCTTCGGTGCGGGCCCGTTCGGTCATTTCGTCCTGCAGCCGGTGATTGACCACCGATAATTGGTCCGCCCGCCGCGCCAGGGCGCTCTGGCTGATACTGAGCACGGCAATCACCAGCGCCCCCATGGTGACCAGCAGCACCAGCCCGATATAGCGGGCAATGCGGCGCTGAAGCGGTTCGGCGGCGGCGCTGAGGAAGACGGTACCGAGGGCGGCGCCGTTCTGGGTGACGGGAACCGTGACGTCTATATGCCCGTCGCCATAGCCGGGTGTGGGGGGCCGCGATGGCAGGGTGGCGCCGCCGCGGCTGAAACCGGCAATGCGCTGTCCCCTGCCGTCATAAACGCCCGCGGCCAAGAGCTCGGGATTGGCGCTGAGCGCCCCGATATATTCCTGCGCCGCGCGGGCATCCTCGAAGGCGACGGCGCCGGCCACGCTGGCGGCCAGGATATGCGCCTGTTCATCGGTATTCTTAATCTGCTGATCGGTATAAAGCCGGTCTTCATAGCGCGCCATCAACAGGCCTGCCGCCAGCAGAAAGCCCGCGGCCGCGAGAGCGGCCAACACCGGCAGGCTGAAGCGGCGCCGGTTCATCGCGCCCCCCTTTGCCGCACGTTATGGGCCAGGGCCAGCAGCTTGGAACTGATGTTCAGCCCCACCGCATCGGCCGCTGACTTGTCAATGTCAAAGCGGACATGATTGTCCACCATCACAAAGCTGATCACGCCGCGGGTGCGCAAACTGGAATCCGTCACCGTGACGACGGGCCGGGTTCTGACCTGCTCCAGCGCCTGCTGTGCCAGGGGGGCATCATTGGTGAAGAGAAGCTGGCAGCCGGTAGTGGCTTCGATGGCTGTAATCCGGCGCAGCACCATGGGGTGGTCGCCGTCTTTCTGACCCGCCACGGCCCTGTCGAGTTCGGCGCCGAAAGGATCGCTGCCGAGAATGCAAAGGGTGAGCGGCGCGGCGGCGTCGGGGAAGGTGCCGTCCGGCCATTCAATAAAGGGCGCGAACTTGGCGAGATAGGCCGCCTTCACCGCATATTCCAGTGAGGGCTGGGCCTTGAGAGCCGGCGCGCTGAGGATCACGGCAAAGGCGAGAGCGGCGGCGCAGAGTCGCCGCAGGATCAGCCCGCCATGACGATGCCGCAAACGCCCCAATGGTCTGGCCCTTCTTTTGGCCGCAGTTCGGGCCTGTCGTCCTAACGAAGATGACGGTGAAAAGTTCCGTCAGTTCGGCGGATTTCCGCTAAATACACCAAATTGCAAGGCTTTTTGGTCTAGGGAAGCGCTCTTTTCGGCCCCGGAGTCTCCATGGCAATCGCCAGGCGCGTTGTTCATCATTTGAAGCGCAACCTGATTGTGCCGACGGTGCCGGTAGCTTGCCTACCCGCTCTCGACATGGCGCGTGTGGTCGAGCGTGGCCGCTGCGCCTATGACGGCTATCAGCGGGGTTCGGCTCTGGCTCATGGCACGCTGGCGGAAGAAGTCTGGAACGACCCGCTGTTCCGCAAGGCCCTGGCAGTCGCTCGCCTACCGCAGGTGCGCACCATGTGCACCGAGCCCCGGCTGATGAATTTGTTTCTGTTGACCAAGTTTTTCCTGAAAGATCTGGCTTCGCAGAATGTCATCGAATACGGCACCTATCGCGGCGGCGGCGCGCTTTTCATGGCGGCGTTGCTGAAAGAACTTTATCCGGGCGCCAAGGTCTGGGCCCTGGATACCTTCGAAGGCATGCCGGAAGTTGATGCCCGTGTTGACCTGCCGCCGCCGGACGATTTTGCCGCCACCAACCTTGACACCATCCGCTTCACCGCTGCGGGGCTGGGGCTGGACAATGTCACTTTCGTCAAGGGCCTGATCCAGGACACGGCGCAAACTGTCTATGCCGAGGCCGGCAGTTTCGGTCTGGCCCATATTGATGTGGTGCTGCACTCCGCCGTGAAATATGCGCAAGACAGTGTCTGGGAGGTGATGGCGCCCGGCGGCTATCTTGTCTATGACGACGCCACCGAGCCCACTTGTCCCGGCGCCACCCGCGCGGTGGAGGAAATGATCGAAGGCCGCGGCCTTTCCATCGAGCAGGTCTGGCCGCAGGTGGTGATGCGAGCCAAACTGGCGTCGCTGGACTGATCCCGCGGCCTTCGCTGCTTGCTTCAGCGACCCGTGAAGATCTGGATCGAAACCCGCCGCGCTCCCACCGGGCTGCAACGCAGCGCCAGGCTGGTGAGATCGCGGCTGCGGCCGGGCAGGTCCAGCTTGTAATATTGGCCCCGGCGCAGCAGATCGCCATTGTTGACGCTCAGCGGCTGCTCGCGGCCGTTGCCGAAGCGGGCGACCACACGGGCACAGCGGGCATCGGTTTCCAGCGGCATCAAGGCCACTGACTCCGCATTGACCCCGCGCCAGCCGGTAAAGGCCTGCTCGCTGTCGCCCCGGCCTTCAAAGCTTTCGGTGCCGACCAGGCGCCAGTTGTTCACCGCGTTGCTGCCCCAGTTGAATGTGCGCGACCAGGTGGAACGCCAGTTGGGCCCACGCATCCAGTCATTGCGATAACGCCCCACATCGGCGCTGATGCGGATGGTGCCGCCGCGGCCGTCCATGGCAGCGCAGTTGAAGACCAGGCCGTCCAGGTCGCGGGCGCGGCCGGGCATGTCAATGTCGGCCGTGCGACCCTGTTGCAGGGTGCCGTGGAAGATGTCGCGGCGCTCGCCATTGCCGAAGCGCGCCATCACCGAGCGGCAATCAATGTCGCTGCGTTCGGCCCTGAGTTGAAGCCGTTCCACCGGGCCGCCGAGATCGAAATTGCGGACATCGCGGTCCATGCCCCGCATGCCCATGCGATTGTCGCGATCCATTCCTCGCATGCCCATGCGGCCGTCACGGTCGTTGCCGCGCATCATCATGCCGGGGCCCCGGCCGCTGACATCCACCGAGCCCAGCGAATCCCAGGCGGCAAAAGCGGGCAGGGCGACAACGCAGCAAAAGCCGGCAATGCCGGCGAGTTTTACGGATTTCATAAACTTGAACTCCCTGTGGGGCGCGTCAATGCCGCGCCAAACGTCCCTCGCACCCAGGATAACCATTACCGGCGTGTAAGGTTCCGTGGGAGCCGCCCTCAGCCCGCGTATTCCACCTTGGCCAGACTGACGACGAAGACCAGCGTCTGGTTGGGCGGAATGCGCCCCGGCCGTCCTTCGGCGCCATAGGCCTGGTCGGACGGAATGGCGATTTCCCACAGGTCGCCCACCTTCATTTTCATCAGGGCGGTACGCCAGCCCGGGATCACGGCGCTGAGGCTCAAGGGAATGGGCGCGCCCGGCTTGGTTTGGTCGAAAGCGGTGCCGTCAATCAGCCAGCCGCGATAGGAGACGGTGACGGTATCGTTATTCACCAGGGGGCCGTTGGATTTGGCCTCGGCGGCATGCAGCACGCGATAGAGCACGCCGCCATCCAGCTTCTTCACATCGGGGCGGGCGGCATAGTCGGCCAGAAAGCGGGCATTGCCTTCGGGTGTGAGCGGATAGTTCTTGGTGACGGTGGGCGGCAAGGCCGGACCTGAGGCCTCGGCTTCTGTCGCCGCTGCGGCATTGGGCGTGGCCGAGGCGGTCTTGGTCGGGGCATCGCTGGTGGGCGGGGCGTCGGCGGCAGCGGCTGCCGACGGGGCGGTTGCCGTTGTTGTTGCCGTCGCCGGCGCGGCGGCAAATGGCGCGCTGGTGGGCGGCGCATCGGCATCGGCAACCGGAGCGGCAGCGCGCGGCGCCGATGGCGCCGGCGTGGCGGTACGCGGCGCCGGTGGTTGGGTGCTGCGCAGCGGCGGCACCGCCGGCACGGCGGGCTGCGCCAGTGCGGCGGCGGTGGAAAGCATCAGAAGGGCAACAGCAAAACGCAACATCAGGATGGGTGCTCCACATGCTCAAGCCGGATGACGAACAGCAAGGATTGGTCGGGCGGGATATTGCCGGCGCTGCCCTCGCCATAGGCCTGGTCGGCCGGGACAATCACTTCCCAGCTATCGCCTTCGTGCATCTGAAGCAATGCCTCGGTCCAGCCCGGCACCACCCGCGAGACGGTGAAGACTTGCGGCTTGCCCGGCAAGGTGCCGCCGAAGCGCACGCCGTTGATGAGATAGCCGTTATAGCTGACCGTCACCTTGTCGGCGCGGCCGGTGACGGCTTCGCCCTTGCCGCTGGCCAGCACCCGCACCATCACCCCTTGCGGCAGCTTGAGGATGCCGGGCTTGTGGGCCATGTCGTCGAGGAAGCGCAGATTTTCGTTGTGCGACAGGCCGTATTTCTCCGCCGCCGCGGGGAGGGCCAAGAGGGCCAGCAGGGCGAAAGCCAAAGGGGGCGCGAACCGCATCATGGCCGCCATCATAACGGCCTTGGTGGCTAAAGTATGGAGCCGCTTTACGTCGCAGGCGAGGTCCATTTCCGCCGGAACGGGGCGGAAATGGACCTGAATGCCTAGTCAGCGCGGGCTTCGGTGGTGACGTGAACCGGCCTATCAATCTGGGCAGTCTCCCAGTCATGCGGCCAAGAATCCGTCACCGCCGCCAGGGCGACACGGGCGCCATCCACATGCTCGGCTTTGCAACTGAACACCACATTGGAAACGGCGCCGTCATTGGGCGGCGGCAGCGAGATGGTGGTGGCGCTGCCCGCCAGCACGGTGCCGGAAAAGACATCATGGCTGGTGCCGTCGAAATAATTGATGGTGACGCGCTCGCAGGTGATGGAGTCATTTTCGGGCACGAAGGTGATGTGATCCAGCGGGCCGCCAAAGCGCGACCAGCGCACATCGGTGAAATGGCCGGCCGAGACATTGACCGAGCCGATCTGGTGCTCGGGGCCGGGAACCACGACCACCGGGGCGGCGCAGCCCAGCAGGGTGGCGGCGGCGCCGGACAGAAGCAGGGGAAGGATGCGCATGGGAACTCA
>JAFAVT010000002.1 GCA_019242275.1 Alphaproteobacteria bacterium
AGTATCGGTCGAAGTTTGCTGGTCCACCGCACTCTTGAGCTGGTTGAAAACATTGCCGTTCTGCGCAGTGACATTGGTAAGACCAGAAGCCACCGTATCGGCGGCTGCGATCTGGCCGGTGAGGAAATTGTTCTGGACGCCGCTGAGATTGGTGGAACTGTCGAAGTTGCCGCTGCCGCCGGCGTCAAAGGTGGCGATGTCTTTCAACGTCTGCATCAGGCTGGTAGCAACGTCGGAGGCGGTGACGCCGAAGCTGATGGATTGGCCATCGGCCACCTGCACCGCCTTTTTGGCGGCGGCATTGGTGAAGATGGAAGCCGTCGAGGGCGCTGCCACCAACTGGCTGAGCGAAGTGATGGAGACCGGTGTGGTATCAGTTCTGCCGCCGGCATAGATATAGTCCCCATTGGCATCCTTGCTGTTGAGGATGGAGACGGCCTGGCTGAAGACATTGTCCACCTGGCTCATCAGCCCGGTGGGATCATTGTTGGCAACGGCATTGGATACCGCCTTCTTCAACTGCGCCGCCAGATCGGAGAGGCTGGTAAGCTGGGTGTCCTGCAAATCCACCTGGGTGCTGGCCAGGCTGGTGGCACTGGCATAGGCGTTGTTGCGGGCCTGGGCCGACAGCGTTGCCTGCAGCACCTGGGTCTGGTCGCCAAAGCCGGCATAGGAATCGGCGACAACACCGGAGGCAATCTGGCGGTTGGTGACGTCCAGCTTGGCGCCGGCGTGATTGATCTGGCTGAGGAAGAAGGCGCTCTGCTGGGCGGTGGCGACGCGATCAATGCTCATCTGTCATCTCACTGGATCTGCAACAGCGTGTCGTAAAGCTGGCCCACCACAGAGAGCAGGCGCGCCCCGGCGGCATAGGCCTGTTGGTAGGTGGTGAGATTGGTCAGTTCTTCATCCAGGCTGACGCCGGAATTGGCCGACTGCCGCGTCTGGGCTTCCTGCAAGCGGTCATCCTGGGTCTGCTGGGCCTGGGTGACCTGGTTCGAGCGGGTGGAAAGGCCCTGGTAAAAAGTGGCGGCATAGTCCGCCAGCGAGCCGGTCTGGGCCGCAAGGCCGCCCGCGGCGCCGAAGCTGCGATTGCTGGTGATGACGCCTTGCAGCGCAAGGGCACCGGAATTGTCGCCGCCGGTCACGACGACCTGGCCCAGGGTAGCGCCCGCCAACTGCGCCGTCGCCATGCCAAGGCGCTGCGGTGCCGTGGCAATCGCCGGCGTAACGCCGAAATTGACTGCCTGGTTGGCTTGGTTGTTGTCGCCCAGGCCGAACAGGGTGGTGAAGCTGACGCCGGTTGCGCCGCGCTGGGTCGAGTCGTTGGTGACATTGAGTTGATAGTCGGCATAGAGCGCCGACTTGGCGGTGGAGATCGAGCCGTCGCTGTTCAAGGTAAAGGTAGCAGCCCCGCCCAACGCGGTGTTGAGCGCTGCCACCACATTGCCGATGGTCATG
Source organism: Alphaproteobacteria bacterium (assembly GCA_019242275.1). Taxonomy (GTDB): domain Bacteria; phylum Pseudomonadota; class Alphaproteobacteria; order Micropepsales; family Micropepsaceae; genus Rhizomicrobium. Next base: position 1,462 of record JAFAVT010000002.1, read on the forward strand.
CCCGCCCCGGCGGTGACGGTGACATTCCTAACGATGTCGCCACCGGGGCCCTTGAGCGACAGGGCAATCTGCTCGCCGACGGCCAGGCCGCTGGCGTCAGAAGCGGAAAGGCCGGTAGCGGTGAGGGATGGCGCCTGCGCCTTGAAGACATCGTTCAGGCCGAAGAACTGCGCAAAGCCTGCGCCACCCCGCAATGCAGGCGTAGCGGCATCATCCTGCACCAGTAGACCGTTGCTGGTGGTGCTGGTCAGACTAAGCGCGCCATTGCTGAAGGCGGCGGTGCCGTCTGCGCCCAACGCGGTGTTGAGGGCCGTGGTGAAGCTGGCGATGGTGCCGCCCAGGCTGGCGGAAGCACCGCCATTCACCGACAAGGTGCCGGCGCCGAAGTTTATGTCTATGCGCTTGATCAACGTGCCGTCGGACCCGGTGACGGCCAGCGTCGTCTTGCCGCTGAAATTCAGGGCGTCAGTGGAGAGCAAGCCGGTGTTGCGGCCGGTCAGCGAAGTCGGCGGCGGAAAAGCAGCATTGGCGTTGGCCTGAGCGTTGAAGGCTTTGGCCGTGGACTGCGCGAAATTGCCCAGCGCCTGGGACAGGCCGCCCAGTTCCTGGTCGCGCATGTCAATCATGCCCTTGAGGGCGCCGCCGGAAAGATGCGGATCCAACGCGAAGGACTGACCCAGCGGCTGGCCATTGTTGGGATTTATGTCTTGAATCTGGATGTTGCCATAGACGCCGTTCTGCGCCCCGCCGCTATAGGAGAGCTGGGCGTAAGTGTTGCTCACCAGATTGATGCCGTCAGCGGTGCTGACTTGCAGCGAGCCATCGGAAGCGGTGGCGATCTTGATCGCCAGCTTCTGCGCCAGGTTCGAGAGTGCCAGGTCGCGCTGGTCGCTGAGCCCGCTGTCGGTATTGCCGGCCGCCGCGGCATTCTTGACCTGGAGGTTCAGATCGAAAACCTGCTTGATCAGCGCGTTGGTCTCGGCCACCGAACTGACCACCTGGCCATCAATCTGGGTCTGCAGTCCCGTGATGTTGCTGGAGATATTCCCGATGTCGTTGGAAAGGCCCTTGAGGGTATTGAGAATGGCGGCTGCACTGGAGGGCGCGCTGGGCGCCTGACTGGCGGTGGCGAGCGCTGCCTGCAAATTGCTGAGGCCGGTGGCCAGCGACTGGTTGTCGCCAGGCGCGCCCAAAACGCCATTGAGCTGCGAGAAGAAGCCCGCCTGGATGTCATATTGCGCGGCGCCACCGCCGGCCGACAGAGATTCCTGCTGCAGGAATTTGTCCACCACTCGCTGCACAGTGGCGATATCAACGCCCATCAACTGGCCGCCCGCGGCCAGTGTCTGCTCATTGACGACGCGGCGCGCATAGCCCGGCGTATTGATGTTCGCCACATTGTTCGAAACCACGCCCAGCGCCGTGCTGTTGGTCTTCAGCGCGGTGAGGGCAGAAGCGGCGATGCCGTTGAAGCTCAAGGGACGGTCCGGATGCTTTGTTCCGCTAAAGCGTGTCGCAAGCCCCGTGCCATTTTCTTAAGGGCGTTTTTCCAGCAACCACGCGGCTTTTTAGGACGATGCGCCCTGGGCAAGGTTTGCCGCACCGGCAGAGCCTACCCGGACGAAAGGGGCGCCTGACCCATCCTGCTGGTGAAAAAATCCAGAGAAAGCGCGGGCTTTGCGCTGGTCCGCCGCTTGCTACGGATTGTCCGCACGCATCACGAGATTTCCCTTGGCCTCTTTGGCAGCGCAGACAATTGCTTCTTCCGCCGGTGCGGCATTGCTTACCTATGGCGCAAAAGCCCCGGGCACGACGGACAGCGGCGACAGTTTCGCTGACCTGTTGGCGGCACTGGACCCCGCGGTAGATCAGACCGCAGCGCAATCTTTGGCGTTGGCGCAGCCTGTGCCCGTCATGCCTGACGGCAACGCCGCGCCGGCGCCGCAGGACGGCCCGACGGATGACGAGACAGCGAGCGCCGACGATGCCGCCATTCCGGCCGACATGGCCCTGGCGTTGCCGGTGATGGCGACGCCGCCCCAGATTTCGGTGAAGACCCTGCCGCCAGGCAAGGCCGAGGCTCCGACCAAGGACAGCGAGGTCAAGCCGGTCGCCAATGATAACGCCGGAACCGCTGCGCCCGTGCTGGCGATGGTGCCGCCGCAAGCAAACCTGTCCGCGCTGCAGCCTCCGGTGCCGAACAAGTCCGGCGACACGGGCGTCGCGCCCACCTCTAATGTCACCGCACCCCAGGGACCGTGCCTGCCAAAGAATACTAACGCCGTTCCCACGGCGGATGCGAATGTGGGCGCCCCCGCCCAGCAAGGCGCAAGTCCGGCTGGAACGCCGCCCGCTACCGCGCCACAGACTGCGGCCAATGCACAAACCGACAGCGATATAGAAGAAACAGATCCCGACGTTACGGCCACCGCGCCCCAGGCTTCGCCTGAGGATAAGCCTGCTGCCGCCAAAGCCGCCAAGTACGGCACCGACTTCAAGAAAATGCTGGATGGCGCCAAGCCTGCTGCCGGCAACACCGCCACCGCGAACATCCAACAGCCGCAAGCCTTCACCAACACCGATGGCGATGCCAAACAAGGCGACACCAAACCGGTGGATCAATTGCCGGCCGATGTGCGCGGTCAACCGCAAGCGTCTGCCGCCCAGCAGGCGCCCACTACGCACAGCGCAGCACAGCCGGATTTGCTGGCCGCAAACGGGCCGGCACCAATCACTGCCAACAGCAGCGGCCCGATCGCGGCTTCGGCATCTTCGTTGCCTGCGCCCTTGCCCCATCCGGCGCCTAATCTGCACGGCCTGGCGGTGGACATCGCCACCCGCTCGCAATCCGGCGCCAAGCAGTTCGATATCCGCCTTGATCCACCGGAACTGGGCCGGGTGGAAGTACGCCTTTCTATTGACGCCACCGGCAAGGCCGAAGCCCATCTTTCCGCCGACCAGCCCCAGACACTGGATCTTTTGCAGAAGGATGCCCCGGCTCTGACGCGTGCCCTGCGTGAAGCCGGTCTGGACGTCAATCCGGATGGTCTCAACTTCTCCCTGCGCCAGCAGGGCGGCCATGCCGGACAGGAACAGGCCACGGCGCCTGTACGGGGCACGCGGATGAGCTTCACCGCACCGCAAGCTGAAACTGCCCACACGGCCGCAAGCACCTACGCCCGCAACGGGCTGGGCCTTTTGGACATCAGGGTATAACCGCCATGACCACGCCTGTCACCAGCACAACGCCTACACCTACCGCCGGCGCTGCCGGCACAAGCGCGATGGCGCAACTGTCGAGCAACTTCTCCACCTTCCTGACCCTCTTGACCACCCAGCTCAAGAACCAGGATCCCACTTCGCCGATGGATTCCAACCAGTTCACCCAGCAACTGGTGATGTACAGCCAGGTCGAGCAGCAGATTGACACCAATACCAATCTCAAAAGCCTGATTGCCCAAGGCAGCAACCAAGCCGGCACCTATGCCAGTTCCTATCTAGGCAAGACGGTATCGGTGACAAACGGCCAAGCCTCGCTGACTGATGGCGCCGCCAACTGGACTTATACCCTGGGGTCCACCGCCGCCAGCGCCAACCTCATCGTCACCAACAGCGCCGGCCGCGTGGTCTTCACCGGCCCGGCGGAAACCGCTTCGGGCAGCCATGCCTTCGCCTGGGACGGCAAGGACAATAACGGCAATGTTCAGCCGGACGGCACCTACAAGCTCAGCATCGCCGCCACTGACAGCGCCGGCAACAAGCTTACCACCAGCGTCGTCAGCGCCGGCAAGGTCGGGCAGATCGACCTCACCAGCGGCACGCCGCAATTTGTCATCGGAAACATGGAAATCGGCCTCGGGGATATCGGGGCAATCGGAAACTGAACTCAACAAACAACGGCGCCGAGAAACGGCGCCACTCGGATGGAATAGCGGGCGAAGCCCAAAATTCCCTGAAGGAATGAAGCAATGTCTCTTTTTGGTTCTCTCAATATCGGTGTCGCCGGCCTTTCCGCCAACAGCGCGGCCCTTTCGGCGACTTCCTCCAACATCGCCAACGTCAACACCGTGGGTTACAAGCAGGCGACCAGCAACTTCTCAACCTTCCTGAACTCCGCCGGTAGCGAGGGCGGCGCCGCCGCCGGTGTCACCGCCGTGATCGGCCAGGATGTGACGGCGCAGGGCCTTCCCATCACCACCTCCTCGTCCACCGATCTGTCAATTTCGGGCAACGGCTTCTTCGTGGTTTCGCCCAACACCACTTCGTCGGTGTTGGAATATACCCGCGCCGGCAGCTTCCGCCCCGATACTGACGGCAATCTGGTCAATGCTGCCGGGCTTTATCTGCGCGGCTGGGCTCTGGACAGCCAGGGCAAGGTTCCTACCGATACGGGCAATCTGACGCTGATCAATATCTCCAGCGTGTCCGGCAAGGCGCAGGCCACAGACAATCTTGGCATCCAGGCTAATTTGCAGTCCAGCGAAGCAATCGTCAGCCCCTATAGCGCGGGCGATATGGCGGCCGGCAACGTGCCGCCGGAATTCCAGCGCACGGTCAATGTCTATGACAGCCAGGGCGGCAGCCAGCCTTTAACTTTCTCTTTCATCAAGAGTGCCGCCAACACCTGGAACTACGAAGTCACCTATGCCGGCAACGCCGCCAATGTCTCCACCAGCGGCTCGCTTTACTCCGGTACCATGAGCTTCAACAGTGACGGCTCGCTGGCCAATGCCGACACCGCCATTGCCACGCCCACCGGAAATATTACGCTGAACATTCCCTGGGCCGCGACAACGGGCTTGGCGGCCCAAAGTATCACCATCAACCTGGGTACAGTGGGCGGCACCGGTGGCGTCACCCAATATGACTCGACTTCGACCATGAATGCCTCGACGGTGGACGGCTCACCCTTCGGTACCGTCACCGGCGTCACCGTCGCCAAGGACGGCACCGTGACGGCGCAATTCTCCAACGGGCTGGCACAGGACGTTTACAAGGTGCCGCTGGCGACCTTCGCCAATCCCGACGGCTTGGGCCCGATGTCCGGCAACGCCTATATGGCCACCAAGGCTTCCGGTGCCGCCAACATCAACGTCGCCGACTCCGGCTCGGCCGGCAGCGTCGCCTCGCAATCGCTGGAAGGTTCTACGGTTGATCTCGCCACCGAGTTCACCACGTTGATTACCACCCAGCGAGCCTATTCCGCCTCAGCTCGCATCATCACCACCGTGGACCAGATGCTGCAGCAACTGGAACAATTGCCGACCAGCTGATGTGAGCGGAAAAGCCCCATGAAACGGGCTTTTCCGACACATTCGAGGAAAGCGTTTATGAGTTTGTTTACCACGGTTCTTGGCCCTTTCTTAGTGCCGCAGCGCTTAGATTTCGCCGTGGTTGTGTTGGGAGTTTTCTAGATGCTCGAAGAGCGCAAGGGACGGGTCAGCTATGTCATCGGACCGGATGGCAGCCCGCTGACGCTCGCCGATCTGCCGCCGCCCTCCACACGCCGCTGGGTGATCCGCCGCAAGGCCGAAGTGGTTGCCGCCGTGCGCGGCGGCCTGCTCAGCCTGGACGATGCCTGCAGGCGCTATACGCTGACGGTGGAAGAATTCCTCGCCTGGCAACACGCCATTGACCGCTTCGGTCTGGCGGGACTTAGGGCAACCCGGGTGCAGCAGTACCGCAACTGATCGCGCCCAAGCGCGAAGGCGCTACATTCGGCGTTTGCAGGCTCCTGCCGCGCTAGTGTTTCGCTATCGTTTGCAAAAGCTCCCCGCTTCTGGCCTTTTCCAGTTTTGTCTGACAAATTGCCCTCGGCCGATAACCATAAGCCGGGGAGCAAAACATGCCCAAGACGATGCTGAGGCGCGCGGGGGCAATCCTTTGCCTGGCGCTGGCGGCCAGTCCGGTTTCCAGTCAGGTCGGCACCAACCGGCCTGATCCGGTGTCGGGTGCCAAGCCAACCATCGTTGAACACGTCAAAATTCACGGCAGGGCGCTGGAAGGCAACCTGGAAGGCGATGCGGTGGACCGCGACGCCGTGATCATCCTGCCGCCCGGTTATGCCGCGGATACCAGCCGCCGTTATCCTGTAGTTTATGCCCTGCACGGCTACTCCATCGGGGCCGAGCAATGGACGCAGGAAATTCGCGTGCCCCAGACCGTGGAAGGAGCCTTCGCCAAGGGGGTGCGCGAGATGATCGTGGTGCTGCCGGACGCCAAGACCGTTCACAACGGGTCTATGTATTCCAACTCCATCACCACCGGAAATTTCGAGGATTATGTCTCCCGTGACGTGGTCGCCTACATGGACGCGCATTACCGCACCATTGCAGACCGCAACAGTCGGGGCCTGGTTGGCCATTCCATGGGGGGCTATGGCGCCAGCCGCATCGGTATGAAACATCCGGAAGTCTTTGGCGCCCTTTACATTATGAGCCCATGCTGCATGTCGGCGCGCGGCGCGGGCGGACCACCCGGCGCACCGGCCGGAACTGCGCCGGCGGAAGATCCGCTTGCTGCGGTCAAGACCCCAGCCGATGCCGAAAAGCTGCCCTTTGGTCTGCGCGCGCAGCTCGCCAGTGCCGCCGCCTGGTCGCCCAATCCGAAAAAACCGCCGCTGTATCTTGACCTGCCGGTCGGAGCAGACCGTGACGCAGTGCTGGCGAAATGGGCAGCCAATGCGCCGCTGGCTTTTGTGGACCAGTATGTCCAGAACCTTAAGCAATATCGTGCCATCGCCATGGATGTGGGGGACCAGGACGGGCTTAAGGTGGATGCGGGCAAACTGCATGATCTGCTCGACATCTATGGCGTGCCCAATAGCTTCACCATCTATCCCGGCACGCACACCAGCAATGTAGCCTTCCGCTTCCAGGATTTTGTGATGCCGTTCTTCAGCCGCAATCTGTCTTTCGATCAGCCGCGGCGTTGAGTGCCGCGGGGACAAAAGGTGATGTCATGAGACGAAATGTGTTCTTGCTGGCAGGTGTGATGGCGGCCGGTGCCGTGCTTGCCCAGGACGACCCTGCCGGTGGATTCCGGGGACTGTTTATTCACGATGAATGCATGGGCGAGAATGTCGAGCAACCGGACACTTGTCTCCATGCGCACACCCACGAAAAGAGCTTTACCTTTGGCGGCCGCCCCGGCGTTGTTTATGACGTGACCTTACGCGTGCGAGGACTTTTCGAGCCGACCCGCATCGAGGGCGGCAAGGCGCCCGATGCGGCCAATCCCTGGTTTGTCGTTGGCGGTGAGGATAAGAGCACCGACTATTCGCAATGGCATATTGATGTCTCTTCGCCGGCGGCAAGTTACACCCTAAACAATTATCCGCGCGTCTCGCACACCATCTACAAAGAGGATTTTCAGGTCACGATCCCGGTTGCGGCGGGTGCAAAAGTGCTGATTCAGACAGTGGACAGCAATGATCGGGAGATTGACAATGGGGCGAAGGGCAGGTCGGATCGGCAGCAGATTTTAGACGATGTTGCAAGCAAGCCGCCTAACGGACAAGTGCTTCGTATGGATGTGCTGGCCGTCAAGGCGCGCTGATCCGGTTCATTTTGGTGAGGATTGATATGGTAAAGAGTTGTTCTCTGGTGGGCGCTTTTCTGTTGCTGCCGCTGCCTGCTCTTGCAGTTGATCTGCCCGTGGAAATCAGCGCCGCCCAGACCGTTGCCCGTTCCGGCTCGCGGAATATTTTCCGTATCGAGGACATTCATCAGCGCATGCAGAGCGCCATCAACTGCCTGGTCGGCCCGAAGGCGGACGGCTTCAGTGCCGCCGCGCCCAATCCGTGCGCCGCCACCGGAAACGGTGTTATTCCCGATACCGCTGATCCTGCGAAAAAAGCCAGGTTCCAGGAAGCGGTGGAAAAGCTGAAATCCGGCCTGGCCATAACGGACAACCGCCAGGCGATGCAGGTTGCGCTGGACGCTGCCGACATGATCGTGGCCGCCAAAGACGACTGACCGGTCCCCGGAGGCCGTGTGGAAGGATTGCGAGACCGGGAAAAGCCATATAGGAATAACTCAGACAAATATGGCAAAGGCCCAGGCCTCGGGGAGGCGACGCAGATGAACCGCAAGGCCATATTGCTGGCTTTGAGCGGCGCCTTGTTGCAAGGCGCGGTTCTCTATGCTCTCGCCGCCACTTCAGAACCTTCCGTAACGGCAACTAGCACGCCGGCTGGCCACCCCAAATTCGATTCCGACATTGCGCCGGTCTTCAACAAATACTGTGTCGGTTGTCATTCGGGCGCCCAGCCCAAGGGCGACATCATGCTCAAGTTCAAAGATGAGGATGATGCCAGGAGCCGCATGGCGAGCAATGATGAGTTCTGGGACAAGGTGTCCACCATGGTGAAGGGCGATCTGATGCCCCCCGCCTCGGTCAAGAACCGCCCCAGCGAAGGCGAGCGCAAGCTGCTCACCGACTGGATTGCCAATGATGTGCTGAGCATCGGCGGCAAGCCCGATCCGGGGCCGGTGATTGTGCATCGGCTCAACAATCGCGAATACGCCAATACCATTCGCGAACTGCTCTATCTGCCGGCGAGCTACGATCCAACCGCCGACTTCCCTGCCGATGAACGTGGCGACGGCTTCGACAACAACAGCGACACCCTCACCATCTCACCCGTGCTGGTCGAACATTATCTCGAGGCAGCGGAAAACTCTGTCCATCGCTCCTTCAAGCCGACGAACGAGGAGCGCGGTGTGCTGTCTGAGGTCCCAGCCCAGAAGATTCTGGACGCCAGCAAGGAGTTCAAGGCCGACTTCGCCAACAGCCAGGCCAAGGTAAGGATCAATATCGAAGCTTTCCTGCCGCGGGCCTGGCGCCGACCCGTCACCAAGGAAGAAGTGGACGGCGTCATGAAATTCGCCGCCCTTTCCTTTGCCCATGCCGGTGAATCCATGTCCGAAGCGACCGCGCTCGCCATCCGCGCGGCATTGATGTCGCCGAATTTTCTGTTCCGTCTGGAAGAGGACCCGCAAGCTGATGGCAGCGGCAAGGTCTATGCCCTGACCGAGTATCAGCTTGCCTCGCGGCTCTCCTATTTTCTCTGGAGCACGATGCCGGACAATGAGCTGTTCGCCCAGGCCAAAGCCGGCACCCTGCGCCAGAACCTGGATGCCCAAATCGCCCGTATGCTCAAGGACCCCAAGGCGATTTCCCTGACCAAGGACTTTATGGGCCAGTGGCTTGAGATTCGCGGGCTTGAACAGACCCCCAATCTCGACAAGGCCCTTGCCGCCTCCATGAAGGGCGAGACCGAGCATTTCTTCAATTATATCGTCGCCAACAACCGGCCCATCACTGACATGATTGACGGCGATTACAGCTTCGTGGATGGCCGGCTGGCCAAGCTCTATGGCATCTCAGGGGTCAGCGGTGACGAGTTCCAGAAGGTCCAGCTTGATCCCAAGCAGCGCTTTGGGGTGATCACCCAGGCCTCGATCATGACCCTGACCTCCAAGCCGCTGGGCACGGGCCTGCGCACCTCCCCGGTGGTGCGCGGCAAATACATCCTGGAGAACCTGTTCAATCAGCGCATCCCGCCGCCCCCGCCGGATGTGCCGCCCCTGAAGGTGGACGACAACCACCCCCTCACCGGCACCACCCGCCAGATATTCGAGCAGCACCGCACCAACCCGATCTGCGCCGGCTGCCATGCCCGCATGGAGCCTTACGGCTTTGCCCTGGAGAACTACGCCGGCGATGGTTCCTGGCGCAGCCAGGAGAACGGCATCCCGATTGACGTTTCCGGCGAGATCAACGGCACCAAGTTCACCACCCCGGCCGAGTTCCGTCAGGTGCTGGAAAGCCGCAAGGATGATTTCCGCCACGCGGTGGTGCGCAAGGTCCTGTCCTATGCGCTGGGCCGGGGCATTCAGGGCACCGACCGCCCGGCAATCGAGCAGATCGTTGCCCAGGTCAAGGCCGAGGGTGACAGCTTCAACAGCGTCATCATCAATGTGGTGAAAAGCTTCCCCTTCCAGAACGCCCGTGGCGGCGCCACCACCACCGCCGCCGCCAAACCAAAATCGCAATCCGGCCTGCAACCCGTCAGCCTTCCCGTCGGAGGAAACAGCAAATGATGATCGCCCGCCGTTCGCCGCTCAGCCGCCGTGCCTTGCTAAGAGGTGCCGCTGGCGTGGCCATCGCACTTCCCTTCTTGGACGCGATGATTCCAGAAAGCCTGATTGGTTCGGCTGAGGCTGCTGCGCGCACCGCCAAAGCGATGCCGAAGAACCGCTTCTCGCTGCTCTATTATCCCAACGGGCTGGAATCCTCGGCCTGGTATCCCAAGGGACCGGGTGCTGATTACGATCTCACCGGTACCTCGATGGAGCCGCTCAAGCGGCATCAGAAGGATTTCCTGTTGCTGGGCAATCTCTCGGTGCCGATGGCGCTTTACGACGCCGCCGGCGACCATGCCAAGGCCATCGGCTGTTATGGCACCGGCGTGCGCATCAAGAAGACGGCCTCGGACGATATCCAGTGCGCCATTTCCTTTGACCAGGTGATGGTCAACAAAATCGGCAGCCGTACGCGCTTTCCCTCGCTGGAACTGGGCCTTGACTATGGCCGCATGGAAGGGGGCTGCGATCCCGGCTACGCCTGCATCTATTCCAACAATGTCTCGTGGAAAGACGCCAAGACGCCCGCCATTAAAGAGGTCAACCCCCGCGTGGTGTTCGACCGTCTGTTCGGCAACGCCACGGCCTCGGATCATGCCGGCGAGTCCCGCGACCAGCAAGAGACCTACAACCGTTCCATCCTGGACTACACCCGCGACAGTCTCACCAAGGTCAATGCCCAACTGGGGCAGAATGACCGCCACCGCGTGGATGAATATCTTTCCTCCATTCGCGAAATTGAGCATCGCCTCGATGCCCCGCCCACCAATGAAGAACTGCCCAAGGGCGTGGTGCGTCCGCTGCGCGTGCCCGACACCTTCAAGGAGCATTTCCGCTTGATGGCAGATTTGCAGATTCTGGCTTTCCAGATGGATGCCACCCGCGTTTCCACCTTCATGCTGGGCGTGGAGCAGAGCCGGCGCACCTATAACGAGATCGGCATTCCGGAAGAGCATCACGGCCTGACTCACCATGCCGGCGACCGGGAGAAGATCGCCAAGGTGATCAAGATTGACACCTACATGGCCGAGCAGTTTGCCTATTACCTCGACAAGATAAAGTCGGTGAAGGAAGGCGACAAGACCATGCTCGACAACGCCATGGTGCTGCTCGGCAACGGCAATGGCTATGCCACCCGTCACGACCACGAAAACTGCCTCTCGGTGCTGGCGGGCCGCGGTTGCGGCCAGCTCGATCCAGGCCGCTACATCATCTATCCGGAAGGCACGGTGATGTCGAACCTGTGGCTGTCACTGATGGACCGCATGGAGACCAAGGTGGAGCGCCATGGCGATTCCACCGGCCGCCTCGAAGGCCTCGGCCCCACCATCTGATTACTGGTCAGCCGGCGGCGGTGCGGGACCACGCCCACCCCGTCCCGCGGGCGCCGGCGGCATGACGCGATAGGTCTTGTGGCAGGCGGCGCAATCGGCCTGCACCGTCACCAGCGCATGCGCCATGGCGATGCGATCCGGCGCGGTCAGAAATGTTTTGGCATCGGCAATGAACTTGTCGTTGGCCGCCTTGAAGCCGGCGGCATCGGTCCACACCGCTTTCTGCGCACCGGCATCGTTCTGGTCGCTATCCGGCGCGAAGAGGACCGCGATCTTGGCGCCGTTATCTATCAGGATCTGCGCCTGGGCTTTCACGGTGGCGGGGTCGAGGATGCCCACCACTTGGGCATCCAGTGCGTTATAGGCAGCATTGTTGGACCGCATCAGCGCTTGGCGGTCGGAATGGGCATCGGCAAAGACCGCGCCTGCGCTCACCACACCGGCCAGACAGGTGGCAGAAAAAATCATCACGACGTTTGATCGCATCCGAGCCTCTTGTCTTCTTTTGTCTGAGTAATAACCAAATTCGCCGCCACCTGCCAGAGCCTCAAAGATAAGGCAGCAATAGGCGGGCGGCCGCGTCACGCAGCCGCCATGGCAAAGCCCGCGCCAGCATCTGGTCCGGCGTCACCTCGCGGCCGCGGGCGATACGGGTATCAATCAGGGCGTCCAGAGTGGCGGCGAACTCGGCGCCATAGCATTCCAGGTCATATTCGAAATTGAGGCGAAAGCTGCGGGCATCCCAGTTGGAACTGCCGATCAGGCTCCAGGCCCCGTCCACTGTCGCCAGCTTGGCGTGGTCGAAAGGGGGCGGGGTCTGGATAAAGCGCGCCCCGACATGGCGGAAAAAGCGCACATGCCCCGCCATCGCCCAATCCATCAGGCGCTGATCGGATTTTTGCGGAATGATGATCTCGACCTTCACCCCCCGCAAGGCCGCCTGGGCAATGGCAAATTGCAGCCGCGCATCGGGCAGGAAATAGGGCGTGACAATCCGCACCCGCTCCCGCGCCAAGGTGAGGGCGGCGCCCAGCATGGCTTCCAGCTTGTAGAGATCGCCATCGGGGCCGGAAGAAAGCCCGCGCGCGAACGTATTGCCTACCGCCGGCAGATCCGGCCACCACATGGGATCGTCCAGCACCTCGCCGCTGGTGAAATCCCAGTCATGGGCGAAGGCCGCCATCAACGAACGCACCGCCGGCCCTTCGACGCGGAAATGGATGTCGTCAATATGGTGCTTGGGGCGCAGGGCGCGGCAGTTTTCCGCCCCGATATTGATGCCACCCATGAAGCCCAGGCGCCCATCCACCACCAGCAGTTTTCGGTGGTTGCGCATGTTGAGAAAGGGCATGCGCCAGGGCAGCCAGGTGTGCAGAAAACGCCGGGCGGTGACGCCGCCCTGCCGCAGCCGCCGCAACATCGGCGAGAACAGGTAGCCGGTACCGATACTGTCCAGCAGCACCCGCACTTCCACGCCGCGGGCCCTGGCCGCGGTTAACGCCTTGATAAAGCGGTCTCCGGCTTCATCATTGCGGAAGATATAGCTGGCCAGCACCACGCCTTTGCGCGCCCCTTCGATGGCGGCCAGCATGGCGGAATAGGCTCCATCGCCGCCATCAAGCGGGGTGATGCGGTTGCCGCCGGTCAGTTCGCCGCCGATCACCCGGGCGCTGATTTCGGCCAGTTGGGCGATATTGTCTTTCAACGTCGGCGCGGTGCCGGTGCCGGGCCAGACTTGGCGGCGGCTGTGCCGGGTCAGCTTCAGGGCGCGGCGCGTCACCCGGTTGATGCCGAAAAGGAAATAAAGCACCCCGCCCAGAATGGGCGACAGCCAGGCGGCGGCGATCCAACCCAAGGCGGCGCGGACATCGCTTTTGGTCAGTAGCACGTCGGTGGTGACGCCGGCGGCAATGACGAACCAGACCAGCAGAAAAACCGTATCGGCCAGGGGCGATCCCAGGGCGGAAAGGATCAGGGAGATCATCTCGCCATTTCTACAGGCCGTCCCGGCGGCATGAAACCCGGCTTGAAACTTCGGCCCCGTCCGCTAGTTAAATAGGTATCCGCCGGAGGGTTCCCTTGCGCGCCTTTGTTCACGAATCCACGCCGCCCGGCACGCCGACAGCGCTTCGGGTGCTGTCGTGGAATTTGCTGCGCCGGATAGGGGCGCGGGCCGAGGATGTCGCCGGCCTGATCCGCGTTTACCAACCTGATCTGGTGCTGCTGCAGGAATGCACGGCCGATCTGGCCATGCTGCCTGGGTTGGTGGGCGGCCATTTCTGCCGCCAGCCGATGGAGCGGCGCATTTACGGTCTGGCGGCCTGGAGCCCGGAGCCGTTTGCCGCCTCCGAAGCGCTGGGCCTGCCGGTGTCGGTGCTGCCGGGGCGGGTGCCGCCACGGCTGGCGCAGCTGGTGAAATTCCGCGGCATTCATTTCGCCAATGTCCATCTTTCCCATGGCCAGTTTCTCAATCGCTGGCAGTTGCTGCACATCGCCGAAGTGCTGGAAGGCCCCGCCGCGATCATCGGCGATTACAATGCGGTGGGCGCCACGGCGCTGCCGGGCTTTCGCGACATCGGCCCCCGCCGGCGCACCCACCGCGCCGGCAATGTGGTGGCCCTGCGGCTCGACCGCTGCCTGGGGCGGGGGCTGGCCTGCCAGGCCTCGGAAGTGTTGGAGAAAGGCAATTCCGACCATCATCCCATCGTGCTCAACCTTTCGGTGGCCGGGGGCCTGGCGGCCGCCACCATAGTGCCCGACATGTTGCGCAGCTTCATTGCCCGGCGCGCCCGCGCCCGAAAGGGCGCGCAAGGCTAGGCTTGCTGCTACAATGAGGGCATGAGTTTGCCCCGTCTTGCCATCACCATGGGCGATGCCGCCGGCGTCGGCCCTGAAATCATCATCAAGGCGCTGGCGCATTCCGGCCTTTATGCCCGCTGCCGGCCGCTGGTGGTGGGTGACGCGGTGCGGCTGGCGGAAGCCGGCCACATCACCGGCAAGCGGCTGGGCCTTCACATGATCGCCCAGCCGGAAGAGGCGCGCTTCGAAGCCGGCACGGTGGATGTGCTGGACCTCAAGCTGATTCCGCCGGGCCTGCCGTTTGGGAAAATTTCGGCGGCAGCGGGACATGCCGCCTATGAATATGTACGACGGGCGACGCTGCTGGCCGTGGAAAGCCGGGTGGATGCCATTGTCACCGCACCGCTCAACAAGGAAGCGCTGCAGGCCGGCGGCCATGATTTTCCCGGCCACACGGAATTGCTGGCGGCGCTCACCCACACGCCGGAAGTCTCGATGCTGTTTCTGGCGCCGGAGCTGCGGGTCATTCTGGTGACGTCGCATCTGGGGCTCAAGGCAGCGCTGGAGACAATCGAACCTGGTCTGGTGGAGCGCACCATTGCACGGGGGCGTGACACCCTGCAGGCGGCCGGCATCGCCAACCCCCGCATCGCCGTTTGCGGCATCAATCCCCATGCCGGCGAGGGCGGCCTGTTCGGCGAAGGCGAGGAGGAAGCCAAGATCATTCCCGCCGTCGCCGCGTGCCGCGCACGGGGCTGGGCCGTTGAGGGCCCGCTGCCGGCCGACACGCTGTTCTGGCGGGCGCGGCGGGGCGATTTTGATCTGGTGGTGGCGATGTTTCACGACCAGGGGCTGGGGCCGGTGAAGGTGCTGGGGCTGGAGAAGGCGGTGAATGTCACAGTCGGGTTGCCGGTGATCCGCACTTCCGTGGATCACGGCACCGCCTTCGACATTGCCGGCAAAGGTGTAGCCGACGAGCGCAGTCTGCTGGCGGCGATGGACGCGGCGATTGCGCTCGCCTAGCATTTCTTGCGCGCGAAGCGCGCTTAGAAATGCTGGCGCTCCTTCGAGCGAAGCGAGGGGTGGGCGCCGCGATAACACACGCTCGCCCTTCCCCTTATTGTCATGGCCCACTTCACGTGGGCCATCCAGAGCAACAAACACCGTGCTTCCGGCCCTGGATGGCTCGTCGCTACGCGCTGGACGCGCTTGCGACCTTCTGACGAAAAGAGGGCCGGGCCATGACAAGCGGGGAGAGGGAGCGCGATCGCCTTCCTTCCGCAGTCTGGCAGCGAAAGCGTCGCGGAAATCCGCCACCCGATGGGTCTCGGCGATCGCCGCCTTCGCCTTGGCGAAGAAGGGCGCCAGCATCGCCTTGCGTTCGGCACAACGGGCGCGGAAGGCCTTGCTGTAGCGGCCATGTTTGTAGCGGTTGCGGTTGCCGGGCTGGCCGCCGCGTTTTCTCTTGGGTATTCGAACCACACAGTTTTCCCCGCCCCCCCTCCCCAGGGCCCTTCGCGTTCGTATCTGTGCCGCGCAAGTCCTTCATCCGCCCATGATCCGGCCGCTGGTGCGCGGTTGGAAGAGGCGGGATAGCCACGGGCGGCACAATTCGCCTTATCCCGTGGAGGACATTGGAAAATGGATTTTGCGGGGTGAGGATAGGGCGGAACAATTTTTCCTCTCCCTGTGTGGGAGAGGACGTTGCTTATGCACTCCGACCCCATTTTTTCCGAGAAAAAATTGTTTGACTTCATTTGAAAGCAGTGATTTTAATATGAAAGCAATCATTTGCTACTGGTGGCATCATGGCCAAGAAAGCACCAAAGCGAGCGCCCGCAGACAGATCTTCGAAAGCCGAGGAAAAGGATCTTTCGACCCTCAGTATCAGGGTGACTGAGAAGGATCGCGAACTGCTTGCGCAAGCTGCGGAGCTTCGGGGCTGGACGCCCACGGCACTGATCCGCACCGCCGCCTTGGAAAGGGCGGCACATATCTTGAATACGTCACGAGCCACGAAATTCGATTTCAAGGTCCTGGCGTCGCAAATTGCGGCTCGGCTATTTCAGGGACATCGAATTAAGCATCAGATAAGTCACGATGAGTGGAACAGTCTGGAAGGCCTTGCCCCGGAGGATTGCTCGCTAGATGTGGACGTCCCCCCGTTGGAAATAGACACACTCCGCAAGCTCAGGGACGCGGCTCGGTTGGGCGGCGCGGAGTTTCTCGCCGCGGTAGTAGATTTTGCTGAGAGCTTAACAGCACAACACAGATGGGACCTGCCTGATCCGGTGGACCCCACAAAGACAAATTTGTGAAGGGCTATAATCATGACCACTCACGCATTCTCAAAACACGGTCTTGCCCGCCTCAAGCAACGAGGTATCGCCTTGAATGATTTGGAGCTGCTCGAGTTGATTGGCTCCGAGGTCGAGAACGGATACTTGGTACGCCGGAAGGATTACCAGGTACTGGACCGTGAAGTGAAACATCTGCTCCATCGCGCCCGGCGACTGGTTGGAAAAAGGGTGGTTGTCGAAAACGGGACCTTAGTCACCGCATATCACGCAAGTCAAAAAACATCAGACCGCTTGCTGCGAAACCAAAGTTAGCAGCCGACATTCCGCACTCCTATTGTCATCCCCGGCGAGCATCGCGCGCGTCCGCGCGAGATGCGAGGGAAGGGGACCAGAGTTCTTCCGGTGCGCTAACCTGAAATGCGCTCGTACAGATCGTTCCAGCCGGAATTGTCTTTCTCGATCAGGCGCAGCTTCCAGGCGCGATTCCAACCCTTGATCTGCTTCTCGCGTACAATCGCTTCATTGATATCGCCGTGCGTTTCGTACCAAACCAGGATGTGAACGCCATACTTCCTGGTAAAGCCGGGAACCAGATTGTGTTTGTGCTCGCCGATGCGGCGGGAAAGATCGTTGGTAACGCCGGTATAGAGTGTGCCGTTGCGGCGGCTGGCTAGAATGTAAACAAAATAGGTATGATCCTTCATCCGTCGCGCTCTTCACAGGCAGCTGGGTCCCCTTCCCCTCGTGCGGCTGGCGCCGCACTCGGCCGGGGATGACAGCTAGGCGTGGTGCTCCGGAATTTATCAATTAGGGCAATTGGGCGCTGGGGGCGCTGTCCCACCCATTCTGGTAATCGCCACACGAATAGCACCAGCAGATGTAAGACCAAACTCGATGCAATCTGATAGGGGCAAGATACTTACCAACTTCGGAATGGCCGATTTTGCGCGAGGCCCAAGGAAGCCCAAGGCCCCCGCCACGTAAGCGCGAACTGGGTCTTCAGGACTGTCCAAAAGAGACACCATCTTCGCCAACGTTTCATCATCGATTTCTTTCGGGTCGACGTTACGTGTGAGGTTACTAAGTTCGTCAGCGGCGTCCGTGCGTGCGTCCAAGGTTCTTCCCGTACGAACATTTGTTATGGTCTCTTGAATCTGCCTTGTCAGGGCAGAATGTCCTTCGTCAGCCGCTTGCGCAAACGAGCACATTGCCATCAAGCAGGAAGACAAGCATAACAGGCTTAACCAATTCCCGGACATGGTCGCCTCCCTTGCAGGCTTGCGGTCACGCCTTAACTCCGCTTGAACACCGCATAATACGGCACGTTCGACAGGCTGGCGTTGAAGGCGGGGTGGCTCCAGGCGCGGCCGCCGCGGCGGAATTCAAAATAATATTGCAGCGGATAGGGCGAGGCCGTGTAGGCGGCCGGGATCGTGGCGGTGAAGGTGCCGCCGCTGCCGGTCATCCGCATCTCGGTCCAGCGCTCGGCCTGGTCCACGTGGCGGTAATGCAGAATGGCGGTGACGTCGGCTGCCGCCTTGGCGGTCAAGACCAGATCGCTGCTGGGTTGAAAACGCTCGGGCGCCGTGTGCACCACCGCCATCTGCGGCCGCATCGGTTTGCTCATCACTGCGGCGATCAGCGCCGCGGCATCCCGGCCCACGCCGGCCGCCGGCTTGGCCACCGCAGCCTTCACCGCCGCAATATCGGCATCCATGCGCTCCAGCCGGTCGCTCCAATGGCCGCGGCGGAAGGGCGTGCGGCCATAAGCGACATCGGCGCGATAGATCAGCTTGGCGCGGTCGGCAAACGCTGCCCAGGCAGCACGGGCTTTCTCATACTGCGCCACCGCCGCTTGGCCCGCCTTGGGATCGTGCGTCAGTTCGAACAGGCTGAACAGCAGCGCCGCCCGCAATTTGGCGGCGAAAAATTCGCCGGTGCCGATCTGAATGCGCACATCTTCGTCCAGGCGGCGGAAATCGGCGGATGGTTTGGGGGTTTTCGCCACCGCCACCGCCAGCGAGGCCTTGGCCGAAGCGACCAACTGATCCACCCAGTTGGCCACTTCCACAGGGGAATATTTGCAGTTTGCCCGCCCCGCCAGCATGTCGTCGGCATGCTCATAGATCGAGCTAAATGTCTGCGGGTCGAGCGCCGTGGAGCTGCCAAAGACATGCGGCTGCGGATTGTCGCGATAGGGCGTGCCATCCGGCAGCAGGCCCTGGTTCCAGTGCATCTCGTACCACAGCTCGTGATTGGACGCGCTCGGCAGGTGGGCGCTGGTGAGCAAGGCCAGAATGCGGGTGGCATAGGCCAGGGCGTCCTGCGCCGCATCGGATCCGGCCCCCAGCTTGGCGCGCTGGCTGCGCCGCCAGGCGTCGGGTCGGGTATTGGGGTCATATAAAGTGCGGCCCCATTGGCGATAGCTGATCTCGAACTTGGCAAAGTCGCCTTCCTTGGGCTCCAGGCTTTGGTCCAGATAGGCGTTGCGCGTGCCGGGTTGGCTGCTGCCTTCGCGGCCCTTGAAGGTGAGCGGCTCCATGATCTCCAGCCCCTCGGCGCCGCAGAAGCTGGCCGAGCGGGCCATCGCCGCCGCCAGCGCCGCATCGCCTTTGAGCAGATGCCGCTGTGTGCCGGGCCACAGGCGATAGACCAGGCCGAGATTGGCGCCGTCCTGATACATGTCGGCATAGCCATAGCGGGTGAAAGAGCGGGCGCCGTTGGAAACGGCGAAAGTGCCGGTGTTGCTGGCGTCGGGTCGGGGAATTTCCTGCGCCCGGATATCGGCCTGGTGATAGCCCAGGCTTTGGTGCTCGGCCGAATATTTCGGCCCCGCCGTCACCCGCATGCCGGTCTTGTGCGCCATGTCAATCATGGTCTGGTTCAGGCCCTTGGCATGCATGTCCAGGTCCAGGCGGCGGCCCACCAGCGGGAAGGCGTCGAACACGGTCTGCCAGAAATCGTAGGAGCCTTCAGGAATGCCGCTTTCGCCATGAATGCGCATGGAGACGCCGGTGATTTCCGGGTTGCCCCTCAGGATCATCACCAACGCGTCGCGGCAATATTGGGCGTGGTTCTGCGGCGTGAGCCCCGCGATGCGATGATCGGCCTTGGGGCTGTCGGTCCAGGCATAGGCATGGGTCCAGATGCCAAGCTGGAAGTTGAGGGCCCGTTTTGCGCACTCCTGAGCGATGAAGCGCAAGGCGTCCCAGTTCTTCTGCTGCTCGCCCGGCGGCAACAAAGGCTCGACCCGCACATCGGGATAGCCCGGCACGCTGACCAGATAGGGATAGGCAAAATGCAGATAGTCGCCGGTGACGCCTGTGGGAAAGTCATAGGCCAGCCCCAGGGTGAGGGCGAAACGGTTGAAGCGGCTGGCGGCCATAAGATCGAGATAGGCCGGCCAGAAGGCGCGGTCCCACAGCCAGGGCTTGTCGTGGGGCTCGTCGCTGAAGACGCGGGTGATGGAACGAATGCGGGTGGCGGGGGCGGCGGTCTCAGCGCGCGCGATGGTGAGCGCGGCGCGGGGATCGCTGCCGAACTTCGCCCGCTCGGCCAATTCCAGCAAGGCATAGACAAAGCCGCGGGGATCGGCGGCGCTGACGGCGATGCCGCCGCCGGCGGGCGCCAGACGGAAGCCTTCGGCGGGCAGGGCGGAATCGGTTTTAAGCGAGATGGTCACCGCATTGGCGGCCGCGGCGCGACTGACGTTGACGTTTCTGGCGGTTAGCGCCTTTTCCAGTTCGCCGGCCGCCCATTGCGCGGGGACCGACATCGCCACCGCGTCGCCCGATTGGGTGAGGATTGCGACCTGCAACGATCCCTGCGCCGTGGCGCAGGGCAGGCCCAGAACGGGCGCCGCGCCCGCCATTTTCAGAAGATTGCGCCGCCCTTGGTTGACCCTTGCCATCCCAGCCTCCACGCCAATTGTCGGACATTTATGTTAGCCGTGTTCTAGCAGCATTTCGGTCCGGCGTTGAGGGCGGTTGCAGCCCCGTTTTGGACCGCTATTGTCGCCGCATCAGGGGTTTTTTCCGCATGACCGCCGCCCGCCTGGACGGAGAATTCGATTTCATCATTGTGGGCGGCGGCTCGGCCGGGTCGGTACTGGCCAACCGGCTTTCCACCGATGCCAAAACGCGCGTCCTGCTGCTGGAAGCCGGCGGCGAAGCGGACTGGATCTGGTTTCATGTGCCGGTCGGCTATCTTTACCTGATCGGCAATCCCCGCGCCGACTGGATGCTGGAAACGGTGGCGGAGAAGGGCCTTAACGGCCGCAGCCTGAAATATCCCCGTGGCCGGGCGCTGGGCGGCTCTTCCGCCATCAACGCCATGCTGGCGGTGCGGGGCCAGGCGGCCGATTACGATCATTGGCGGCAGTTGGGCCTGACCGGCTGGGGCTGGGATGATGTGCTGCCGCTGTTTCGCGCCCTGGACAATCACTTCCTGGGTGACAGCGCTCACCACGCCACCACGGGCGAGTTGCATGTGGCGCGGCCGCGGGCCCGCTGGGACATTCTTGATGCCGTCGCCAATGCGGCGGAAGAAATGGGCATTCCCAAGACCGCCGATTTCAACACCGGCGACAATGAAGGCGTCAGCTATTTTCATGTCAACCAGAAGAACGGGCGGCGATGGAGCGCGGCCCGGGCCTTTCTTGATCCGGTGCGCCTTAGAAAAAATCTGCGCATCGAAACCGGCACCCTGGCCGACACGCTGGTGTTCGACGGCAAGCGGGCGGTGGGTGTGCGCTTCTGGCAGGAAGGCCGGCTGATGGAGGCGCGGGCGAAAGGCGAAGTCATTCTTTCCGCCGGCGCCATCGGTTCGGTGGAGATTTTGCAGCGCTCCGGCATCGGCCCCGGGCAATGGCTTTCCGATCTCGGCATTGCCGTTTTTCATCCGCTGGAAGGGGTCGGCCGCAATCTGCAGGATCATCTGCAATTGCGGGCCATGTACCGGCTGACGGGGGCGCGGACGCTGAACGAGACCTATCACAATCTGTTCTGGCGGGCGGCGATGGGGCTGGAATATGCGTTGCTCAGGCGCGGGCCCCTCAGCATGGCGGCTTCCACCATGGGCATCTTTACGCGCTCAGACCCCACGCAGGAACGCGCCAATATCCAGTTCCACATTGTGCCGGCTTCGCTGGACAAGTTCGGCGCGCCGCTGCATCGTTTTCCCGCCATCACGGTCAGCCCCTGTGACTTAAGGCCAACCTCACGGGGCACGGTGCGGCTGTCGTCCGGCGATGCGCGCAGCAAACCGCTGATCGCGCCCAACTATCTTTCCACCGACCAAGACCGCCATGTCGCGGCTGATGCGCTGCGCCTGACCCGCCGGCTGATGCGCCAGCCCGCCCTGGCGCGCTACCGGCCGGAGGAGTTTCGCCCCGGGCCGGAAGTGGACGATGACACCCAAGCGCTGGTCCATGCCGCGGGCGAGATCGGCACCACCATCTATCATCCCGTGGGCACGGCGAAGATGGGGCTGGCCGCCGATCCCCTGGCGGTTACCGATGCGCGGCTCAAGGTGCATGGCCTTGAGCGCCTGCGGGTGATAGATGCTTCGGTGATGCCGACCATTGTTTCCGGCAACACCAACACCCCCACCATCATGATCGGGCAAAAGGGCGCGGCGATGGTGCTGGAAGATTTCAAACGCAACTAGGAGAAGACCATGACCAGCCGCATCACCCTGGCCCAGGCCAACAAAATCATCGAAGCCGCCTTTGCCAAGGGGGCGGAGCTGAAGCTCAAGCCGCTCAGTGTGGTGGTGGTGGATGCCGGCGGCCATGTCCAAGCGTTCCAGCGGCAGGACGGTGCTTCGTCCATGCGGATGGGGATCGCGCTGGGCAAGGCGGCCGGGGCGCTGGCGCTGGGGGTGAATTCGCGCAAGATCGGCGAGATGGCGGCCGAGCGGCCGGCCTTTGTCACGGCCTTATCCGGCATTCCGTCGCATGGCCTGGTGCCGGCGGCCGGCGGTGTCATCGTCAAGGGCGGTGACGGCTATCCTACCGGCGCGGTGGGGGTGACAGGCGATACCTCCGACAATGACGAAATCTGCACCCTGGCGGGCATCGCGGCGGCTGGGCTTACGGCGGCTTAAGGCGGCGCTTGCCATCCATGCTTCGACGGGCTCAGCATGAGGAATTGGGTTTTGGCCCTCATCCTGAGCTTGTCGAAGGATGAGGGGC
>JAFAVT010000308.1 GCA_019242275.1 Alphaproteobacteria bacterium
AAGGCAAGATCAAGTTCTTCAACGACCAGAAGGGCTTTGGCTTTGTGATGCCCGACAGCGGCAGCGGCGATATCTATCTCCATGCCAGTGCGCTCCGGCGTTCCGGCATTTCGGCGGTGGAGCCTGACCAGCGCATCCGCTACTCCACGCGCCAAGGCAACAAGGGCGTCGAAGTGGATCGGGTCGAGCTAATTTAATACGCGCGGTTCTTTGCGTCGTGAGTGCGTCGCGCGTGCTCACGTATACTGGATACGCTCCGCGCGTCGGTACGCTGTCGCTACCGACCCTGCGCACGCCGCAAAATTCCTCGCGCTCTTCTCGCGTTAAACCGGCTCCGCCTTGGCGACGCCGGGTGCCACATCAGGATCGTTTTCCACTTCACGCAGTTTCTCGCGGGCGGCGGCCGCTTCGCGCTGCTTGTTCCACATCGCCGCATAATGCCCGCCCAGAGCCAGCAAGTCGGAATGGCGGCCGCGCTCGATGATCCGGCCATGGTCCAGCACCAGGATCTCGTCGGCATCAATCACGGTGGAAAGACGGTGCGCAATCACCAGGGTGGTGCGGCCGAGCGAAACTTCGTTCAGCGCGCCCTGAATCTCCCGTTCCGTGCCGGTGTCCAGCGCACTGGTGGCTTCATCCAGCAAAAGAATGGGCGGGTTCTTGAGGATGGTGCGGGCAATGGCGACGCGCTGCTTCTCGCCGCCTGATAGTTTCAAGCCACGCTCGCCCACCATGGCGTCATAACCGTGGGGGAGAAGAGCGATGAACTTGTCAATCTGGGCCAGCCGCGCCGCTTCCTCGATTTCAGCATTGCCGGCGCCAATGCGGCCATAGCCGATATTGTACCGCACCGTATCGTTGAACAGCACCGTATCTTGCGGGACGATGCCGATGACAGCGCGCAAGCTCGCCTGCGTCACATCCCGGATATCCTGTCCGTCAATCGTCACGCGACCCGAGCGGATGTCATAGAAGCGATAAAGAATGCGGCTGATGGTGGATTTGCCGGCGCCGGATGGCCCCACCACCGCCACCGTCTTGCCCGCAGGGACGGTAAAGCTGACGCCCTTGAGTACCACCCGCTCCGGATCGTAATTGAACACCACATTTTCGAATTTTATCTCGCCGCCTCTCACTTTCAGCGGCATGGCACCCGGCCGGTCCTGCACTTCCTGATGCTGGTTCAAAAGGCGGAACATCGCTTCCATGTCCACCAGCCCCTGGGTGATCTCGCGATAAACCGTGCCCAGCAAATTCAGAGGCACATAAAGCTGGATCAGGATGGCGTTGGCCGCCACCATGGCGCCAACCGTGAAGGCGCCGGCTGCAATCCCGGCGGCGGAAATCGCCATCACCGCCCCCAGGCCCAACGCCATGATCGCCGCCTGTCCCGTATTCAGCACCGAAAGCGAAATCTGCGACTGGATCGAGGCGCGGGAATAGCGCTCCATCGAAACATCGAAGCGTGCCGTCTCATGCGCCTCGTTGTTGAAATACTTCACTGTCTCATAGTTGAGCAGACTGTCCACCGCCTTGGTGTTGGCGTCAGTGTCGCTCTGGTTCATTTCGCGGCGGAAAGCGATGCGCCAGCGGGTAATGGCGAAGGTGAACCAGGTATAGGCCACCACCATCGCCAGTGTGCTGAGCGCCGCCCACAGATTCAACATCTCAAACAGAATGATGGTGTAGAAGATCAGCAGCAGAATGGTGGGAAAAATACTGAACAGGGCGAAGGACAAAATCGTATCTATGCCCTTGGTGCCGCGCTCGATAACGCGGGACAGGCCGCCGGTCTCGCGTTCCAGGTGAAAGCGCAGCGACAGGGTATGGACATGGGCAAAAGTCGCCACCGCCACTTCCCGCATGGCGTGGTACTGCACCTTGGCAAAGACGCCGTCGCGCAACTGGGCGAAAGCCTGCATCAGGATGCGCGACACTACATAGCCCGCCACCAGCGACAGCGCCGTCGCCAGCACGATCTCGGCCGGGGTTTTGGCCAGAAGATCGGTGGTCCATTTCAGGAACAGCGGCGAGACGGACGTGAATCCGGTGGCCAGGATCAGAAAGAAGATGGCGAGAAAGACCCGTGCCTTGAGGTCCGGCCGCCCCTTGGGCCAGAGATAAGGCATCAGCGTCCAGAGTGGACGGAAGGACGGCGCGCCGCTGCCTTCTTCTACCGGATGCGGCATGCCGCTAGCGCCCCATATTGCCGCCGCCAAAGGTGACATACCCGGCGATCAAGGCGATGACGGCAACAATGCTAAGAATGATCAGCCATCGCGGCACAGCGTTTTCTCCATTTCCTTCCCTGGCGAACCTGTTTAGGAAGGCAGGCCCGTGCGCGCAACCCTGTTTCCCATGGCCAAGTCTTCCGTCTGCGTCTTTTGCGGCTCTTCTTTCGGCAACGATCCCCGTTTCCGTGCCGCCGCCCGCGCCCTGGGGGCCGGCCTGGCCGAACTGGGCTGGAATCTGGTCTTTGGCGGCGGCAGCCAGGGCCTGATGGGAGAAGTAGCCAAAGCGGCGCAGGAAGGCGGGGCCGAAGTCCAGGGCATTATTCCAGCCTTTCTGCAGGCGTTGGAGAACAGCGCCCCGGTGTCACCGGAGGAAAAGCTGATCGTCACGCCTCACTTGCAGGAGCGCAAGGCGATCATGCTGCAAATGTCCGATGCCTTTGTGGTGCTGCCGGGTGGACTGGGCACCTTTGACGAATTCTTTGAGGTATCAACCGAGGTGCAGCTCGGGGTGCACAAAAAGCCCATCATCGTGGTCAATGTGGA
The DNA here is from genome assembly GCA_019242275.1 of Alphaproteobacteria bacterium. Taxonomy (GTDB): domain Bacteria; phylum Pseudomonadota; class Alphaproteobacteria; order Micropepsales; family Micropepsaceae; genus Rhizomicrobium. The sequence continues at coordinate 2,778 of JAFAVT010000308.1, forward strand.
TGGCTATTTCGATCCGCTGGACACCATGCTGCGGGGCATTGTCGCCAATGGCTTCGCCAGGCCCGAAGTGCTGGAAATCTATCATTTGGCCGAAGGCACCGAAGCGGCATTGCTGGCCCTGAAGCAGGCGCTGGCTCAGACGCCTGCTCCATCGCGATAAAGCTTATAGACAATGGAGTCGGTCAGCGCTTCAAAGCTGGCATCCACGATGTTCTCGGATACGCCGACCGTGGACCATCGCCGGCCTTGCCCATCGGCGCTTTCGACCATAACGCGGGTGACGGCCTCGGTTCCTGTGGTGAGGATGCGCACCTTGTAATCCACCAGCCGCAGATCGGCGAGCAATGCCGAGTATTTGCCAAGATCGGCCCGCAGCGCCGCATCCAGGGCATTCACCGGACCATTGCCGCGGCCGACATTGGTCAGTCTGTCACCAGCCACCGTCAGTTTGACCACGCCTTCAGAAACGGTCTCACCACCACTGCGTTCAACACTGACCTTGTAGCTTTCGACTTCGAAGTAGGTCGGCACCTGCCCCAGCGCACGACGGGCCAAAAGTTCAAATGAGGCTTCGGCGCCGTCATAGGCATAGCCCTGATATTCGCGGCTCTTGATGGTTTCGAGCAGCCGGCCGACGCGATCATCCCTGGAATCGAGCGGAATGCCGGCCTCACCCAGGCGCGCCTGCACATTGGAACGGCCGGACTGGTCTGAGACCGGAATAACCCGGGCATTGCCCACGCTTTCCGGCTTCACATGCTCATAGGTGGCCGGGTCCTTCAGCACGGCAGAGGAATGCAGCCCGCCCTTATGAGCGAAGGCGGAAGGTCCGACATAGGGCGCATGGCGGGCCGGCGCGCGGTTGAGAATCTCATCCAGCAGCCGCGAAACATGGGTGATTCGGCCCAGTTGGCTCTCGCTGACGCCGATCTCGAATTGCGAGGCATAAGGCTGTTTCAGCATCAGATTGGGTATCAGGGTGCAAAGATTGGCGTTGCCGCAGCGCTCCCCCAGCCCGTTCAACGTCCCTTGAATCTGCCGTGCTCCGGCCCGCACCGCGGCCAGTGATACCGCCACGGCCTGGCCGGTATCGTCATGGGCGTGCATTCCAAGCTTCGCCTGCGGCAACCTATCCTTCACCGCCGCGACAATGCGCTCTGCTTCCTCCGGCATGACCCCGCCATTGGTGTCGCAAAGCACGATCCAGGTAGCGCCAGCCTCATGGGCGGCGCGGATGCAGGCCAGGGCATAATCCGCATCGGCCTTGTAGCCATCGAAGAAATGCTCGGCGTCGAACAGCGGTTCGCGGCCTTTCTGTTTCACTGCTTCAATGGAGCGGGCAATGTTATCAATGTTCTCGCTGCGGGGAATCTCCAGCGCCACGTCCACCTGATAGCCGTGAGCCTTGCCCACCAGGCAAATCGCGTCGGCGGCCGCATTCAGTACCGCGGCCAGCACCGGATCGTTGGCGGCGCTGCGCCCCGAACGCTTGGTCATGCCGAAAGCGGTAAAGCGCGCCCGTGTCAGCGGCGGCCGCTCCGCGAAGAAGGCGGTGTCGGTGGGATTGGCGCCGGGCCAGCCGCCTTCGATATAATCCAGCCCCAGGGTATCAAGCGCCAGTGCGATCTGGCGCTTGTCCTCGACCGAGAAGTCCACCCCCATGGTCTGGGCGCCGTCCCGCAAAGTGGTGTCGAACAGCGTGAGGCGTTCGCGACTCATCGCTTCACCTCCCAGGTCGTGCCGCCCGGCCCATCCTTGAGTACGATACCCTTGGCCAGAAGTTCGTCGCGGATGCGGTCGCTTTCGGCGAAGTTCTTGGCCGCCCGCGCCGCCTTGCGGGCCTCAATGGCGCGGGCGATCTCCGCTTCGTCCACCGCTGCGACCTTGGTCGCAATTTTCAATTGCACATTGGAAAAGCCAAGAAAGCCCAAGCCACCAGCAAGCGCCATATCCCTGGCCTGGTGCAAACTGACGATGGCCGCCGGCGTATTGAGGTCGTCGGCCAGCGCCTCGAAGAACCCACTATCGGGCGCCGGATCAACCAGCGGCTCGGTGACGGCATACCAGCGTTCCAGCATCTTCCAGCTTTCGCGCAGGCCCGCAAAGGTGAAATCAATCGGCTGGCGGTAATGGGTGCGCAGCATGTTGAAGCGCAGCACTTCCCCAGGCCAGTCGGCCAGCAGCTCCCGGATGGTGAAGAAATTGCCTGCCGACTTGGCCATCTTCTCGCCCTCCACCTGCAGGAAGCCATTATGCATCCACACTTGCGCCAGCGGATGATTGTGGTGGGCACCTTCCGACTGGGCGATTTCGTTTTCATGGTGCGGGAACATCAGATCAATGCCGCCGCCATGAATGTCAAAGGTCTCGCCCAGATATTGGCCGGCCATGGCGCTGCATTCGATATGCCAGCCCGGACGGCCGCGGCCCCAAGGCGAAGCCCAGCCCGGCGTTGAAACATCCGAGGGCTTCCACAGGACGAAATCCATCGGCCCCTTCTTGTAGGGCGCGACCTCGACACGGGCGCCGGCCACCATTTCCTTCAAGGAGCGATTGGCCAGCTTGCCGTAATCGGCTTTTGACGAGACATCGAACAGCACATGACCTTCGGCTTCATAGGCATGGCCGGCAGCGATCAATTGTTCGATCAGCGCGATCATTTGCGCGATGTGTTCGGTGGCGCGGGGCGTGATGGAGGGCTCCAGGCAGCCCAGCGCCGCCACATCCTCGAAATAGATTTTCGCGGTTTCTTCCGTCAGATCACGAATAGAAATGCCGCGTTCGGCCGCCCGCGCGTTGATCTTGTCGTCCACATCCGTGATGTTGCGAACATAAGTGACATGACCATCGCCATATTCACGGCGCAACAGCCGAAACAGCACGTCAAACACAATGGCAGGGCGGGCATTGCCGATATGGGCAAAGTCATAGACCGTGGGGCCGCAGACATACATGCGGACATTCTTGGCGTCCAAGGGCGTGAACGCGCCCTTCGACTTGGTCAAGGTGTTGTAAAGGCGGATCGGCATGACGGCTTCTTACAATGATTTGATGGAGGACCCCTCCCCGAATTTGCTTTGCAAATTCGGTTCGGCGGGCCAAAAGTCCACCGGACTTTTGGCTAAGTCCGCCTCACCCCTCAAGGGGAGGGTATAAGGGCGGCGATGTGGGCGAGACGAAGGTTTTTGCAGCGTTAGCTGCAAATCGAAATCCGGCGAATAATGACCGACTGGGTCAAGCGGTTTTCCCTTCAAGCCGGGCCAAGGTTTTGGCCCGCCCGATCAGGGGTAGCAGCTTTTTCAGTTCGGGTCCATCGCCCCGCCCCGTCAGGGCAAGGCGCAAGGGGTGATAAAGCCCGCGACCCTTGACGCCAGTGGCGGCTGAAACTGCCTTGGTCCAGGCGGGCCAGGTCTCATTATTCCACGGTTCGGGCGGCAGCAGCTCGGCTGCCTTCGCCGCCAACGCAGCGTCTTCGATCACCGGCGCTACCGGGCCGCGGACCAGAGCGGCGAGACCGGCGGCATCGGAAAGCTTGATGAGATTGGAGCGGATGGCGTCCCACAGTGCCGCGTCAATGCCGGCAAGGCGGGCGGCAACCGCGCTGTGCGGCAGCAGATGCAGCGTCTTCGCATTCAGCGCCGCCAGTTCCTCGGAATCAAAATGCGCCGGGGCACGGCCGATCTTCCCCATTTCAAAATCCGCCGCCAGATCGGCCAGCGACAGCCGCGGCTCCACGGCATCGGAGGTGCCGATCTTGGCCAGGTACGACGCCACTGCCAACGGCTCAAAGCCGTCCTCGCGCAATTGCTGCAACGACAACGAACCCAGCCGCTTGCTCAGCGCCTCGCCCTTGGCGCCCACCAGCAGCGGATGATGGGCGAAGGCCGGCACCGGTCCGCCCAGGGCGCGGAAAATCTCAATCTGCGCCGCCGTGTTGGTGACATGATCCTCGCCGCGGATCACATGGCTGATGGCCATATCAATATCATCGGCCACCGACGGCAGCGTGTAGAGAAAGGCGCCGTCCTCGCGCACCAGCACCGGATCGGACAGGGTGGCGGTGTCAATCTCAACCGGCCCGCGGATCAAATCGGTCCAGGCCACCTTTGTGCGCGACAGCTTGAAGCGCCAATGCGGTTTTCGCCCTTCGGCTTCCCAGCGCGCCTTCTTCCCCGGGTCAAGCGAAGAGCGGTCATAGATTGGCGGCAGGCGGCGGGCCTTCAGCAAGCCGCGCTGACGTTCCAGTTCAGCTTCGGTTTCGTAAGCCGG
>JAFAVT010000087.1 GCA_019242275.1 Alphaproteobacteria bacterium
AAAGGGTAATGCGGGCAAAGAACTCGCCGGCCAGCAGGATGGATAAAGCCGCCCCGCTGAGAATAAGCAGCTTGCCAAAACGCGAAAAACCGTCAGAGACAAAAGCGTCATGGAAGGCGGTGGCGTCATGCCCCAGTGCCGTGACCACACCCGCGAGCAGTAGAATTGCGATAGCAGCCCAGTTGACGGTGGAAGCGATCTTCTCCCCACCAATCGCACCGGCCAGCAACAGCGCCATGGCGCCGAGCGCCAGAGTCAGTTCCGGCAATAGAACAAGAAGATCGGCCGAGAGGTTCACGGGACCGCCCCCTTCACCGCCACCCTTGGCGCATGCGCCATGGCAATGGCGCCTTGGGTGTCGTGCACCAGTTTGGCCACCGCCGGCGTCGTTATCTCGAATACCGGTTTGGGATAGACCCCAAGGACAATGGTGACGATCACCAGCGGAAACAGCAGCGCTTTCTCACGTGCCGTCAGATCAGTGATGGCCTGCAGCGACGGCTTGACCAGCGCCCCGAAAATGATGCGGCGATAAAGATAAAGCGCATAGGCGGCCGACAGGATCACGCCGCTGGCGGCAAAGATGGCGATCCAACTATTGTCCAGGTAGGCACCCAGCATGGTGAGGAACTCGCCGATGAAGCCTGAAGTGCCGGGCAGGCCGACATTGGCCAGGGTGAAGACCATAAAGCAGGCAGCATAGACCGGCATGCGGTTCACCAGCCCGCCATAAGCGGCAATCTCGCGGGTATGCATGCGGTCATAAACCACGCCGACACAAAGAAAGAGCGCGCCGGAGACCACGCCATGGCTCAGCATCTGGAAGATGCCGCCTTCGACACCCTGATGCGTCAGGGTGAAGATGCCCATGGTGACAAAGCCCATATGCGCCACCGAGGAATAAGCGATCAGCTTTTTCATGTCCTCCTGCGCCAGCGCCACCAGCGAGGTATAGATGATGGCGACGATGCTCATGGTGAAGACCAGCGGTGCGAACGTCTCCGTCGCCGAGGGGAACATGGGCAGGGAGAAGCGCAGAAAGCCATAGCCGCCCATCTTCAAGAGGATGGCGGCCAGGATCACCGAACCGGCGGTAGGCGCTTCGACATGGGCATCCGGCAGCCAGGTATGGACCGGCCACATCGGCATCTTGACGGCGAAGCTGGCAAAGAAGGCCAGCCACAGCCAGGTCTGCATCGCGGCGGGGAAATGGCTGCTCGCCAGCAGGGCGGCGATGTCGGTGGTGCCGGAATACCAGTACATGCTCATGATCGCGAGCAGCATCAGCACCGAGCCGACAAAGGTGTAGAGGAAGAATTTGAAGCTGGCGTAAACCCGCCGCTTGCCGCCCCAGATGCCGATGATCAGAAACATCGGGATCAGGCCGCCTTCAAACAGGACATAAAAGAGCACCAGATCGAGAGCGCAGAATACGCCGACCATCATGGTTTCCAGCACCAGGAAGGCGATCATGTATTCGGCGACCCGGCTTTCGACGCTTTCCCAACTGGCGGCAATGGCAAATGGCATCAGGGCGGTGGTGAGGATGACGAACAGCACCGAAATGCCGTCCACCCCCATGTGATAGGAAATGCCACCCCCCAGCCAACCCAGCTTTTCCACCAACTGAAAGCCCGCATTGGCGGCGTCGAATTGGCTCAGCATCATCAGCGACAAAAGCAAGGTGACGATGGTGGTGCCAAGCGCGATCCAGCGCGCCGACTTGGCGGCCGGCATCAGCAAAATGGCCAGTGCCCCGACCAGCGGGAAGAAGGTGACGAGAGAAAGGATCGGCAGGCTCACAGCCCACCTCGCGTCGCCATGAACCAGGTCGCCAGCGCCACCACGCCCAGCAGCATCGCCAGGGCATAGTGATAGACATAACCGGATTGCAACTTGACGGCGCCGCGGCTGGCGTCAATCACCCGGGCGGAAACTCCATCGGGACCCAGCCCATCAATCACAAGGCCATCGCCCTTCTTCCACAGCAAGCGACCGATCCAGAAGGCAGGTCGGACAAAGAGAAAGTCATAGGCTTCATCGAAATACCACTTGTTGAAAAGGAAGAGATAGAGCAGTCCCCGACGCGCCGCCAACTTCCGCGGCAGGTCGGGATGCCAGATGTAAAAGTAGTGCGCGATCGCGTAACCGATGATGGTGACCGTTAGCGGCGCCAGCTCAACCCACACCGGCAGCCCGCCTTCTGCGCCAGGGGCCACGAAGATCGAGGACCGCCAGAATTCGCGCGCGCCTTCACCGATGAAGAAGTGATTGAAGGCCATGCCGGCGAAAACGGCGCCCAGCGCCAGCACAAGCAGCGGCACCAGCATCACCTTGGGCGATTCATGCACCTCTTCCAGTTCCGGGGCGTGGTGTTCCTCATGGCCATGATCGTCATGGCCGTCCATCGGTTCGTCATGGGCATGGGAGTCGGAATGTTCCAGATGCTGATGGTCCAGTCCGCGATAGCGGCCATGGAAAGTCATCAGGAACTGGCGCCAAGAGTAGAAGCTGGTCATGCCGGCGGAGACAATCAGCAGGGTGAAAGCATAAGTGCCGATGCCGGTATGGGCGCCGAACGTGGCATTGATGATGGAATCCTTGGAATAGAAACCCGCCAGGCCGAAGCCGCCGAAAATATAGGGCAGGCCCACGCCGGTCAGCGCCAGGTTGCCGATCAGCATCATGGTGTAGGTGAAGGGAATCTGCTTGCGCAGCCCGCCCATCTTCCGCATGTCCTGCTCGTGATGCATGGAATGGATCACCGCGCCGGCGGAAAGGAACAACAGCGCCTTGAAGAAGGCGTGGGTAAAAAGGTGAAACATGGCGCTGTCATAGGCCGCGACGCCTGCGGCCGCGAACATGTAGCCCAACTGTGAGCAGGTGGAATAGGCGATCACCCGCTTGATATCATTCTGGAACAGGCCCACCGACGCTGCGAAGAAGGCGGTGGTGGCGCCGATGAAGGTGACAAAGGCCGCAGCGTTGGGCGCCAATTGAAACAAAGGCGAGCAGCGGCAGACCAGAAAGACACCCGCCGTCACCATGGTGGCGGCGTGGATCAGGGCGGAAACGGGCGTGGGGCCTTCCATGGCGTCGGGTAACCAGGTGTGCAGACCCAATTGCGCCGACTTGCCCATCGCGCCCACGAACAGCAGCAAACAAAGCGTGGTGAGGATATCCACAGAATGGCCGGCGAAGACGAAGCTCTTGCCAACCATGGCCGACGCGGCGCCGAAGACAGCATCGAAGTCCAACGTGTGAAACACCGCCCAGACGCCAAAGATGCCCAGGGCAAAGCCGAAATCACCGACGCGGTTGACGACAAAGGCCTTGATGGCGGCAGCATTGGCCGACGGGCGTATGTACCAGAAACCGATCAGCAGGTAGGAAGCCAGACCCACCCCTTCCCAACCAAAGAACAGTTGGAGGAAATTGTTGGCTGTCACCAGCATCAGCATGGCGAAAGTGAACAGCGACAGATAGGAGAAGAAGCGCGGCCGGTGCGGGTCTTCGTGCATGTAGCCGATGGAATAAAGATGCACCAGGCTGGAAACACCCGTCACCACCACCAGCATCACAGCCGTGATGCTGTCTATGCGGACCGTCCAGTCGGCGGCGAAGTCGCCGGAGTGAATCCAGGGCAAAATCTGGATGATGTCATTATGGCCTTGCAACGCGACGTCGTTGAAGGCCAGCACTGAAAGTGCGGCGGAGATAAACAGCAAGCCAGTCGTCACCAATTCAGACGGCCGGGCGCCGATGACGCGGCCGAACAGCCCGGCAATGGCCGAACCGATGATGGGAAGGAAGACGATGGCTGCGTACACCGCTTAACCTTTCATCACATTGACGTCCTCAACTGCGATAGTGCCGCGGTTGCGGAAATAAACCACCAGAATGGCAAGGCCGATGGCAGCTTCGGCCGCCGCAACGGTGAGGATAAACAGGGCGAACACTTGCCCCACCAGGTCGCCCAGAAATGAAGAAAAGGCGACGAAGTTCAGGTTCACCGCCAGCAGGATCAATTCCACCGACATCAGGATGACGATGATGTTTTTGCGGTTGAGGAAGATGCCGACCACGCCAATCGTGAACAGGATGGCGGCGACCGATAAATAATTGGCGAGGCCGATGGTCATTTACGCCCCCTCTCCCGGCTTGATGTCCAGCATGTCCACCGCCATGGCGGCAGTGCGGGCATTCTGCGCCGCGATGTTCTGGCGGCGCACGCCGGGACGGGCGCGCAGCGTCAGAACAATGGCGCCAATCATCGCCACCAGCAGCCCCAGACCGGCGATCTGGAAGTAATAGACATAGTCGGTATAAAGAATGTGTCCCAATGCCTGGGTGTTGCTGAGGCCCGCCGGCGCGGCATGGGCGCGGGCAGCGCCGGCCGCCGGCTTCAGCATCCAGGTGCCGCCGATCATCACCAGTTCAGCCACCAGCACCAAACCGATCAAGGCGCCAAAGGGCAAATATTGCAGGGCCCCCTTTTTCAGTTCTGCAAAATCCACATCCAGCATCATCACCACAAAGAGAAACAGCACGGCGACGGCGCCGACATAGACCACCACCAGGATCATCGCCAGGAACTCAGCCCCCAGCAGCACGAACAGGCCGGCGGCGTTGAAGAAAGCCAGGATCAGAAACAGCACCGAATGCACGGGATTGCGCGCGCCGATCACCATCAGCGCGCTGAGCAGCAGCACAGCGGCGAAAAAGTAGAAGGCTATAGCCTCAAACATGCGTTCCCCTCACGCCTTAACAGCCCATTGGCTAACGATAAGGCGCGTCCAGTTCCAGATTGCGGGCAATCTCCCGCTCCCAGCGGTCGCCATTCGCGAGCAGCCGGGCCTTGTTGTAATAAAGTTCCTCGCGCGTCTCGGTGGAGAACTCGAAATTCGGCCCCTCCACGATCGCGTCCACTGGGCAGGCTTCCTGGCAAAAGCCGCAATAAATGCATTTCACCATGTCAATATCGTAGCGGGTGGTGCGGCGGCTGCCGTCTTCGCGCGGCTCCGCCTCGATAGTGATGGCCTGGGCGGGGCAAATCGCCTCGCATAGCTTGCAGGCAATGCAGCGTTCCTCGCCATTGGCGTAGCGGCGCAGGGCATGTTCGCCGCGAAAGCGGGGCGACAGGGGTCCTTTCTCGAACGGATAATTCAACGTCGCCTTGGGCGAGAAGAAATAGCGCATCGAAAGCATAAAGCTCTTGATGAACTCCACGAAGAAGATCTGGCGCGCGGTGCGGTCGAAGCTCATAGCCACCCCGGAAGATGAATGACGGGCCGAAGGAAAGTGACATAGGCGGCGGTGAGCACGACCCAGATCAGCGACGTGGGCAGGAAAATCTTCCAGCCCAGCCGCATCAACTGGTCGTAGCGATAGCGCGGTACCATCGCCTTCACCATGGCCATCAGGAAAAAGAAAAAGGCGATCTTGAGCAGGAACCAGATGAAGCCCAACCACGGAATGTTCAAGGGCCAGATGTTGATGGGTGACAGCCAGCCGCCCAGAAACAGGATGCTCATCATGCCGCAAAGCATGATCACGTTCATATATTCGGCCAGAAAGAAAAGCAGGAAGGGGCCGGAGGAATATTCCACGAAGAACCCGGCCACCAGTTCGGATTCGGCCTCCAGTAGGTCGAAGGGCGGGCGCTGGGTCTCGGCCAGGGAGGAGACGAAAAAGATCACCAACATGGGAAACAGCAGCGAGAACCAGTTCCAGTGCAGCAAGGCCAGCACGCCGCTGGTTTCCTGCGCCCGCACGATCTGCGAGACGTTCAAGGTACCGGCAAACAACAACACCGTGATGATGACAAAGCCGATTGAGACTTCATACGACACCATCTGCGCCGCGGCGCGCAGGGCTGACAGGAAGGGATATTTGGAATTTGAGGCCCAGCCCGCCATCACCGTGCCATAGACGCCCAGCGACGACACCGCGAAAAGATAAAGGATGCCGACATTGATATCGGCGATCACCCAGCCATTGTTGAAGGGGATCACCGCCCAGGCAATGAACGCGGTCATCACGCTGACGATAGGCGCCAGAAAGAAGATCACCTTGTTGGCGCCGGCCGGAATGATCACTTCCTTGAACAGGAACTTCAGCGCGTCGGCGATGGTTTGCAGCAGACCGAACGGTCCCACCACATTGGGACCGCGGCGCATCTGCACCGCCGCCCAGATCTTGCGGTCGGCGAGGATGACGACAGCCACCCCCAGCATCAGCACCAGACAGATGATCAGGATGAACACCGCATAGCTGAGAAACCAGGCCCAGCCATAAGGCATTGCCGTCCAGCCGGTGTTGAAGACGCGGCCTAGCACCGATGGCAGCCAATATTGGAAGAAATGGATCAGCGCCATCTATTCCGCTGCCATTTTGGAGGAGAAAACAAATTCGCGGCTGCACTGGGCCATGGTTTCGCTGGCGCGCGCCACCGGGTTGGTGAGGTAATAGTCAGCAATGGCGTGGCCGAGCGGGGCGCTGCTCAGCGGACCATTCTCCCCCACGCTGCCCCAGGTCGCAGCCGAAACATCGGCGTGCACAGGCGCGGCTCCGATACCAGCAAAATGCGGCGCATCCTTCTCAATCGCGGCTACCAGCGCGGCGCGGGTATCGTAGGGCAGCTTCGCGCCCAAGACCTCGGACAGCGCCCGCAGGATGGCCCAATCTTCCTTGGCTTCGCCCGGCGGGAACGCGGCCCGACGGCCGCGCTGCACCCTGCCTTCAAAATTGACGTAAAGCCCGTCCTTTTCGGTATAAGCCGCGCCCGGCAGCACGACATCGGCATGATGGGCACCGGCATCGCCATGGCTGCCTTGATAGACGATGAAAGCCCGGCCGAGATGCGCAACATCGAACTCGTCAGCGCCCAAAAGATAGAGGAAGTCAATCTCGCCGCGCTGGGCGCCATCCACAATGCCGGCAACGTCGCGGCCGCCCGCCCCCGGCAGGAAGCCAATATCCAAGGCGGCAACACGCGAAGCCGCAGTGTGCAGGATATTAAAGCCGTTCCAGCCGCCTTCGCCATGACCGCCGGCGGGGCCGATCATGCCGGTATCGCCGGCGATGCGGGCCGCCAGCGCCAGAATAGCGGCGCCGTCGGAACGCGTGATGGCGCCCTGTCCCAGAATGATCATGGGGCGCTTGGCCTCAGTCAGCACCTTGGCGAATGCATGGGAACCGTTGGCGATGCCGGCCAGGGTGTTGATGTCTGTCCCCAACTGCTTCACCGGGTAGGTGAGGTCTACCGCCGGTCCCAGATTGGCGACCTTCACGCCGCTGGCCAGCCAAGCCTTGCGGATGCGGGCATTGAGCACCGGCGCTTCCCAGCGCGGATTGGCGCCCACCAGCAGAATGGCATCCGCAGCTTCCACACCGGCAATGGTGGAATTGAACAAGTAGGTCTGACGGGGACCGGCTTTGAGCTTGGCGCCGTCCTGACGGCAATCCAGATTTTTCACCTTCAGCGCCGTCATCAGGTCTTTCAGCGCCTTGATCTCCTCGGCGGCAGCGAGATCGCCAACGATGGCGGCCATCCTGTCGGGCGCCGTTTCGCGCACCTTGGCAGCAATGGCGGCAAAGGCCTGTGCCCAGGTTGCAGGCTTGAGCTTGCCGCCAACACGGACATAGGGCCGGTCCAGCCGCTGGCGCGAAAGCCCGTCACAGGCATGGCGCGCCTTGTCGCTGATCCACTCTTCGTTGATCTCTTCGTTCAAGCGCGGCAGCACCCGCATCACCTGGGGCCCGCGTGTATCAACGCGGATGTTGCAGCCTTGCGCGTCCATCACATCCACGCTTTCGGTCTTGCGCAACTCCCAGGGTCTGGCGTTGAAGGCGTAAGGCTTGGCTGTAAGGGCGCCCACCGGGCAAAGGTCCACCACATTGCCGGACAGTTCGCTGGCAAAGGCCTTTTCCAGGTACGTGGTGATCTCGACATCCTCGCCGCGGCCGGTGGCGCCAAGATCGGGCACGCCCGCCACTTCGGTGGCGAAACGGACGCAACGGGTACAGGCGATGCAGCGGGTCATGATGGTCTTGACCAGCGGGCCCATATACTTGTCTTCAACGGCGCGCTTGTTCTCATTGAAGCGGTGAAAAGCGGCGCGGCCATAGCCCATGGCCTGGTCCTGCAGATCGCATTCGCCGCCCTGATCGCAGATCGGGCAATCCAGCGGATGATTGATCAGCAGGAACTCCATCACCCCTTCCCGCGCCTTGCGCGCATAAGGACTGGTGGTGTTGATCTTCGCCGGCGTGCCGTCCTTGTTGGGGAAAATGTCCTTCACTTGCAGGGCGCACGAAGCCTGCGGCTTGGGCGCGCCCACCCATTCCACCAGGCACATGCGGCAATTGCCCGCCACCGACAGGCGCTCGTGATAGCAGAAGCGTGGAATCTCGGCGCCGGCCTGCTCACAGGCCTGCAGCAATGTGATGGTTTCTTCCGCCTCGATTTCCTTGCCGTCAACGATCAGCTTGCGGGTTGCCATGGGTTACTCCGCCGCCACTTTGGTGCCGAAGTCGGCGATGCGCTTTTCGATCTCAGGCCGGAAATGGCGGATCAGACCCTGGATCGGCCAGGCCGCCGCGTCGCCCAGAGCGCAGATAGTGTGACCCTCGATCTGCTTGGTGACTTCCTGCAACAGATCAATTTCCGACGATGTGGAATCGCCCTTCACCATGCGCGTCATCACCCGCCACATCCAGCCCGTGCCTTCGCGGCACGGCGTGCATTGGCCGCAGCTTTCATGCTTGTAGAAGTAGGCCAGGCGCTGGATCGCCTTGATCACGTCGGTGGACTTGTCCATCACAATCACGGCCGCGGTGCCCAGACCTGA
>JAFAVT010000121.1 GCA_019242275.1 Alphaproteobacteria bacterium
CAATCTTCTCCGCCAGGTCTTCGGTCACTTCCTTGTTGCGCTTGACGATGACATCGCCGGTATCCGGATGCTTGACGTCCTCGGCCGTGGTGCGGCCGAGCACGCGCTCAGTAAGCGAAGCCACCACCTGACCGCCGTCAATTTCGGCCTGGACGGTGACACCCTTCTTGGTGCCGCAATCCTCGGCGGTGATGATGCAGTCATTGGCCACGTCCACCAAGCGGCGGGTCAGGTAACCCGAATTGGCCGTCTTTAGGGCGGTGTCGGCCAGACCCTTGCGGGCGCCGTGGGTGGAGTTGAAATACTCCAGCACGGTGAGGCCTTCCTTGAAGTTCGACAGGATGGGCGTCTCGATGATCGAGCCGTCGGGACGGGCCATCAGGCCGCGCATGCCGGCCAACTGCTTCATCTGCTGCGGGCTGCCGCGGGCGCCGGAATGGCTCATCATGTAGATGGAGTTCATCTCCTGGATGCGGCCGGTATCGGGATCAATCTTCGGCTCGGAGATTTCCTTCATCATTTCGGCAGCGACCTGGTCGGTGCATTTCGACCAGGTATCAACGACAAGATTGTACTTTTCCTTGTCGGTGGTCAGACCGTCCTGATACTGCTGCTCGAACTCGCGCACCTTGTGGCGGGTGTCGTCAATCAGCTTCACCTTGCTGTCAGGCACGACCATGTCGTCCTTGCCGAAGGAGATGCCGGCCTTGCAGGCTTCGCGGAAGCCCAACGCCATCAGCGCGTCGGCAAACAGCACGGTCTCCTTCTGGCCGCAATGACGATAGACCTCGTCAATCAACTGGCTGATTTCCTGCTTGCGCAGCAGGCGGTTCACCAGCTCAAAGGGGACTTTCGGATTGCGCGGCAGGATCTCGGCTATCAGCATGCGGCCGGGCGTGGATTCCACGCGGCGGGTGATCGGCTTGCCTTCGGCGTCGACCGTCTTGTAGCGGGCCTTGATCTTGGCATGCAGCGTGACGGTGCCGGAAAAGAGCGCGTGCTCGATCTCGCCGACATCATTGAACACCGAGCCCTCGCCCGGCTCCTTTGGGCGCTCCTGTGACAGATAATAGAGCCCCAGCACGATGTCCTGGGTTGGGACGATGATCGGCTTGCCGTTGGCAGGGCTGAGGATGTTGTTGGTGGACATCATCAGAACACGCGCTTCCAACTGCGCTTCCAATGACAGCGGGACGTGCACGGCCATCTGGTCACCGTCAAAGTCGGCGTTGAAGGCTGTGCAAACCAGGGGATGCAGTTGGATCGCCTTGCCTTCTATCAGCACCGGCTCAAAGGCCTGGATGCCCAGACGATGCAGGGTCGGGGCGCGATTGAGAAGGATGGGATGCTCGCGGATGACTTCCTCGAGAATATCCCAGACTTCCGGCTTTTCCTTCTCCACCAGCTTCTTGGATTGCTTGACGGTCTGGCTGAAACCTTTGGCTTCCAGCCGGGCGTAGATGAAGGGCTTGAAGAGCTCTAGCGCCATCTTCTTTGGCAGGCCAGCCTGGTGCAGCTTCAATTCCGGCCCGACGACAATGACCGAGCGGCCGGAATAGTCCACCCGCTTGCCCAGAAGATTCTGCCGGAAGCGGCCCTGCTTGCCCTTCAGCATGTCGGCCAGCGACTTCAGCGGCCGCTTGTTGGCACCGGTGATGACGCGACCACGGCGGCCATTGTCAAACAGGGCATCAACCGATTCCTGCAACATGCGCTTTTCGTTACGCACGATAATGTCGGGCGCCTTCAGTTCGATCAGGCGCTTGAGGCGGTTGTTGCGGTTGATGACACGGCGATAAAGATCGTTGAGGTCGGAAGTGGCGAAACGGCCACCATCCAGCGGCACCAGCGGGCGCAACTCGGGCGGAATCACCGGCACCACAGTGAGGATCATCCATTCCGGGCGGTTGCCGGAATCAATGAAGGCCTCCACCACCTTCAGGCGCTTGACCAGCTTCTTCTGCTTTTCGCTGCCGCCGGTAGCTTCCGCCACATCGGTGCGGATCTCGTCGCGAAGCTTTTCCAGATCAATTGCCATCAGGAGCTTGCGAATGGCCTCGGCGCCGATTTCGGCGGTGAAGCTGTCGTTGCCGTATTCGTCCTGGGCCTTGTAGAACTCATCTTCCGTCAGAAGCTGGCGGTCCTTGAGCGGCGTCAGGCCAGGCTCAATGACGATGTAGTTCTCGAAATAGAGAACCCGTTCCAGATCCTTCAGCGTCATGTCGAGGATCAGGCCGATGCGGCTGGGCAGCGACTTCAGAAACCAGATATGCGCCACCGGCGAGGCCAACTCGATATGGCCCATGCGGTCGCGGCGAACTTTCTGCACGGTCACTTCAACACCGCACTTTTCGCAGACAATGCCCTTGTACTTCATGCGCTTGTACTTGCCGCACAAGCATTCGTAATCCTTCACCGGACCGAAAATGCGGGCGCAGAACAGGCCATCGCGCTCCGGCTTGAAGGTGCGGTAGTTGATGGTCTCGGGCTTCTTGATCTCGCCATGGGACCAGCGAAGTATCTGATCCGGGCTGGCCAGTGCTATCTTGATGCGGTCGAAGGTGGGAATTTCCTTCTGCTGCCCGAAGACATTCATCAATTCCTGGTTCATTTTAACCTCGTCATGGCCGGGCAGCGAGCGCTAGCGAGCGCGACCCGGCCACCCATTTTCGCCACCCAATCCGGTGGCCCAGTTTCTAGTCCTGGATCCCGCTTGCGCGGGAACAACAGGGGTACTCACACTTTACTGTGCCGGTCCGTTGACCAACTCCACATTGAGGCCCAGCGAGCGCATTTCCTTGACCAGCACGTTGAAGCTTTCGGGGATACCGGCCTCGAACGTGTCTTCGCCGCGGACAATGGCTCCGTACACCTTGGTGCGGCCGGCCACGTCGTCCGACTTCACGGTAAGAATTTCCTGCAACGTGTAGGCAGCGCCATAGGCTTCCAGCGCCCAGACCTCCATCTCGCCGAAGCGCTGGCCCCCGAACTGTGCCTTGCCGCCCAGCGGCTGCTGGGTGACCAGGCTGTAAGGGCCGATGGAACGGGCGTGGATCTTGTCGTCCACCAGATGGTTGAGCTTGAGCATGTAGATGTAGCCGACAGTAACGGCCCGGGTGAACGCCTCGCCGGTGCGACCGTCGAAGAGTTTGACCTGGCCGGAATTGGTCAGGCCCGCCTGTTCCAGCATGTCAACAATGTCGTGCTCCTTGGCGCCGTCGAACACCGGCGTGGCGATCGGCACGCCAGAGCGCAGATTATCGGCAAGTTCTTCCAGCCCGCCTTCGTCAATCTGTGACAGGCGCTCATCATTGCCATAGATGTGCTTGAGGTGACGGCGCAGCGGCTCATGCTTGCCGTCGCGCTTGACCTTTTCAAGCATATCGCCGATCTGGCGGCCAAGGCCCGAACAAGCCCAGCCAAGGTGGGTCTCGAGAATCTGACCGACATTCATGCGCGACGGTACGCCCAAGGGATTGAGCACCACGTCAACCGCGGTGCCGTCTTCCAGATGCGGCATGTCCTCAATCGGTACGATGCGACTGATAACACCCTTGTTGCCGTGACGGCCGGCCATCTTGTCGCCGGGTTGCAGCTTGCGCTTCACCGCCACGAAGACGCGGACCATCTTCATCACGCCGGGGGCCAGTTCGTCGCCGCGACGCAGCTTCTCCACCTTGTCGGCGAAACGTTTGTCGAGGCGCGATTTGGACTCGTCATACTGCTGACGCAGCCCCTCGATCTCGGCCATCGCCTTTTCATTGCGCAGGCCGATCTGCCACCATTGGTGCTTGGCAATGGTATCCAGCACACTCTGGGTGATCTTGGTGTCGGCGGCCATGCCCTTGGGACCGCTGGCGGCCGTCTTGTTGAGCAGGATTTCCGAGAGGCGCGCGAAAATGTTGCGCTCCAGAATGGAGAGCTCGTCATCGCGGTCTTCGGCCAGGCGTTCTTCCTCGGCCCGTTCAATGGACATGGCGCGCTGGTCCTTGTCCACGCCGTGGCGGTTGAAGACCCGGACTTCGACGATGGTGCCGGTGACGCCAGGGGGCACGCGCAAGCTGGTGTCGCGGACGTCCGCCGCCTTTTCGCCGAAGATGGCGCGCAGCAGCTTTTCTTCCGGAGTCATTGGGGTTTCACCCTTGGGCGTTACCTTGCCCACCAGAATGTCGCCCGCCTGAACCTCGGCGCCGATATAAACGATGCCGGCTTCGTCGAGATTCTTAAGGCTTTCCTCGCCGACATTGGGAATGTCGCGCGTGATTTCCTCAGGGCCCAACTTGGTATCGCGGGCCATGGTCTCGAACTCCTCGATATGGATCGAGGTGAAGACGTCGTCGCGTACGATGCGCTCGGAGATCAGGATCGAGTCTTCGAAATTGTAGCCGTTCCACGGCATGAAGGCGACCAGCGCATTCTTGCCCAAGGCCAGTTCGCCCAACTGCGTCGAGGGACCATCGGCGATGATATCGCCCTTGGCCAGCAGATCACCGACCCGCACCAGCGGCTTCTGGGTAATGCAGGTGGAAGCATTGGAGCGCTGGAACTTACGCAAGCGGTAGATGTCAATGCCCGGCTTGGTGGGATCGGTCTCTTCCGTGGCGCGGATGACGATACGGGTAGCGTCTACCTGATCCACCACACCGGCACGGCGGGCGGTGATGGCGGCGCCGGAATCGCGGGCAACCACTTCCTCCATGCCGGTGCCGACCAGCGGCGCCTCTGGGCGCAGCAGGGGCACAGCCTGACGTTGCATGTTGGAACCCATCAGGGCGCGGTTGGCGTCGTCGTTTTCCAGGAATGGCACCAGCGCCGCGGCCACAGAGACCAACTGCTTGGGCGAGACATCAATGAACTGCACCTGGTCGGGCGTGGTCATGACGAAGTTTCCGCCCTTGCGGCAGGAGACCAGCTCGTCGGTCAGACGATGGCGGCTATCCACCGTGGCGTTGGCCTGGGCGATCATGTACTTCGCTTCTTCCATCGCCGAGAGATAGACCACCTCGTCCGTCAGGTGCTTGTTCACCACCTTGCGATACGGGCTTTCGATGAAGCCGTACTTGTTGACGCGGGCGAAAGTCGCCAGCGAATTGATCAGGCCGATATTGGGGCCTTCCGGCGTCTCGATCGGGCAGATGCGGCCGTAATGGGTCGGGTGCACGTCGCGCACTTCAAAACCGGCGCGTTCGCGCGTCAGGCCCCCCGGGCCCAGCGCCGACATGCGGCGCTTGTGGGTCAATTCCGACAAGGGGTTCTGCTGGTCCATGAATTGCGACAACTGGCTGGAGCCAAAGAATTCGCGCACCGCGGCTGCCACCGGCTTGGCATTGATCAGGTCGTGCGGCATGACGGTGTCAATATCAACCGCCGACATGCGCTCCTTGATGGCGCGCTGCATGCGCAGGAGGCCGACGCGGAACTGGTTCTCCATCAGCTCGCCGACCGAGCGCACGCGACGGTTGCCCAGGTTGT
>JAFAVT010000248.1 GCA_019242275.1 Alphaproteobacteria bacterium
CGCCACATCAGCCGCGCAGACCAGAGCGAACCGGGCCGGCGGCCGCGCCGAAAACCGCGCGGGCGGTGCCGCCGACCTGGCGATCGCGACTGCCAACAATGCCGCCAGTGCCGATGCCGGTGCCGGCGCCTCGGCCAATGCGGGTGGTCAAAGCGCTTCGGCGAACGGCAATGTTTCGTCGGGCGGCGCGATTGCCGCGGCCAACCAGGCGCGCGGTGCCGCCGTGGGACGCGCCAATGGCGCGGTGAACGGTGCGGAGGCGGCGGCCAACGGGGCGCAGAACCGCGCTGCGGGCGCAGTGAACAACACCAGCGTCAATGGTTCGGCTTCCGCCAGTGGATCTGCGAACGCGCAGTAGCGTACCAACTTTGATCGCTTAGCATTTGATGCAGCCGGTAAAAAAAGCCGGCTGCATTTTTTTGCACGATGGCTTAGCAACGGTCTTCAACACATCATCGCGCGAACGTCACGCGCGAAATCAGGGGAGCGGGCGTTGGCCCGGCACATTTTAATGATCACTCGGAAACGTTCCTTGCGCGCAACGCTGCTGGCGTGCGTGCTGTCGGCGGCGGCCGGCGCAGCCGCTTCCGCCTTGCCGATTACCCTGCCGGCATCTTCCACCACCAACCAGATCAACACCGCGCTTGGCCTTAACACCGCGGTATCCGGCGGCGCCAAGCTGACCGGCGGCTTTGCCACCGTGTCCGGTCTTTCCGGCGCGGCGCTGCAAAATGCCCTGACGCAGATATCCGGCAGCGCCACGGTGGATCTTGGCGTTGCCACGTCGCTGGGCGGCTCCTCACTGGTGGATATTCTTGCGAGCGGTGGCGTCATCGCGCCGGGGCTCAGCGGCACCATCACCCTGTCATCGCCGACCTCACCTTTGGGCGCCTTGCCCTGGGCGGTGGGCCTTGCCGGTCACAGCGACATTTCCGGCAGCACCACCAGCGGCGCGGCCGGATTGTCGTCCGGCAGCGCCGGCATTGCGCTGGGCGTGGAAAAAGACCTCGGTGACAACACGGCGATGGGGCTGAGCCTTGGGCTGGATCATCAAAGTCTTTCGGCCGGCGCCGGCGGCTCGGCCCACAGCAATGATGTGACGCTGGGGGTTTATGGCCGCCACAGTTTTTCCGATCCCTTCTATATCGCCGCAGCGCTGGCCTATGGCTGGCATGACATCGAAAGCCGTCGGGTGGTGACGGTTTCGGGCACCGATATGCTGGCAGCGGGTTTTTCCGCCACCGACCTTAGCGGCCGGCTGGAACTGGGCTACCGCTTTGATCTTGGCGGCGGCATGGCGGTTGCGCCGTTCGCGGCTTTTTCGGCCGATAGTTTTTCCACGCCCGCCTATCAGGAACGGGCGGTGTCAGGCTCGCCCAGTTTTGCGCTCAGCTATGCGCCGCTCACCACCGACAACCAGCATTTCGAAGCGGGGCTGCATTTCGGCGATGATCTTGCCATGACCCCGGGCAGGCTTTCCCTCACTGCCGATGTCGCCTGGGCCCATCAACTGACGGGGCCGGCCCAGGCCCAGGTTTCTTTCCAGGCGCTGCCGGGTTCGAACTTCCTGGTGAATGGGCTTCAGCCGGTTTCCGATTCCGCCTTGCTGGGCGTTGGGCTGCACATGACCTCGTCCGAAAATCTTTCCTATGGCATTGGTGTGCAGGGCCAGGTGGGCGGCGGCACCTCAGCGGTGGCGGGCACGCTCAGCCTGCTGTGGCAGTTCTAGCCGGAGCAAAAGCAAAGGCCCATGTGGGTTCCCCGCCCCACTGTCAGCAACCTCGGCTTCGCAGTCGCGTTCCCTATCACGGGGGACACGATCGTGAATGGAAGTGCTTGAGGCCATGGCCGCAGAATCATCCGAGGAAAGAATGGGCCGCCCCAATGCACCGGGGCGATGGCTTCGTCTCTTTGCCATTGGGCTGGCCATCGGCACCGTGATCGGCGTCTTTCATTATTTCACGGCGGCAGCGCACGAGATCTCGGCCTGCAGTGCGGCTTTTGACAGCGTGCTGGAGCGGCCCCAGGCCGGCACCGGAACGATCTGAGCCGGGAAGAGAGGCGCGCCGGTGAAATGACCCGGTAGCGGCCCTGGGAAAACACCCCGTTTTGGCCCGGCGGCATGTTGCCAGCGCCACCGACATCTGTCTGAATCCGTACAAAATTCGGCACCGGGTTGGGGATGGCGGAAGAACAGGAAGAGGGCGCGTCCTTTTGGGCCGCGCCACAAGGGGCCGGTGCGGACGCGGCGGCGCTTTGCCTCGCGCTTTCCGGGACTGAACCGAGCGAAGCAAACGCCTATCTGCGGGATCAGCGCCGCCTGACGGCCCTGCAGGTCGAGAAGCTGGCGACGCAGGAGCATTTCGAGCAGTCGCATCTGCAATGGCGCCGCTTCAACGACCGCATGAAAGGCGCCCTGCAGATCATGACGGCGATGGTGGGTCTGGCCGTGGCGGGCGGCTTCGGCGTCATGGTGTGGAACGCCGCCCATGCCGAGGGTTATGTCATCGAAAGCTTCACTGTCCCGCCCGATCTGGCGGCGCGCGGGTTCACCGGCGAGGCTGCGGCGGCCCGGCTGCTCGACCGGCTGAATGTGGTGCAGACCCCGGGGCCAAACAATGTGGGCGCGGCCCAAAATCTCTCCACCAGTGCTTCTGATGATGTGCGGGTGGAAATCCCCGAAACCGGCATCTCGCTGGGCGAACTCTATCGCTTCCTGCGCCGCTGGCTGGGGCAGGAAACCCATGTCAGCGGCGAGGTGGTGCGCCAGGACAAGGAGCTGGCGGTCGCCGTCCGCATCAACGGCAAGGACGGCGCCCTCTATCAAGGGCCCGAAGCCAATCTCGACGCCCTGCTGCAGCAGGCGGCCGAGCATGTCTATGACGTATCCCAGCCCGCGCGCTATGCCGCCTATCTGGGTGGGCTGAACCCGCCCCGCCTTGCCGAGCAGCGCGCCATCTATCAGCGGGTGATTGATGATGCTGGGTCACCGGCCAGGCTAAAGGCGGCCAGTTGGAATGGCCTCGCCAATCTGGCAAGGGCCGCCGGCGATTTCCGCCAAGCCCAACTGCTCTTGCGGCGGGCGCGAGAAACCGATCCCACCTATGCCCTGGCTCAGACCAATTCGGTCCCCCTTGAACTCTATAATCTGAGTCATCCCGAAGCCGCCCTGGCGTTGTTGCCAGAGGCTGAAGCCAAGCTGGATAAATATGCCGACTACTGGTCGGCTTCGGCCATTGCCCAGACCCGCATTGGACTGCGCACAAGTGACGCTGAAATTCGGGGCGATTTCGCGGGCGCGGTATCGCAGGGACAGATTGCGGCGGCGAATGACAGCGGTCAGCGCCAATACAGCGACGTTCTTGCTGTCGCCTGGGACCGGGCGCGGCTGCATGACGGCGGCGCCATCGCCTGGCTGGCGGAGCAGCCCCGCCCCGCGACGCTGCTGGCCTCGTTCAACCGGACCATCGTGTTGCGGTCCTTCCAGATCGAAACCGCGCTGCAGCACTGGCCCCGCGTCATCGCCCTGGCGGCCGAGCTCGAGAAAATGCTGGCGGGTGACAGCTTCAGCAGGACCGGTCGCGAGACGGTTGCTGCGTTTCAGCTTCGCCCCTGGACGGCATTGGCAAAGGCGAAGACAGGCGACATTGCGGGCGCGCAGGCGCTGATCGCGGCGACGCCGGGCGACTGCCATGACTGTGTGCGCATGCGCGGGCTAATTGCTTCGGAAGCAAAGCAATGGGCGCGGGCGGATTACTGGTTCGCCAGGGCGGTATCGGATGCGCCCTCGATTCCCTTAGCGCATGAGGATTGGGGCCGCAGCCTGCTGGCACGCGGCAAGCCGGATGAAGCCATCGTGCAATTCGCGGCGGCAAACAAAAAGGGCCCGCACTTTGCTGATGCCATGGAAGGCTGGGGCGAGGCGCTGATGGGGAAAAACCAGTCGCACCTGGCGCTGGCAAAATTCGCCGAAGCCGAGAAGTACGCCCCCAATTGGGGCCGGCTGCACCTGAAATGGGGCGAGGCGCTGGTCTATGCCGGCAAGCGCGCCGAAGCGAAGGCTGAGTTCACTCGCGCCGCTGGGCTCGATCTGACGCCATCCGAAAAGGCCGAACTGGCGAGGAAGCCATGAGCGAGAAGGAAGGCCCGGCCGAAGGCGCCAGCTCACCCCCTTACGGTGGACTTGGCGCCGGTCTCATTGGGGCGCAGGCCAGTCACGATCCCGCACTGCGCGATGACCTTGCTGCTTACCTTAAGGACCAGCGCCGCGTGCTTCATCTCCAGGCTGAGGAGATGCGCGCCGAAGAACCGTACAAACTCTCACACTATCGCCTCCGCCGCTTCTCTGATTGGGCCAAGGCCGCGTTTGAGTTTTCGGCTGGTCTGCTCGCGCTGGCTCTGGCAGCGGGCCTCTCTTATCTGGTTTGGAACGCCGCGAAGAGCAACGATCTTGTCATCGACTCTTTCCAGGTTCCGCCTGACCTTGCTGCCCGCGGCATGTCCGGCCCGGTGGTGGCTGCCAAACTGTCGGACAAGATCGCGGCCATGCAGGCGCAGACGCAATCTGCGCGGGCGCCCAAAAGCTATGCCAACGGCCTGGGCGAGGGCCTCAAGCTGGAAATTCCCGAAACCGGAGTGTCGTTTTCCGAACTTGACCGCTTTCTGCGCCAGAAGCTGGGCCGTGACCAGCACATCGGTGGAGAAATGGTTCAGTCCTCAAAGGGCGTTGACCTGACCGCCCGCGTCGGCAGCGACGGCAGCGCCACGGTGACGGGTTCAGAGGCCGGTATGGACGAACTGCTGCAGAAGCTGGCCGAGCAGGTCTATCTCATCACCCAGCCCTATCGCTATGGCGTATGGCTGCAGAACCATGGTCGCTTCGACGAGGCCATCGCCGTCTTCAAGCCGCTGGCGAGCAGCGGTCCCGCGGGCGAGCGCGCCTGGGCCTATAATGGCTGGGCAATCAACACGATCCAGCGGGTGAGCGACCGGGCCGCATTGGCGCTGCTACACAGCGGTTTTGCGCTCGACCCCAACAATTTTCTTCTCCCCAACAACATCGCCGGTCTCGAAAGACGCCTGGGACAGGAGGAAGCGAGTATCCGCGATTTCGAGACGGCGCAGGCGCTGCTCAAATCTCACGGGTCAGACTACACGACCCAGGACCGTATCTTGAACGGGCAGCATGCCTATCCGGCAGTCTTGTTCAGCCACCGCGGTTCCCTGCTGGAGGCTGCGGAGCAATACCGCCTGTCTCTGCTGTCATCCGGCACTGCCTTCGCGGTTCTTTCCTTTCGCGCCGAGGCTCTTGCCGGGCTGCACGAGCCCCGGGCAGCTCGCGCCGCGCTGGCCGAGAGGCCGAAACTTGTCGCCGCTGGGAGCCAGATTCAAAATACCGTGCCTGGCCCGGCGATAGCGCTGGAGGAGCAGGATTGGCCCGGCGTGCTGGCAGCAGAAAAAGATTTCACGGCGGTTGCAGCGGTGTTTCCAGGGTTGGCGGAGGATCAGCAGACTATGGTTGATCCAACAATCGCCGTGGCCCTTGCGCACCTGGGGCGGTTCGCGCAAGCCGATGCGCGACTGAAGCCTATGCCCGCCGACTGCTATCCTTGCCTGCGCGCCCGCGCCCAGGTGGCGGCATTGCAAGGCCAACCGGAACGCTCTGATTGGTGGTTCGCCCGCGCCGCCGATGCGGCGCCGACAGCACCCTACGCTGAAGCCGAGTGGGGCCGCGCCCTGCTGGAGCGCAAACAGCCGGACACCGCCATTTCACACTTCACTGCCGCCAACCGGATCGGCCCCCACTTCGCCGATCCGCTGGAAGGCTGGGGCGAGGCGCTGATGGCCAAGAACCAGTCGCACCTTGCGCTGGCGAAGTTCGCGGAAGCGGAGAAGTATGCCCCCAACTGGGGCCGGTTGCATCTGAAATGGGGCGAGGCCCTCATCTACGCCGGCAAGCGCAACGAAGCCAAGGCGCAATTCGCCCGCGCGGCGACGCTCGATCTAACGCCGGCAGAAAAAGCCGAACTGGCGAGGGCGCCCCATGGATGAAGAAATTCGCAGCGCCGGTGCCGGCGGGGAGTCCGCAACCTCCACCGCACTGGCCCTGGCGGGCGCATCCCGAGAGGAAGCGGACGCCTTCCTGCGCGACCAGCGTCGTCATTTGCACGAACAGTCCAGGCAGATTCATCTCGATGTGTGGGAGAAGCGTTTGGGTGTGGTGCTGCGCCTGGGCACCGCGGTGATCGGCATCGCCATCGCCGGTGCCATGGCCTTCATGGTCTGGCAGGCCGCACAGAGCAACGGGCTGCGCATCCAGCCCTTTTCCGTGCCCCCGGAGTTGGTGGCCCGCGGCATCACCGGCGAGGTGGTGGCGGGAAGGGTTCTGGACCAGCTCAACCGCATGCAGGCCGCCACCAATTCCCGCCGCGCCAGCAGGAGCTATGCCTCCGACTGGAGCCAGCAGGGGATCAAGCTGGATGTTCCCGAGACCGGCATCTCGCTGACGGAACTGGATCGCTTCCTGCGCGACCATCTGGGCAACGACATCGAGGTTTCGGGCGACGTTATCGCCGCGCCCTCGGGCATCACCCTGACCGTGCGCGCGGGAAGGGATGGCGATGCCAGCTTCAGCGGCCCGGTCGAGTCGCTGCCCGATCTGGTGCACCAGGCGGCGGAAGCCATCTACCGCTTCACCCAGCCCTATCGCTATTCCGTCTATATCCGGCCCCTGCGTCCGGATGAATCCCTGGCTCTCTCCAAGAGCATGGCGCTGACCGGGCTGGAAGAGGACCGCCCTTGGGCATTCAATGCCTGGGGACTGCAAATGCGGGTGCGCGAAGGCGTCGAGGCTGCCCTGGACCTGTTCGAAAAGGGCGCAGCAAAGCAGCCCGACAATCCATTAATCCGCGCCAACATCGCCTCGGCCCATCTCATTAAAGGTGAGTGGGAAATCGCCCTGTCGCAGATTCAGCAGGCCATTCCCCTGGTGAACAACAGCCAGAAACTCTTTCGCCCCGAATCTCTTGATGCCATGCGGCAAGGCTATATGGGCCTGCGCGACCGGCTGCTGGGCAATTTTCGGCAAGCGATCACCGAGGCGACTGCGGTTATCGAATCCGCCGACCCGGGCCAGGTCTCTCCTTTGGCTGATCTGGCTTTGGGACAGCTGGGAGCGCACCAAACCAATGCTGCCCGCCAGACCTTCCTCAATCCGCCCCTGACCAGGACAAATGCGTTCTATGCGGAAATAAACGAATTCAGCATCGCCCTGGCGCAGGTGCAGATCGAAAGCAGCATGGAAAACTGGGCAGGCGTGCTCGCCGGCCAAAGCGCATTGGATGCGCTGGTGCGCAAAAGCCCCGGTTTCCGTCCCCAACTCCTCACCACTTTTGTGCCGATGCTGGCAACGGCCAAGGGACACCTGGGCAGGATGGCGGAAGCGGAACGCGACATTGCCCCGACGCCGGCAAATTGTGACCCCTGCCTGATCGCCCGCGCCCAGCTCGCCGAGATGGAGGGCGAGCACGGACGCGCCGATTTCTGGTTTGCCCGCGCCGTGGGGAACGCACCGTCCATTCCCTTCGCCTCAGAGGCGTGGGGCCGCAGCCTGCTGGCTCGCGGCAAGCCTGATGAAGCCATCGCGCAATTCAAGCTCTCCAACCAGAAAGGCCCCCACTTCGCCGATGCGCTGGAAGGCTGGGGCGAGGCGCTGATGGCCAAGAACCAGTCGCATTTGGCGCTGGCCAAGTTCGCCGAGGCGGAAAAGTACGCGCCCAACTGGGGCCGGCTGCACCTGAAATGGGGCGAGGCACTTTATTACGCGGGCAAGCGCGCCGAAGCGAAGGCGCTATTCGCCCGCGCTGCGCAGCTTGACCTCACGCCGTCTGAAAAAACCGAACTGGTCCCGCGATGACCGCTTTTGACCATGTCCTGCTGTTGCTTTCCTTCGTCTATGCCCTGGCACTGACGCATCTGTTGTCGCGCACGGCCGCGCTGCTGGTTGCGGGCTCGCGGGTACGCCTCTCCGGCCTGTTGATCCTGGCCATGGTGAATGCGGCCATTCTGGTGTTCGGCAACTGGTTGGTCCTATGGGACGCCCATGGGATATCAACATGGGGCCTCTATTCCATCGTTATGCAGTTTCTTCTGGCTGTGGGGCAATTCTTCCTCTGTGCGACGGCGGCGCCGGATATTGCGGCGGAAGGTTTTTATAGACCTGGAGGCGTATTATCAGCGTGTGCGACGGCCTTATTACGTCCTGCTGGCGCTGATGTGCCTTGTCGGCATCGCGGTCAACTTCGACATGATGAAGGTCAACCATTCCCTGTTCGTGCAGGAAAATCTGCTCACGCTGCTGGTCTTTCCGCTCTGTGCGTTGGCGCTGATGGTGCGCGCAAACTGGGCGCAGTGGGTCAGCGGCGCGATTTTGCTGGTTTTGAACTTCGCCTTCCTGATCCTTTTTGAAAGCATGTTGCGCTGAACGCCATGAGCGATGCCGCCGAACCGATATTTCCGCAGCAGGAGCCCGAGATGGAATTCCACAAGCCCAAACCGGTCCATTCCTGGCGCGAACTCCTGACTGAAATCGGCGTGATCGTCATCGGCGTCGCCATCGCTCTCGTCGCCGAGCAGGCGGTCGAAGCCCTGCACTGGCAGGAGAGAATCCGCGATGCCCGGCGCGCCATGACAATCGAATTGCGCGACGATGACGGACCCCAGGGCTATCTTCGCATAGCGGCGCGGCCCTGCTTTGACAACCAGCTCGCGGCGATCCAGGGCGCTATCGTCGCCAGGGCAAAGCGCAAGGACATCGTCCCGCTCATCGCCCAGTTCGGGCCGCCCATTTATACCTGGGACTCGGTCGCCTGGAACACGTTGCAGAGTTCCGACGTCGCCTCGCATATCTCGCCGGAGGAATTGCGAAGCTGGTATTTGCCCTATTCCAGGGTGATCAGGCTGGATGAGGGAAACCTGCGCGAGCATCAGGACGTGGTCGCGCTGCGGCCATCCGGTATCGCCGACGAGATGCTTTCTCCCGGCGAGGCGGACACGATGCTCGCGGCCATCAAGCGGCTGAGCGACGACAATCGCTTCATATGGGGTCATTCCAGGACCCTGCTTGCCGGCATGAAGAGCCTGGGCGTGAACCTGACCACAGACCAGAAGCAACGCATCCTTGCCGGCCTGCGCAAGCGCCCCGGCTTTGGCGATTGCGTCGTTGAACCCAGCATCGTGGAAATAAACGTCAATCCCTGGGCAGCAATCCCGGGAAAGCCGTGACCCGCCATGAGTGATCCCGCAATCCCTCCGGAAGAACCGCCAATGGAAATCCATAAACCCAAACCCATCCATTCCTGGCGCGAACTCCTGACCGAAATCGGCGTGGTGGTGATCGGCGTCTGCATCGCCCTGGCTGCTGAACAGGTGGTCGAGTTTTTCCACTGGCGGGGCGAGGTGGCACAGGCCCGCACTTTCCTCACCGCCGAAATCGCCCGCGACACCGCCAACGCCATCGCGCGCCTACGCACGCAAGATTGCACCGAACGCCGCCTGGACGAATTGTCAGTGATTCTGGATGCTGCGTCGCAGAGCGGTAGGCTGCCGCCGGTCGGCGCCATCGGCCAGCCGCCGCGGCGCGGCTGGAGCATCGGCACCTGGGAAAGCGTGATGGCCTCGCAGGTCAACACGCACTTCTCAGGCCAGGAACTGGTGAGGCTCGCTTATTTCTACAATTTCGTCCGCAGCGGTATGGCGCTGAGCGACCAGGAGATTCAGGCCTGGTCCGACATCAACAGCATGGCAGGCCCCGGGCGGCGCCTTGATCCGGCCGGCGAAGAGCGGCTGCGCGCCGCCCTCAGCACCGCACGTTCCCTCAGCCGCGCCCAGGCCTTTGGCGCCATCCGGATGGTGCAGGAGGTCGCCGCCCCCGGCCTGGTGAGCTTCAGCAAGCAGGAACGCGACTATTTCATCGCGCCGATACGCAACGGCTCGCTGACCGAAGGTCAGTATGAGGTCAACAACGCCATCACGCCCATGTTCGACATTTGCCGGCCGCTGGGCGCCGTGCCGGCCCATTATGGCCAGGGCATCCTGCCCGGTGTGCCGGCGGTGATGCCGCAGGTGCTGAAGGCATTGCCGAAATTCGACAGTCACTGAGCATGAGCGACCCCGCGCCCGAGGAACAGAAGATGGAATTCCACAAGCCCAAACCCATCCATTCCTGGCGCGAATTCCTCAAGGAATTCGCCACCATCGTGCTGGGCGTCTCCGTCGCGCTTGCCGCCGAACAGGGCGTCGAGTGGTTGCATTGGCAGAACCAGGTCAAGGAGGCGCGCGCCATTATCGCCAGCGAGCTGGCAACCAATGTGCGCCAGGCGCTTTGGCGCCTGCGCACCGAAAAGTGCGCCGAACACCGCCTGGACGAGCTGGCTGCGATCCTGGATGCGGCGGGCAAGACTGGCGCCCTGCCGGCGGTGGGTGACATCGGCACGCCGCCGCGCGGCTATTGGGAAGGCGGCGCCTGGGAAAGCCTGGTCGCCTCGCAGACCGCGACGCATTTCCCCCGCCAGGAACTGGCGTCCCTGTCGCATGTCTACAAGGAGATCCAGAGGCAGGATGAAGTCAGCAGCATGGAGATCACGGACTGGAACACGCTCTATGCCATGGTCGGGCCGGGTCGCCGTCTCGACCCG
>JAFAVT010000251.1 GCA_019242275.1 Alphaproteobacteria bacterium
GCAGGTCGTCCACCAGGGCGCCGAAGAGGCCCAGATCGCCCAGACGCAAAGTGAAATCCTTCAGGCCCGCCGCGCGGACGGCTTCAATCGCCAGGGTAAGGATTTCGGCGTCGCCTTTCGTCCGGTCGCGTTCGCCAAACAGTTCGATGCCGGCCTGGAAAAACTGGATCGGATTTTGCGGGGCTTGCGGCTCGTGGCGGAAGACCGCGCCGTTATAGGCGATGCGAGCGGGAAGCGCCCTCTCCTCCTTTACCAGCCGCTTGGCAATAGGAATGGTGAGATCGGGGCGCAGCGCCAGGTCACGGCCCGCCGGATCGGTGAGGGTGAAGGTGCGGCGGCGGATTTCCTCCCCGGAGCGGTCAAGGAAAAGAGAGGCGGGCTGGAGAATGGAGGGTTCCTCGCGGGCATAGCCGCGTTCGGCGAACAGCTTCAGCAGCGTCACCGCCTGGCGGTTCAGCGCCTCGATGGCGGTGGGCTGGTAATAGGGAAAACCAGTCATAATCTGCCCGAATTTGCTGACGCAATTTCGACCCCTCCCCGAAAAATCCTGCGGATTTTTCGACCCTCCCTCAAGGGGAGGGTAGATACAAGCGAGAGCATCAGGAATCTCGCTTCAGCAGCTTTTGAATTTCAGACACTAACGCGGCGCGTTTGACTGAAACCTGGGCCTGGCGATTGCCCACCCATTCGGCGCGGCTTTCGACATTCTTGGCCAGTTCGGCGCCCAGGGCGAGGTCTTTGAGGGTAACGAGGCCTTGCGCCCGTTCGTCGGGGCCTTCGACGATAGCGATGGCGGCGCCGCGCTTGTCGGCATATTTGAACTGATCGCCCATCTTGCCGTTGCCGACATAGACTTCCGCCCGCAACCCGGCAGCACGCATTTCACCCACCATCAGGAAGGCAGCTGGGCTGTCTGCCTTGTCGAACACGGTGACGACGATCAGAGGTGCTTGCGCGGCGGCGTTCAAGCCGCGCGCCGACAGGGCCGCCAGCAGGCGCGAGACGCCGATGGAAATGCCGGTGGCCGGCACCCGTTGCCCTGTGAAGCGGGCCACCAGATCGTCATAACGGCCGCCGCCGGCGACAGAGCCGAATACCACTTCTTCGCCATCTTCGTTGGTGACGGGAAAGGTCAACTGCGCCTCGAACACGGCGCCGGTGTAATAGTCCAGGCCGCGCACTACGCCGGTGTCAAACATGATCCGGTCCGGGCCATAGCCGCAGGCACCCAGGATACGCACAATGGCTTCCAGTTCGGTCAGCCCCGCCGCGCCGGTGGCGCTGCTCTGCACCAGTTGCGCGATCTGGTTGAGATGCTCTTCCTCGTCTTTGGCGTCCGGCGCCACGAAGGCAAGAATGCGATGCGCCTGCTCGTCGCTGAGGCCGGCGCCCTTGGTGAAGTCGCCGCTTTCGTCCTTGCGGCCGGCGCCCAGCAGAGCCGCGACGCCCTCCACGCCCAGCCGGTCAAGCTTGTCTATGGCGCGCAGCACGATGCCGCGGCGGGCGCGGTCGTCCAGCGCAATGCCGCCGGCTTCCAAGACGCCGTCCAGCAGCTTGCGATTGTTGAGCTTGATGATGTAATCGCCGCGCTTCAGGCCCAGCGCTTCCAGCGTGTCGGCCAGCATCATCAAAAGCTCGGCATCGGCCGCGGGATTGGCACTGCCCACCGTGTCAGCATCGAACTGGGTGAATTCGCGAAAGCGGCCGGGGCCCGGCTTTTCGTTGCGCCACACCGTGCCCACGGCATAGCGGCGGAACGGCTTGGCCAGGGTCTGGAAGTTGGCGGCGACATGGCGGGCAAGCGGCGCCGTCAGGTCGTAGCGCAGCGAAAGCCACTGCTCGTCATCGTCCTTGAGCGAGAAAACGCCTTCGTTGGGCCGGTCCACATCAGGCAGGAACTTGCCCAGGGCATCGGTATATTCGAAAGCCGGCGTCTCCAGCGGCTCAAAGCCATAAGCCTCATAGACCCTGCGAATGGTCTCCAGCAGACCGCGCTCGGCCGCCAGCTCGGCGCCGGAGCGGTCGCGAAAGCCGCGCGGCAGGCGCGCTTTGGGGCGTTGAGACTTGTCTTTGCTCATGGACTCAAATGGTGCGGAAAACCCGGGCGGTTGTACGGGAGGGGCCCCGGCGCCGCAAGAAACCGGCCGATGCGTAGAAAAATATCCAGTTAAACCAAACGATTAGGCTGTAGCTGGCCGTCGCCTTGCCATGGTGCGGTGCCATGCGGATTATGCCGCACCGCAGCAAGACAGGAAAGCCGGTGGCTGAGAGCAAGGTTTACCAGGACGCGAGCGCCGCCCTTTCCGGGCTGCTATTCGACGGCATGACCATCATGTCGGGCGGCTTCGGCCTGTGCGGCAATCCGGAAAACTGCATCGCCGCCCTGCGCGCCGACGGGGTGAAAGATCTCACCGTCATCTCCAACAATTGCGGCGCCGACAATTACGGCCTCTATGTGCTGCTCGCCAACAAGCAGATCCGAAAGATGGTCAGTTCCTATGTCGGCGAGAACAAGCTGTTCGAGGAGCTTTATCTCACCGGCAAGCTGGAACTGGAATTGAACCCCCAAGGCACGCTGGCCGAGCGCATTCGCGCCGGCGGCGCCGGCATTCCCGCTTTCTATACCAAGACCGGTGTCGGCACGGTGGTGGCGGAGGGCAAGCCGACGGAAGTGTTCGAAGGCCAGACCTATGTGCGCGAAAGCTGGCTGCGTGCCGATCTTGCCATCGTCAAGGCCTGGAAGGGCGACAGCGAAGGCAATCTGATCTATCGCAAGACGGCGCGGAACTTCAATCCGATGATGGCGACGGCCGGCAAGGTGACGGTGGCGGAAGTGGAAGAATTGGTGGAGCCGGGCCAGTTGGGTGCCGATGCCATCCACACTCCCGGTATCTTCGTGCAGCGCATCTTCAAAGGCTCGAATTACCAAAAGCATATCGAGCGCGTCACCACCCGCCCGCGCCCGGTGGAGGCCTGAATGCCCTGGAGCCGCGACGACATGGCGATGCGCGCCGCCCGGGAATTGCAAGACGGTTTCTACGTCAATCTCGGCATCGGCATTCCCACGCTGGTGGCCAACCACATTCCCGCCGGCATGAAGGTGACGCTGCAAAGCGAGAACGGCATGCTGGGCATGGGGCCCTTCCCCTACCCCGGCGAGGAAGACGCCGACCTGATCAACGCGGGCAAGCAGACCATCACCGAACTGCCGACTTCATCTTTCTTCTCCTCATCCGACAGTTTCGGGATGATCCGCGGCGGGCATATTGACCTTTCCGTGCTGGGGGCGATGGAAGTTTCGGAAGAAGGCGACCTCGCCAACTGGACCATTCCCGGCAAGATGGTGAAGGGCATGGGCGGCGCCATGGATTTGGTGGCCGGGGTCAAGCGCGTCATTGTGGTGATGGAGCACGCCAACAAGGCCGGTGAATCCAAGCTGCTCAAGAGCTGCTCGCTGCCCCTCACCGGCAAGGACTGCGTGGATATGGTGATCACCGATCTGGCGGTCTTTACCCTGGAGCGGGGCAAATCCGGCCTGACGCTGATCGAGCTTGCGCCCGGCGTCACCCTGGACGAAGTTAGGGCCAAGACCGAGGCGGGTTTCACGACGAAACTCTGATACGCCCTGCATAACAAAGAGTATAAAGTTGTCATGGCCCGCCTCGCGCGGGCCATCCAGGGATCGTAGATCGCTGCTTGTGACTCTGGATGGCCCGACGTAAAGCATGTCCTCCGACCGCGCATTGCGCGGATCGGGGGATGGGCCATGACGATAAGTGGGAATGGGAAACATGCGAAATATTCTGGCGGCTGCACTCACCG
>JAFAVT010000009.1 GCA_019242275.1 Alphaproteobacteria bacterium
ACGGACGCTTTCGTCGATGACTTCGAGAATTGAAGGCGCGAAGGCGGTGGTCAATTTCTGACGCATGGCGTTGGCTACGCGCATGCGGGGAGGGTCCGCATGCGAGAGGTTAATGTCAAGGAATTCCTTTTCTTGTTTTTCGCGTCCACCGCACCATAATTCGGTGATGGCACAAACCGGTTCGCGCACTCGCTTCAAGAGCGACATGCGCATCAAGCCCGACAAGAATCCCAAAGCCGCGCCCAAGCCGGAGGAACGGCTGTGCGAGGCCAAGGGCTGTATCGGTCCCGGCAATTGCCGCGTCTCCAAATCGCCGCAAAATCTGGGCGAATATCTCTGGTATTGCCCGGCCCATGCCCGCGCCCACAACGAGGCTTGGGATTATTTCAAAGGCATGGACAATACCGACATTGAAAGGTTCCGTGAGGAAGCCCTGCTCGGTCACCGTCCCACTTGGCCGTTGGGCAAACGCGCCGCCAAGGCGCGCACCGGTACCCGCCATCAGGACCCGCTTCATGTCCATGACAGTCATGCGCTGTTCGGAGAGGATACGGCGGAAAATCCCGCCGGTGTGCGACGCCCGCAGCGGCACTTGACGCGGCTGCAGGCCATGGCGATGGACACGCTGCAACTGGCGCACGACGCCACCTTGAATGAGATCAAGGCGCGGTATAAGGAACTTGTGAAACGGTTCCACCCCGACGCCAATGGCGGCGACCGGGGCGCTGAAGAGCGTCTGAAACAGGTCATCAAGGCCTATGGCGTGCTGCGCCAGGCTGGTTTGGCTTAGCTGGCGCGACGCGGCCCTCTTCCGCCCGAGATATCTTTATGAGCGATCCTCAAGGCCTGAATCCCAATCTGCTGCCCGATACCAAGGTGGATGCCGGCAAGGTCTTCGGCATCAAGACTAGCATGCAGGTGCCGGCCTTCAGTCAGGCCAACGAGCATGTGCCGGAAATTGACCCCGCCTATCGCTTCGACCGCGAAACCACATTGGCAATTCTGGCCGGCTTTGCCTTCAACCGCCGGGTCATGGTCCAGGGCTATCACGGAACCGGCAAGTCAACCCATATCGAACAGGTGGCGGCGCGGCTGAACTGGCCCTGTATCCGCATCAACCTCGACAGCCATGTCAGCCGCATTGACCTGATCGGCAAGGATGCCATCGTCCTGAAAGATGGCAAGCAGGTCACCGAGTTCCGCGCGGGCCTGCTGCCATGGGCATTGCAGCATCCCGTGGCGCTGGCTTTCGACGAATATGATGCCGGCCGGCCCGACGTCATGTTCGTGATCCAGCGTGTGCTGGAAGCATCGGGCCGCCTGACGCTGCTGGACCAGAACAAGGTGATCCACCCCCATCCGGCCTTCCGGCTGTTCTCCACCACCAACACGATCGGGCTGGGCGATACGACCGGTCTTTATCATGGCACCCAGCAGATCAATCAGGGCCAGATGGATCGCTGGAACATCGTCACCACCCTCAATTATCTGACGCATGACGCCGAGGAAGAGATCGTGCTGGCCAAGGTGCCAGGCTATGACCGCAAAACCATCTCCGCAATGGTGCGGCTGGCCGACATGACGCGTAATGCCTTCATCAATGGCGATCTTTCAACCGTGATGAGCCCGCGCACCGTCATCACCTGGGCACAGAATGGGGAAATTTTCGGCGATATCGGCTTTGCTTTCCGCCTGTCTTTTCTCAACAAGTGCGATGAACTGGAGCGCGCGTCCGTGGCTGAGTTCTATCAGCGCTGCTTCGGTGAGGAATTACCTGAAAGTGCCGCGAAGGTCCTCGTGGCGTAGCGACAAGCGTCACCCGCGAAGGCGGGTGATTCAGTCGAAAGAGACGTAGTGAAACCTGAATCCCCCTCCGAACCTTTCAAGCGCGCCGTGGGGACGGCCGTGCGGGCGCTGGCGGGCGAGCCGGAGATGGAAGTTACCTTCTCCAGCGAGCCGTCGCAGCTAAAGGGCCTAAAGGCACGCCTGCCCACGCCCACCCGCACTCTGCTCCCAAATGAGGTGGCTCTGGTGCGCGGGGTGGGGGATGCCTACGCCCTACGCAAGGCTTATCACGAGGACAGGGTGCATGACCGCTTCCGCCCCGCCTCACCAGACGGCGCTGCAATTTTCGAGGCGGCAGAACAGGCGCGCGTGGAAGCCATTGGCTCTCTGGCCATGAAGGGCGTCGCCGCCAACCTAGCGGCGGGGCTGGAACAGCGCCTTTTGCAGCGAGGCTTGGCCCGCGCCCATTCCCGCGAGGAAGCGCCGCTGCCGGAGGTCATGGGCCTGATGGTGCGCGAAGCACTGACCGGCGAAAAGCCGCCCCCGTCCGTCGCCGCGGCAGTAGATTTCTGGCGACCTTATATCGAACAGCGCGCCGGCAAGGATCTGGCCAAGCTGCCGGGGTCCCTGCGCGACCAGGCGGCCTTTGCCAGGCTCGCCCGCACCATCCTGCGCGACCTGATGCTGGGGGATGAAAGCGAGAGCGACCAGTCCAGCGACGAGGAAAGTCGGCAGGACGAGGATAGCAACGACCAGGGCGGTGACGACGAAGAAGGCGCCGAGCAGGAGGAAAGCGCCGCTACCGAGTTCGAACAGTCCGAAGGAGAGGAAGGTCAGGAAGCCGAAGGCGAAGTCCAGGGCGAACAACAGGACGAGACGGACGAGGCTACCGAGCCGGAAGATGGTGCCCGTCCGCACCGCCAGGAAGCGCCCTTCAGCCACACCGATGACTGGGGCTACAAGGTTTTCACAACGGCCTATGACGAGGAAATCTCAGCCGCCGATCTCTGCGATCCGGAGGAACTGACCCGGTTGCGCGGCTTCCTCGACCAGCAACTTGCCTCGCTGGCCGGCGTGGTTTCACGCCTGGCTAATAAGCTCCAACGATTGTTGATGGCGCAGCAGAACCGGCACTGGGAGTTCGATCTGGAGGAAGGCTTGCTCGACACCTCGCGCTTGCCGCGCATCGTCATTGATCCGATGTATCCCCTCTCCTTCAAGCGCGAAAAGGACACCAATTTCCGCGATACGGTGGTGACACTGCTGCTGGACAATTCCGGTTCCATGCGCGGGCGTCCCATCATGGTGGCGGCAATGTGCGCCGACATTTTGGGCCATACCCTGGAGCGGGTTGGCGTGAAAACCGAAATCCTGGGCTTCACCACCCGCGCCTGGAAGGGGGGGCAGGCCCGCGAGGCCTGGCTGGCCGCCGCCAAGCCGCCATCCCCCGGCCGCCTCAATGATTTGCGCCACATCATCTACAAAGCGGCGGACGAGCCCTGGCGGCGGGCCAAGCGCAATCTCGGCCTGATGATGCGCGAAGGCCTGCTCAAGGAAAATATAGACGGCGAGGCGCTGACCTGGGCCCACAATCGTCTGATCGGCCGGCCGGAACAGCGCAAGATCCTGATGGTGATTTCTGATGGCGCCCCGGTGGATGATTCAACCCTGTCGGTCAATGCCGGCAATTACCTGGAAAAGCATCTGCGCAAGGTGATCGAGGAAATCGAGAACAAATCCTCGGTCGAGCTCACGGCCATCGGCATCGGCCATGACGTCACGCGCTATTACCAGAAGGCCGTCACCATCGTGGACGCCGAGCAGCTCGGCGGGGCGATGACGGAACAGTTGACGGATTTGTTTGCCGTCGAAAGTGGTCCCAAGCGGCGAATATAATCTCCGGCTGCGTGTAAGCTTCGCCTATCGCCTCACAACCCATTCATGCCATTGAGCGGCCGCATCGCCGGCCGCAGCAGACAATAAGGCAGCAACAGCGTCACGCCTTCCGCCAGCCATAGCAGCAGATGGCCCAGCGCATTGATGCCGACATGACCGAAGGCGAGCGGATAATAGAGACCGGTAAACACCAAAGCCGCGACGGCCGATGCCATCAGCGGCGCGCTCCACCAGCGCGGGCCGCGAGCGGCATCAAAGGCGACAATGGCCGCGAAATTGGCAATGGCGAAGGCTGCGAAGAATCCAAGCACCGCTCGCCAAGTCAGTGTCGGGAGGTCTGGCAACCAATGGTCAATGTCGCCGGGATTGAGCAGGGCAATCAGTCCCGCCAAGACCAGCCCCGTCACCAGTTGGACGACAGCCTGCAGCGGGCCATAGCGGCGGTTGGTGAGGTGTATGATGGTCCAGCAGCCCGGCAGCACCAGATCACCGATGGTAAAACTGATGCCATCGGCAAAACGCGGCAGCCGCGGCGCCAAAAGAGCATCGGCATAGAGATAGGCCGCCAACAGCAAGGTCAGCAGCAGCAGTACCGGCACCAGAAGGCCCATAACAATGGCCGCGATCGCTGCTGCCTGCTCCCAGGGGCTTTCCACTTCGCCACCATAGGCACGCTCCACCGGCGGCCAAACCGCGTCCTGACCGGGATTGATGCGATAGGCCCTACCGACGGCGATCCGCGCCGGCATCGCTCCCTGTTCGATCTTGTAAGCCCGCAATGCACCCTCCGGCCGCAATCGTCCGATTGCGGCACAGCCGAAAAGAATTCGGAACACACCTCGCAAAAGGAGTGCCCCGATTCAGCGGTTAAGGTGAATTTCTTCAGGCGGCTTTTTCTGCGGCCTTCTTGGCGATGGCGCGCTTCAGGCGCAGGGCCTTGGGCGACAGCAGAGTGTCCTTGGACTTGAGCAGGAAAGGGTCGAGGCCGCCATTGCGGTCCACTGAGCGCAGCGCGTTCATGGAAATCTTCAGCTTGTAGCTGTTGCCGAGCAGTTCGCTGGCCAGCGCCACGGTTTGCAGGTTAGGCCGGTAAATGCGCTTGGTCTTGTTGTTGGCATGGCTCACAAGATGGCCAACCAGGGTGCCTTTTCCGGTCAGTTCGCAACGGCGCGACATGGGCATGTTCTCGCTTGAGAAAATCTGGATTCGCGAAGGGTGATCCAGCGCGAAAGGGCGCTCTCATAGCCACGAGGTCCTTCCCGGTCAAGGGTTTAGGGGCTTTTGCGCGCCCCAATTCGGCCGTTATAGTGGAAGACACTGTTTCAGTTCAGAAAAGCACGGATTTGCCCATGACGTTCCAGCGCCTTGCCCTGGTCGCCGCCCTAAGCCTGTGTGCTGCCCTGCCCGCCCCGATGGCGCTGGCAGCCGGCGGCGCCGCGGGGGCTGATACCGCCACGCCCCCCGACTCGCGGCTGGAAGTCGCCATGGCGCTTTATGCGGGCGGGGTGAGCCTAGGAAAGGTTGACTTGGATGCCACCGTGCGGGGCGATGAATACCGTGTGGTCTCGCACCTTCAGACCGAAGGCGTGCTCAATGCTTTCTGGAAGGCCACCATCCAGGCCACCTCATCGGGCAGCATCGGCGCCGGAAGCGTGACGCCGGCGCTTTACGACAGCTTTGCCATTCGCGGCGACGGCAAGAAACAGCAGGTTTCGCTCACTTACAGCAATCACGCGCCCAAGCTCTTCGCCGATCCGGCATATCCCGTCACCGGCTATGAGGTGACGGAGGACGAGAAGAAAAACACTTTCGACCCCCTCAGCACCGTGATGAACATCGTCACCGGTGCTCTGGCGCAAGGGGGCAGTGGCTGCAACGTCACCGCGCCGGTGTTCGACGGCCGTCGCCGCTACAATATCGAGATGAACAAAGTGCGCGATGTTGACGTCAAACTCGACAACGGTCTCTACAAAGGCAAGGGCGTCCTGTGCCAAATCCATTACAAGCAGATCGCCGGCT
Source organism: Alphaproteobacteria bacterium (assembly GCA_019242275.1). Taxonomy (GTDB): domain Bacteria; phylum Pseudomonadota; class Alphaproteobacteria; order Micropepsales; family Micropepsaceae; genus Rhizomicrobium. Next base: position 5,701 of record JAFAVT010000009.1, read on the forward strand.
ACCGCCCCACCCTGCTGCGCAACAAGGACGCCTATCCAGTGATCAATGCCTGGCTGGCGCCATTCAAGAGCGGCAGCCGGCAATACCTGGTACCGCTGAAAGTCTGGGCCGAGACTAGCTTTGGCCCGGTCACGGCGGTGGCCAATTCCCTCAAGGTTGATGGCGCCCCGCCCAAGAGATCGTGAGCCTGTACGAAACCGTCCGGATACGGAGCGTCTTGGGCTGACTCTTGAGATGGCGGCTATAGATTCTGCTTCCTACCAGATATGGTGGTTACTAGCGTTCGAATGACTCCCAAATGTATGAGAACAAAGGAAGATATTTAATTGGTTACCGATTCGGTCCGCTAATGTTTTCCTTCTGTTTTCATCGCTAACCATCCATCCACAGCAAAGCCTTGAATCTGCAAGATTTCACCAGATCTTCAGGCGTTTCGCTTGCTCCAAGCCGTTACGAACGCCAAATGTCCCGCTGATGGCCCTATCCCCAAAAATCACCGCTCTCCTAGGCCCCACCAACACCGGCAAGACCCATTTCGCCATCGAACGCATGCTGGCGCATCGCTCCGGCATGATCGGGCTGCCGCTACGCCTTTTGGCGCGTGAGGTCTATGACCGGGTCGCGCGCCTCAAGGGGGCGAACGAGGTGGCGCTGGTCACCGGCGAGGAAAAGATTGTGCCCAAGGCGCCCCGCTTCTGGGTCTGCACCGTGCAAGCGATGCCGCTGGACATTCGCATTGCCTGCCTGGTGATTGACGAGATCCAACTCTGCAACGATCCGGAGCGCGGCCATGTCTTTACCGATAGGCTGCTGCATGCCCGCGGCGAAGAGGAGACACTGTTCCTGGGCAGCGAATCCATGCGCGGTCTGATTCAGAAATTTGTGCCTAAAACTTGGTTCGACACGCGGCCTCGATTTTCCGACCTGGCTTACGCCGGCGCAAGAAAGCTGACCCGGCTGCCCCGCCGTTCCGCCATTGTCGGCTTCTCGGCGGAAGACGTCTATTCCATTGCCGATATCATCCGACGTCAGCGCGGCGGCGCCGCGGTGGTGCTGGGCGCGCTCAGTCCGCGCACCCGCAATGCCCAGGTGGCCCTCTATCAGTCGGGCGATGTGGATTTCCTGGTCGCGACCGACGCCATCGGCATGGGTCTCAACATGGATGTGGACCATGTTGCCTTCGCCGGCCGCGAGAAATTCGACGGTCATCGCCCGCGTGCCTTGCGCGCCGACGAGATCGGCCAGATCGCCGGCCGCGCCGGCCGCTGGAAAAGCGACGGCACCTTCGGCGTCACCGCCGATTGCGAGCAATTTGAAGAGGAACTGATCAACCGGGTCGAAAGCCACCGCTATGAACCGGTGCGGGTGGCACAATGGCGCAATGCCGCGCTCGATTTCACCAGTGTGCCGCGCCTGATCGAAAGCTTAGAAGCGCCGGCACCGGAAAAAGGTCTGGCACGCGCGCGCGCCGCCAGCGACATCATCGCCCTCAAGGCACTGGCGGAAGATGGCGAAGCTATGGCGCCCCTCACCAGCCGCGCGGAAGTGGCGCGCTTCTGGGAGGTCTGTCAGTTGCCTGACTTCCGCAAGCTTTCCAGCGATGAACATGTGAAGCTCGTGAAAAACTTTGCCGCCTTTCTCGCCAGTGGCGGTGCCATCCCCAACGACTGGATGGGCCGGCAGGTGGCGCGATTGGATGAAAGCCTTGGCGATGTGGCGACTCTGTCCGGTCGCCTCGCCCATATACGCACCCTGACCTATGTCGCCAACCGGCCGGGATGGACCGAGGATTCTGCACATTGGCGGAGCGTGACGCGGGCCGTAGAAGACCGGCTTTCCGACGCCCTGCATGAAAGTCTGACCCAGCGTTTTATTGATCGGCGCACCTCCATTCTGCTGAAAACCTTGCGCGACGAGGACTTTGCCGCCCTGACGCTGGACGATAGCGGCGCCGTCGCCGTCGGTGGGGAAAGTATCGGCCGGTTGGATGGGCTTTCCTTCGTACCTGATCCCCGCGCCAAAGGAATTCATGGCCGCACCTTGCGCGCCGCCGCCTTCAAAGGACTGGAAGGCGAGATTGCGCGGCGCACCGTCAGGCTGCTGGCGACAGAAGACAGGGGCATTACGCTCTCCGAGCATGGCAAACTATGGTGGGATGGCGCCATTGTCGGCATGGTGACGCGCGGTCCCTCGCCATTGTCACCGCGTGTGACGTTGGTAGCCGACACGCCCAACCCGGCTGTGGAAGCAAAGCTGCAATCCTGGCTGGATGGCCGTTTGGAAGTGCGCCTGGCGCCGCTGCTGACCCTCAAGCGCGATGCCGAAGGCAGCAGTGAATTGAGCGGGATGGCGCGGGGCGTGGCGCATCAGTTGGCGGAGAGTTTCGGCGTCGTGTCACGCAAGGATCTGGCCCTGCCCGACAGGATTGGCCTTATCGTGAAACTGCTCCGTCCCTATGGCGTCTGGTTCGGGCGCCGCGAAGTCTGGCTGCCCAAGCTGCTGCGCCCAGATGCAGCCCAATTGGGGGCATTGCTGTGGAATGTCTGGAACAAATCTTCACCCTTCCACGCGTCTCCCGCTCCCGGCCTCACTTCCTTCCCGGCGGAGCGCGACGCGCCACGAGCATTCCTGCGCGCCGCAGGTTTTGAAGTCGTGGCCGGCCGTGCCATTCGTCTCGACATGCTGGAACGGCTGCAAGATGAGCTGGAAAAGGCGCTCACCAGCGGGGCTGATGCCGAAACCCTGCTGACCCGCATTGCTTCCTTTCTTGGTTCCAGCCGTGAGGAAGCAAGCGCCGTGCTGACGAAGCTGGGATGGAAGCTGGTCGAGGTAAAAGACGCCGCCCCCGTGTACCGCAAGCAACCGCTGCGGCGCCCACGTTCCGCGCCGCCTGAGACAAAGGCCGATCCCTCTTCGCCTTTCGCGCAACTGGCCGCTTTGAAGCGGCGATGACCTCTTCCAGGTTGGACAAATGGCTATTCTGCGCCCGCCTCTGCCGCACCCGGGAAGCGGCACAGGCCGCGATTGCAGCGGGAAAGGTCCGCGTCAATGGCGTGCGGGTAGAAAAATCCGGTCGCAACGTCCGCTTGGGCGATGTTCTCACCCTGGCATTGGGAAACCAGGTAAGGGTGGTGACAGTGTTGGCTTTGGCGGAGCGGCGCGCCGCTTCGCCAGCAGCCCAAGCGCTCTACGAATCATTTCCGATCTGAGAATCGTTCGCAAGAAAGTGCGGCCTTGTCCCCCTTGCCTGACAAGGCCTCGGCGCTTAAGCAGACCGCCTGTTTTTGCCTGCCGGAGCCGTTCGTTATGACCTATGTCGTCACCGAAGCCTGCATCAAATGCAAGTTCATGGATTGTGTCGAGGTTTGTCCCGTGGACTGCTTTTATGAGGGCGAGAACATGCTGGTGATTAACCCGGACGAGTGCATTGATTGCGGTGTCTGCGAGCCGGAGTGCCCGCCGGAAGCGATCAAGGCCGACACCGAGTCCGGGCTGGAAAAGTGGCTGTCGGTAAATGCCGAATATTCCAAGACTTGGCCCAACATCTCCCAGAAAGGCGAGCCGCCCTCGGATGCCAAGGAAATGCAGGGCGTGCCGGACAAATTTGAGAAATTCTTCTCACCCGAAC
>JAFAVT010000025.1 GCA_019242275.1 Alphaproteobacteria bacterium
AGATCGAGGCGTCCTATGACGGCAAGATCAAGATCGTGAACCGCAACGTCGTCAAGAATTCCGACGGCGAACTGATCGCGATGTCCCGCAACATGCAGGTGGTGATCACTGACAACAAGGGCCAGGAACGGGCCACCTACCGCATCACCTATGGCGCGCGTTTGCGCGTGGATGAAGGCGCCACCGTCAAGCGCGGCGACCGCCTGGCGGAATGGAACCCTAATGCCCTGCCGGTCCTCACCGACGTCGAGGGCACCGTGAAGTATGAAGACCTGGTCTTCGGCGTCACTGTGCGCGAAGTCGCCGACGAAAAGACCGGCGTGTCATCCAAGGTGGTGATGGATAGCCGCGGCACGGGCGGCAAGAACGCGCCCGAACTGCGGCCCGCTATCGTCGTCCTCGACAAGAAGGGCAAGCCGGTGCAGTTGCCCGGCGGTGGTGAAGCGCGTTACGCCATTTCCCCTGACGCCATTCTGTCGGTGGAGGATGGCGGCACGGTGCGGGCGGGTGACGTGTTGGCCCGCGTGCCGACCGAAGGCGCCAAGACCCGCGACATCACCGGCGGTCTGCCGCGCGTGGCGGAACTGTTCGAGGCCCGCAAGCCCAAGGAAGCGGCCGTGCTGGCCGAGACCGATGGCTTTGTCGAGTTCGGCAAGGACTACAAAAACAAGCGCCGCGTCATCGTCCGTCCCAAGAATGAGAAGATCGAACCGACTGAATATCTCATTCCCAAGGGCCGCCACATTTCCGTCCGCGAGGGCGACTATGTGGAAAAGGGCGACTATATCGTTGAAGGCAATCCTTCCCCGCACGACATCCTGCGCATCAAGGGCATGGAGGAACTGGCGATTTATCTCGTCAAGGAAATCCAGGACGTCTATCGCCTGCAAGGTGTGAAGATCAACGACAAGCATATTGAAGTGATCTGCCGCCAGATGATGCAGAAGCTGGAAGTCCAGGATGGCGGCGAAACCACCCTGATTGCCGGCGAGCATGTGGATGCGGTCGAGCTGGAGGAAGCCAATGAGAAGGCTGAGGCCAACGGCCACAAGCCGGCCGAAGGGCGCGCCATCCTGCTGGGCATCACCAAGGCATCGCTCCAGACCCGTTCGGTGTTCTCGGCGGCCTCCTTCCAGGAAACCACGCGCGTCCTCACCGACGCGGCGGTCAATGGCAAGGTGGACATGCTGGAAGGCCTGAAGGAGAACGTCATTGTCGGCCGTCTGATTCCGGCCGGTACCGGCGGCGCCATCGCGCGCCTGCGCCAGGTGGCGTCGGAGCGCGACAAGGCCATCCAGGCGGAGCAGGCGGAGGCCAACGCGCCCATCGCCCAGCTTGAGGCGCCGCAACCGGCGGCGGAGTAACTTCACATGTCATTCCCGCGAAAGCGGGCATTCAGCCTAAAAAAGGGCCGCCCATAAGGCGGCCCTTTTCTTTAAGGCTCTTGTGATCGTCCCGGCCTCGCGTCGCGCTTGTCCGCGCGCCGCGTCCCCACGCTGTCGCTAGGGACCTTTCGCAATGTCCGGCCTCACCCGCCGGCAACAGCGGCCTTTTCTTTTGGCTTGGAAGCTTCAGTCCGTTTCCATCACGCTTTCTGGCAGCGGCTGGTTCATCGCCAGGCGGTTTCGGCGTTTCTTCAGCCACATGATCAGCCCGGTAACGAAGAAAAGCAGCGGCGCCAGGCCGGAAATAAACACCAGCACCGTATAGGGTGTGCCAAGCCCGATCGCCTCATGCAGCCGGCCCATCATGCGCTGGATATTGTCTATCCGGCTGGGCGGCGGCGAGGGGTTGGGAAGGGCGGTACCGCGATAAGGATCAATATAGACCGGCACCATGCTGGCGGGGCCGAAGGTAGCGCTGATCGCCTGGTTGGGACGCCCAGGCATTAAAAGCTGCACGACGGGAAGATCGCTAGCCTTGCGGGCAGCAGCCAAGGCTGCATCTGGTCCGATTCGGGTGGCGCCTGCGGGAGCAGCGACCAGCGGTGTGTGGGCGGCATAGCGCGGTGTCATGGCTCCGCCGCCTGCCAGAAACGTGATGACGCTGCGATTGACCGCCGGAAAGCAGATGCCGATGCCGGTGACTGTCACGATCATATAGATCGCCAGGGTCCAGATTCCGACCGCGCCATGCAGTTCGCGATGAAAGCGCAGCCCCTTCGCCTTGCGCCGCACGATAAAGCCGTATTGCCACTGCCCGGCTTTCGGCCACCACAGATAAAGCCCGGTCAGGCCCAGCAGCGCCATGATGATGCCCAGCCAGCCTTCATAGAAACGCCCACCCGGAATCGACAGATGGCTGTGAAAGCCTTCAATGGCGCGAAACCAGGCCGGCGCCTCTGGATTGTAGGTCGCCAGCACCCGACCACTGGCCGGATCGGTGGCAACTTCTGGCAAGGGGAGATTTCTTCCCGAGCCCAGCGGCGCGCCAAAATGGATATGAACCGGTTGGTCCGGCGTTTCCGGCAACGTAATCGTGGTGTCCGCATTCTGCGGCAGCGACACCGCATCACGCGCTGCGGCAAGGCCCTTGTCCAACGTCGGGTTGGTGCTGGCGACCACCTGGACGGCAGGCGGTGCCTGAAAAACCGGCCAGAACATCGCGATTGAGCCGGAAAGGCCGATGGCCACGAACACCACGCCCAGAATCAGGCCGGACCACAAATGCAATTGGAACAGGAATTTACGCAACAAAGATCGCTCCCCGCAGATAGTACGACGCGCCTTCGTCAGGCGCCGGATCAAACCATCCGCAGCCTTCCCGCGATGTCAAGAAGTCGGCAAAAGCGCGCAAAAGTACCAAATTTCCGCCCCAATCGCTGCGCACCTTGATCCTGCTGTTGGGCACCCAAGAGGAACCACCGATGCAAAAGATGAGACCGGCTCTTTTCGCCGCCACGGCTATTGCCGTCTGCGCTTTTGGCCTGAGCGGCTGCGCCACCAAGGATTTTGTTAATCAGCAGGTGGCCGCCGAGGACGTGAAGGTCCAGGCCAACCAGGCCGCGCTGGACAAGCAGCAGGCGTCATTGGATCAACAGAAGGCGGCGCTGGATCAGCATCAGGCCCATCTGGCGCAGCTTGACCAGACCAGCAGGGACGCGCTGGAGCGCGCCACTGCTGCCGGCAAGCTGGCCGAAGGCAAATTCCTTTATGAGATGGTGCTGTCGGACGATTCCGTGAAGTTCCCGCGTGATAGCGCCAAGCTTTCCAGGGAAGCCACGCAGCGCCTGCAAGACTTTGCCGACAAGCTGAAGGCCGATAATCGCAACGTCTATCTCGAAATCCAGGGCCATACCGACAAGACCGGCTCGAATGCGATTAATCAGCGCCTCGGCGCCGAACGTGCCGAGGCCGTGCGTCTGTTCATGAACGAGCATGGCGTGCCGTTGAACCGCATGGCGACCATCTCCTATGGAGAAAAGGATCCGGTAGCCGACAACAAGACCAAGACCGGTCGCGCCCAGAACCGCCGTGTTGTTCTGGTGGTGATGTCCTGATTTGACTTTTGTGTAGATAAAGGGCCGGCGAAAGCCGGCCCTTTTCTTATGTCCCCGCTGGACAGCGGCGAAGATATCAATCCACCACATAAGCATTCCTGGAATTTAGAGCCGCAGCAAATGCGTTTTAAGATCCGACGGTAAAAGTCCATTGGCGCGCCGGCCGGTGGTGATATGATTGCTGCTGATGGGGGACAATGAGATGAATAGCCGCTGCTTATCGAGGGTTGGATGATCCCGGATTATCAAACCCTGATGCTTCCAGTTTTGAGGTCGGTCGCAGACGGGCCCGCCGAAATTGGTACTGTTGTGGAGAGGCTTGCCGCAGAATTTCCGTTAACTGACGAAGAACGGAATGCGTTGCTACCTTCCGGAAAACAGAGAGTCATAGCTAATAAGGTACATTGGGCAAAGACATATCTAAAACAAGCTGGCCTCGTAGAGCCTGTTGGCCGAGGGGTTTTCCAAATTACGGATCGTGGCCGGAAGGCTTTGAGCGCTGGGCTCCAGCGGATTGACAATAATTACCTTCTACAATTTCCTGAGTTTCAGGCATTTAAGGAAAAGGCTCGGCAGTCGCACGAAGGTACATCTTCCGCCTCCGGCCTTCAGTCAACAACTGTAGATCAGGATGTCGATTCTCCCGAGGATATGTTGCGTCGAGCGCATCGGCGCACGACGGACGAGCTGAAGGCTGAGCTAATTGAACGAATCCAAAAGGCTACCCCAGACTTTTTCGAACGCCTGATTGTTCGTCTCCTAACTAAAATGGGATATGGCGGCACCGTTGAAAACGCAGGAAAAGCTATAGGGCGCGCTGGTGATGGGGGCGTGGACGGTCTTATTGATCAAGATACGCTGGGTTTAGATCGAGTTTACGTGCAGGCCAAACGATATGCGAACGGTAACAATGTGGGACCGGGCGCTATAAGCGATTTTTTTGGTGGACTGGACCGTCTTCGCGCGAATAAGGGCGTATTTGTCACGACATCTGATTTTTCGAGGGATGCGAGAGATACAGCAGCCCAGCTTAGCAAGCGGATAGTATTGATTGATGGATTGGGGCTTGCCGACTTGATGGTTCGGTTCAGTGTTGGTTGCCAGATTGAAGAAACATTTCTTCTGCAAAGGATAGACGAAGACTTCTTTGAAGAGGGTTGAGCCGCCGCACAGTTAATTCGCGAACCGCTTTTCATAGTTGTGGTTTATCGCGAACTCACCCCCAGCAAATCCGACCAACGCCAACTGTTCGCACCAATGGCAAAGCGGGTACGGCCGTCCGCCAGCGACAACAATACCAACCCGTGCATCGGCGCGTTGCGGCAGGCCTGGGGCGCAAAGCCCACTTCAAACAACACCGCCTGGCGCACGGCGGCAAGGCCCTTGCCCTCCTGTCCGCCGGCGCGCACCCAGTCGCCGTTCCACAGCAGGCTGGCTTTGCCCAGCCGACCGGCATCCGTCACCGCCATGCGCACCAGGGGGTCACGGCGCAGGGCCAGTTGCACCGCCCGGTCGAGATCGCAGCCGCCGCCTCCGCTGCCTTCACCCGCGCTGGCCGCACCGGCAAGCTGGGCATCGCTCAACAGGTCGGAAGTGTCGGCCGCGCGGGCGATGGTGATGCTGGGTGCGCTGACGGCGGGCAGTGCCGGTATCGCCATATTCAGGAGTGCTTCGGCATCGACCGCAGCGGACGAATTTTTGGGCTGGGCAACAAAGCTGACTTGCAATGCCGTCTCCGGCTGAACCCGCGGTGGCAGCGCGGTCCGCAGCCAAAGCAGAGCTGCGGCCAGCGCCAGATGGCCGGCGGCAACCGTCGCGCCCGCCACAATGCGCCGGCTCTGCCGGCCCGGGGGCCGCGCTGTTTCATGGAGAGCGCCGCGCATCATCATCGTAGCCGAGCACAATCGCGTGGCAGGAAGGTGGCGAAGTGGTTTTCCAAGAATTGGGGTCGAATTGGGTCAGAGTGCATATTCCACAGTGCCACAAGTTCCCTCTATCCCACCGCGCGGAAATAATTTTCGCGCGCGCTTTCCAAGCAAGATCAGGCACTAACCCAAGGTTCGAAGGCAACGGCCCGCGCACTTATCCTCTTCTCTTCTTTGCGGCGCAGCGCCCTGCGATATTGGGGCCATGAAGAAGGCTGCGCCGCCCATATCTGCTCTCCGCCGCCCGCCCGGTCGCTTCAGCGCGGGAGGGGGCTTAAGCCCAAAATGGACAAACGAATACCGCGCGAGCTTGGCAGGAAGGCATCCCCGCTGCTGCAAAGCGAAGGAAGGGAGGGGAGGAGAAACAAAAAACTTTCAGTCAATTATCAAGCTGTTGCGACAAGACCCGATTTGCCATCCAAAGGTGGGTCGCCTCCGTGGCAGTCGGTACGCCGGGGGGAGGGGATAGCCAAAAATGGACAAACGAATACCCGCTAACGCCTTGTTCGGTCACGCGTTGGCTTTTTTGTGGGCTGCCAAACGGGATAATCCAACGGTGAAATCAGGAGGCGCCGATCTTCGCCGGGGGGTAGGGTGAAAGGCATGAACAGATTCAGTCAGCGCAGAATAGAAGGGGGTGGGATGGCGTTTTCGTCCCAAATCGCCCGTCCAAATCCTGGCTTCCGGCGTGCAGGAAGTGCGGCTAAGCCATGACCCTGCCAAAGCCCTTTTCCTGGAGCCGCGAAGAAGCCCGTTCCGGCAAGTTCGACGGCAAGTTCATCATCGGGGTACGCACCACCGGCATCTATTGCCTGCCCTCCTGTCCCACCCATCCGCCCAAACCGGAAAACGTCACCCTGGTTCGCACCGAGGCGGAGGCGCTGGGCATGGGCCTGCGCGCCTGCAAGCGCTGCCGCCCAGACCTTTATTATCGCGGGCGGGACGAGGGCACCGAATTGTTCGAAGGCTTGATCGCTCGTGTCGCCGCCGACACGGCCCGCTTCGCTGATGCCTCGGCCTTGGCCAAGGGCGCCGGCGTTTCTGCCACCCGCCTGGCTGAACTGTTTCGCGCCCATGCCCATCTGGCGCCGGCGCAATGGCTCCGCCGCATACGGGTAGGGCAGGCGGCGCGCGAACTCCTTTCGTCCAAAGACAAGGTGGCTGAGATCGGTTTCGGCGCCGGCTTTGAATCCGAGTCCGTCTTTTACCGCCAGTTCCTTGCCCATACCCGCATGACGCCGGGCGCCTATCGTGCGCTGGACGGCGCCACCACCTTCCTGCTGCATCTGCCGGCCGGTTACCGGCCGCAGGAAATATTGGCCTATCACGCCCGTGATCCCGAAGGCTTGAGCGAGCGCAGCGAAGCCAACCGCATCTGGAAGGCGCTGCATACCGACGACGGTCCGGCCGTACTGGAAATCACGCTTGAAAAGGATGGCGCCTGGGTGAAGGTCCATGCCGGCGGCAAGCTTGGCCGGGGCGCGATGGCGTTCCTGCATGAAGCGGCTTTGCGGATGCTGGGCCTCAACAACGAAGTAACGCAATTCGAAACACGGCATGCTGCCTTCGTCGCGCGGCGACGGGGCCTGCGCCTGCCCAATCTTCCCACCGGCTTTGACAGCCTGGCCTGGGGCATCATCGGCCAACAGATCAACGTCAAATTCGCCGGAAGTTTACGCCGCGATCTAATTCAACTGGCCGGCGAGAAAATTGGCGACATGCGCGCCCACCCCACTGCGGAGGCGGTGGCAAACCTTTCGGTGGCACAATTGCACGGCCGCCGCTATTCGCGCTCCAAGGCCGGCTATCTGATTGACGCGGCGGCTGCCATTGCCCGCGGTGAGCTCGACATCGAAAGCCTGCATTGCGGCTCCGCCCTGGCGGCGGAAAAGCGGTTGGTGGCTCAGCGTGGCATCGGCCTGTGGACGGCGCGTTATATTCTGATGCGGATCGGCTTTGCCGACGCGCCCCCGATCGGCGACAGTGCCCTGGCGACGGCGCTGCAAAAACTGCACAAGCTGCCGGAACGTCCCGGGCCCGAGGAAGCGACAAAACTAATGCAGGCATTTGCGCCGCACCGGAGTCTGGCCACCATGCATCTTTGGACTTACCTGAAGGAGGCCGCCTGATGGCCCGCTATTGGAGCCTGATCGAAACCCCGTTCCAGATGATGGCGGCGTGGGCAGACGAGGAAGGACGCCTCGTTCGCTTCAATTTGCGCGCCGTCGGCGCCGCCAAGGTGGATTCCGAGGCCGAAAACAATTCCCGTAAGCTGGCGCATGTCCAGCGCCAGGTAACGGAATATGGCAACGGCAAGCGCCGCAACTTCGATCTGGAATTGGCGCCGGAGGGGCCGGAGTTCGACCAGAAAGTCTGGAAGGCATTGCTGCAGATTCCCTTCGGCGCCACCACCAGCTATGGCGCCATTGCTAAAAAGATCGGCCATCCCACCGCCGCACGCGCCGTCGGTGCCGCCAATGGCGCCAATCCCATCGCCCTGGTCGTGCCGTGCCACCGCGTCATCGGCGCCGATGGCAGTCTGACCGGCTATGGCGGCGGCCTGCCGCTCAAGCGCAAGCTGCTGGAACATGAAGCGCGCGTTTGCGGCACGCGGTTAGACCTGTTTGGGTGAGGTCGGAATGAGCAAAAGATCCGGTGGACGGCGCATTGCCTCAATGCTGTGGCACCGCCTGCGGAATTGCTCGCATTCGCGCCGGCACCAGCAGGGAAGCAATCACCGCCCCAATCAGAGCCAACAGCAGAGTCACGACGATGACAGCGCCGGTGGGCAGATCGAAAACAGATGACGCGACAAGCCCCGCAATATAGCCCGCCAGACCCGCGGCATAGCCGATCCACAATCGCGCCGGTCCGTCGGCAAAGCGCCGCGCCGCAAGTGCGGGAACAATCAAACTGGCAAATACCAGATAGACGCCTACCAACTGCACCGATTGTGTTACGACCAGAGCAAACAGCACATAGAAGCCTATCTGACCTAGCTTGCGGCGAAAGCCAAACCACACCACCAACAACACCGCATAAAGAATTGCTACCGGGAGCAGACTGTGGATCGAAACCCAAAGAATCTGGCCAACCAGCAGGTCCTTCAACCGCTCGCCACCTTGCGGATTATTGGCCAAAATCAGAAGCTCGGCGCTTGCGGCGACGGCGAATAGGACGCCAATTAGGGCCTCTTGAACTTCCGGCCATTTGCGTTCGGTCCAGGTCAGAACCAGCGCGCCCAACACAGCAGCCGCCACCGCGGAGGCTTGCACGCGCCAGCCTTCCGGCTCGAAGCCGAAAGTACCGGCAGCGCTCACGCCTAGTCCTGCTACTT
>JAFAVT010000104.1 GCA_019242275.1 Alphaproteobacteria bacterium
GCGCGCGCGGCTCAGGATGCCCCTTCCACGCCTTTTCCTTTTAATGACTGGGGCCGGATGCTGCTGGCCAAGGGCGACGTCGGCGGCGCCATCGCGCAATTCACCACCGCCAACCGAAAAGGTCCGCACTTCGCCGATGCGCTGGAAGGCTGGGGCGAAGCGCTGATGGCCAAGAACCAGTCGCACCTGGCGCTGGCGAAATTCGCCGAAGCTGAGAAGTACGCCCCCAACTGGGGCCGGCTGCACCTGAAATGGGGCGAGGCCCTCACTTACGCCGGCAAACCAGCCGATGCCAAAGCCCACTTCGCCCGCGCCGCCACCCTCGACCTGACACCCGCCGAAAAAGCCCAACTGGCAAAGGTGTCCCATGGCTGAAGCGGCAGAAGCTGAAGGGCACTCGGGCAAAGGCATGGACGCCGCCGGCACCGGCGCGGCGGCCCTGTCCGTTTCCCTTTCCGGCGCGGATCGCGAAGAGGCCAACGCCTTTCTGAAAGACCAGCGCCGGCTGATCCATCTTCAGATGGAGGAGATGCGGGCCGAAGAACCCTACAAACTTTCGCATTACCGGCTGCGCCGCTTTTCCGATTGGGCCAAGGCGGCGTTCGAATTCTCGCTGGGCCTGATTGCCCTGGCCATTGTCGCCATCGGCGCGGCTTCGGTGTGGAACGCCCTGCACAGTGATGGCCTGATCGTGGAAAGCTTCACGGTCCCGCCCGAACTGGCCGAAAAGGGCCTGAGCGGCCAGGTGGTGGCGGGGCAGCTCACCGATCTTCTCATCGCGATGCAGGCGGAAACAAGTTCTTCCCGCGCGGCCCGCAGCTACAGCAACAATTGGGGCGACGACATCAAGGTGGAAATCCCGGAGACCGGGGTGTCAGTGGGCGAGGCCTGGCGCTTCCTGCGCCGCTGGCTGGGCAATGAAACCCATGTCGGGGGCGAAGTCTGGAAGACCGACAGCGGCATCGCCATGGCCGCTCGCGTCAGCGGCGGCGGCAGCAGCGTCGTGAGGGGCGGCGCCGGCGATCTCGATGCCCTCATCCAGAAGACGGCGGAAGACATTTACCGCCGCACCCAGCCCTACCGCTTCGCACTCTACCTCGCCAGCCATGGACGGCAGGAAGAAGCGCTTGGCCGCTTCAAGGCGCTCGCCCTTAATGGGCCGGCCGGCGAACGCGGCTGGGGCTATCTGGGGTGGTCCAATATGGTTGTTGACACGGCTTATCCCGCGGAGCGCGAACGCCTGCTGTTGGTCGCCCAGCAATATGACGTGGCCGTTGCCACCTCCAATCTTGGGAATATGGAGGCCGCTCTTGGGCGGGCGGAAGCAGCCCTTAACCTTTTGCGCAAGGCGCGTGACATGGTGGCCCGCGACAGCGGAATGGGCCAGAAGGACGCGCAGGTCAGATCCTATGATGGCAGTCTTGCGGCGAGTGTGGGCGACTGGTCCGTGGCCGTCGAGTCCCGAAAATATGCCATTGCCACCAACCTTCAGGGACTCAATGGCAGTCTTTCGTATCCGCTGGCGGCCGCCCAAATCTCGGACCATGATCTGGCCGGCGCCCGCGCCACCATGGAAAACCCGCTGCCATCCAATGCGATAAGTCCCATCAGCGATCAGCTTTCGCGCATGCGGCTCGATGGGCAGATGGCTATCGCCCAGGAGGATTGGGCCAGGGCTTACGACACCGACCAGGCTACGTTGGCGCTTGAGCGGAAATATCCCGCCCGCATGGCTTTCCGGCGTACCAGAGACAACCCGGGATCGGCCGTGTTGGCGGCCCGGTTGGGCAAATTCGCCGAAGCCGAAGCCCTTCTGCGTCCCCTGCCGCCCGATTGCTATCAGTGCCTTTATTCCCGCGCCATTGTCGCGGACCTGGAAGGTCAGCACGAACGCGCTGATTGGTGGTTTGCCAGGGCTGTGGCGCAAGCACCCTCCTTGCCCATTGCCGAGCAATGGTGGGGCAAGGATTTGCTGGACCGCGGCAAGCCGGACGATGCCATCGTCCAATTCAAACGCGCCAACCAGAAAAGCCCCCACTTCCCCGATCCGCTGCAAGGCTGGGGCGAGGCGTTGATGGCGAAAAACCAGTCGCATCTGGCGC
>JAFAVT010000161.1 GCA_019242275.1 Alphaproteobacteria bacterium
AAGGCCAATTATCCGGTGGAATTCATCGCCGCCTCGATGACGCTCGACATCGGCAATACTGACCGGCTCAACATTTTCCGCCAGGAAGCACAGCGGCTTTCGGTCCGCGTTGCCCCGCCGGACATCAACCGGTCGGATGCCGTGTTCTCGGTGGATGCGCAGGCTTCGACGGTTTTCTATGCGCTCGCCGCGGTGAAAGGCGTGGGCCGGCAGGCAATGGACCATGTCGTGGCGGTGCGTCAAGCAGGGGGGCCGTTCAAGTCCATTTCCGACTTTGCGGCGCGGGTGGACCCCAAGCAGGTGGGCAAGCGGGCTTTTGAAAATCTGGTGCGGGCGGGGGCCTTTGACAGTCTCAACCCCAACCGGCGGCAATTGGTGGAAAACGCCGACCGCATCCTTTCCGGCGCGGCGGCGGCGCAGCGCGAACGTGAAAGCGGCCAGAACAGCCTGTTCGGCGGCCAGGCACAAGCATCGGAATTGCGCTTGACGCCGGTGCCTGATTGGCCGCTGCATGAACGGCTGGGCGAGGAATTCGGGGCAATGGGCTTTTACCTTTCCGGCCATCCGCTCGACGCTTATGGCAGTGCGCTAAAGCGCCTGGGAGCGGTGACCTATGCCTCCTTGCAGGATGATCGGCGCCGGGCCGGCTTCAAGGCCCGCATCGCCGGCACTCTGATCAAGAAGTCAGAACGACGTGGTCGCTCTGATCAGATGTATGCGTTTGTTTCCTTCTCCGATCCCACCGGCATGTTTGAAGTGATGCTGTTTCCGGAAGTGCTGGCGGCCAGCCGGCCACTGCTCGAAGCGGGCAAGTCGCTGCTGATTACGGTTTCAGCGGAATGGGACGGCGATGAGTTGAAATTGCGCGCTGCTACCATCGCCGATCTCGACGCCGCGGCGGCGCAGGCCGGCGAAGGCATGGTGGTGCGGCTGGCCGATGTCGCTGGCTTGGGCGCGATCGCGCAGGAACTGGGCCAGGCAGGCAAGGGCTTGGTCAGTCTGGTGGTACCGGGCGAGAGCGGGGCGGAGGTGGAAATCGCCTTGCCCAAACGGGTGCAGGTGACGCCCGCCTTGCGCAATCGCGTCGCGACTTTGCCCGGCGTGCTGGCGGTGGAAGCGGTTTAGGCACGCGGTTCTTTTGCGTCGTGGGTTCGTCGCGCGTGCTCACGTGCTGAAAGCACGCTCCGCGCGACGCTCCTGCCCACGCCGCAAAACTCCTCGCGCGCAATTTAAAGCGCAGAAACGCCTTCCTCGATCCGCCGCAAGCCTTCCGCCAGATTGTCAGCGTCGCGGGCAAAACAGATGCGGATGTAACTTTCGTCTCGCTCATCGCCCAGGCCAAACGAGGAACCAGGCGAAACGCCGACCCGGTGTTGCAGCGCGAGTTTCTCGGCAAAGCCCATGCTGTCGCTCAATCCATCAATTTGCAGAAAGCCGTAAAAGGCGCCGCCCGGTTTCAGCCAGCGGATGCGGTTCTGACGCTGGATGAAATCATCCACCACGGCACGGCCCTTGGCACAGCGGGCCAGCAATTCGGTTCGAAAGGCATCACCTTGCGGTGAAAGTGCCGCCAGCGCGCCATACTGCAAAAAGTTGGGCGCGCCGGTGTTGTTGGTCTGGGCCGAGACTTCGAAGGCGTTTTCCAGCGACTTGGGATGCAAGAGCCAGCCCATGCGCCAGCCGGTCATGGCGAAGGGCTTGGAGAAGCCGGCGATGATGAAGAGGGCATCGTCCGGATCGGCCACCTGCAGAAAAGACGGCGCGTGCGCCCCGCCGCTATAAGTCAAGGTGCCGTAGACTTCATCGGCGATGATGGCGATGCCCCGCGCCCGCGCGAATTCCAGAATGGCGCGCTGCTCGTCATGGGTCAGGGTCCAGCCGGTGGGATTGCCGGGTGAGGCGATGAAAAGCGCTTTGGTGCGTTCATCGCAGGAGACGAACAGGCGGTCGAGGTCGAGCGTCCAGCGCCCCGTCTGCCAGTCTTCCTGGAGCCGCACCAGCCGCGGCTCGACGCCCATCACTTTTGCGGCGTTGAAGATATTGGGCCAGATCGGCGCCACAATGATGATGTTGTCGCCGGTGTTGGCCACACATTGCAGAGCGCTCACCACCGCCAGCATGGCCGCGCCCGGCACCGTCACCCGCGCGGCATTCACCGGCACGCCGGTGGTACGGCTGTGCAGATCGGCAATCGCC
>JAFAVT010000349.1 GCA_019242275.1 Alphaproteobacteria bacterium
GCCGGCACAAATCAGGCGCGGGTGCTTCAGCGGCTTGGGATCGCAGATGCAATCGGCAACATCAAAGTATTTCCCGTGAAAATTCACCCGCTCTTGCGACCACAGGCGGGTAACGATCTCAGTCCACTCTTCCGCCAGATCATAGCGCTCATCATGGGAAAGCGCGTCGTTCCACGCCCCCATCTGCGCAAACTCACCCCGATAGGCGCCCGCCACGATGTTCAGGCCGGCACGTCCGTTCGAAATGTGATCCAGGGTAGCGATCATCTTGGCTGCCACCACCGGATTGAACAGGATGGCGTGCAGCGTCGTCCAGACCTGGATGCGGGTGGTGGCGGCCGCAATCCCCGCCATCATGGTGACGGCCTCAAGACTTGTCCCCCAATGGCCGGTTACACCGCCAAAGCCCCGCCACTTGCCCATCGCCATGGCGAAGTCGAAGCCCGCCTTTTCCGCGGCGATGGCGGCGTCGCGGTTCTGGGCCCAGCCACCATCCAGCACCGGCGTCGTCCGGCTGACGATCCAGCCGCCATTCGCCACAGGCAAAAAAACACCAAACTCTTTTGGACTCGTCATAACGCCGCGCCGTGCGGCGGCTTCATGCGCAGCACTGCCACCAAAATAACCGCAACCAGCACCGCCAATAGCACAAAGGCGGGCGAGAAGCTGCCGCTGCGATCAAAGACAAAGCCAGCGAAAGCCGGACCCACCGATCCCACGGTGGAAATCAGATTGACGGTGGCGAAAAGCTCCAGATTTGGTTTTCGCCCGAAATAGTCCAGCAGCAGAATGGTGGATGCAAAGAAGGTGAGGCCCGAGCCGATGCCGATGCCGGCCGCATACAACAGCAGAAATGCTGTGCCGGAGCCAGCAGACAAAGCCAGCAAGCCGATCGCCAGCAGCAGCAGCGCCACTGCCAACAGGATTTTGGCATCAACAAAACGCGACAACAATCCGCCACCCAGCCGGCCGCCGGCATTGATCAACGCGCCCAGACTGAGAAGGCTCACTGCCACCGTCTCGCCTACGCCATGGGCCGCCAGATGCGGGATGGAAAAGGCATTGACCGTGAGGTCCACGAACAAAAAGATGCTATAGGCGGCCGCCAGCACGGCGAATTGTGGCGTCCTGAGCGCCGCCTTCACCGTCCAGCTTTCGCGGGTGATTTCCGGATCGCGTTCCGCGCCGGCGGCGATTTCGGCGCCCGGATGCACCAGCAGCGCTGCCAGCAGCGCCGTCAGCAGGATGACAATGCCGGCGACCATCCAGACCATACGCCAGCCCCCCATGCCCGCGATCCAGAGATAAAGCAGGGGACCGGCGACCGCACCGCCCTGGCCCAAGGTGAAATAAAGTCCGAAAATGAAAGCCGGGCGCTGAAAATTGCGCGCCAGCAAATACGTGGCAGGCACGGTCGCCAGCAAGGTGAAGCCCAGGCCTGCCAGCGCGCAACCGGCGAAATAAAGCGGCAGGCCATGAGCCGTTGCCAAACAGGCGAATGCGCCCGCCATCACCACCCCGCCCAGCGCCAAGGTCAGCCGCACACCCATGTGTCGGATCAGGAAAGCCGGAATGGTGGCGGTGAGGCCGCAGAACACACCAAGCAGAGAAAAACCGGCCCCTGCCTGGCTGCCACTCCATTTGAGTTCGCCCATCATGTCGGTCAGCGCCGGCCCCAAGGCGTTGAAGGTGGCGGCCGTCACCAGAAAGAACAGAGCGCTGACCAGGAGCAGCGTCGTCAAGGCGCGCGCGCTGGTCACGTCAGCTCCGGCTCACATCAGCGGGCAATTCGCCCAGCACCTTTTCCATCATCGTTCGAGCTGCCGCGACGTTCCGAGAGGCGATGATATCCGCCAGCGCGCGGTGTTCACTCAGAGCAGCAAGACTCTCTGCCCGCGACGGCGGCTTAACCGGAATCAGCCAATAGCGCGCGGTCTGGTGATGCAGCGTCACCACCAACTTGGCCAAAGTGCGGTTGCCGCTGGCGGTTGCGACGGCAACATGGAAGGCCTCGTCCATTTCCGCCAGGGCGCGAGCATCATCGGCCTCGATAGCCGCTTCGCCGGCGGCCAGGGTGGCACCGATGGCAGCGATGTCGGCCGTGCTGCCTTGCGCGGCGGCAAGGCCGGCACAATGAATTTCCACCAGCCGGCGTGCCTCAAAGGCGTCACGGGCTTCGGCCAGATCCAGAGGCGCCACCGTTGTGCCGACCCGGGCCTTGCGCACCACCAGCCCTTCCAGCGCTAGTCGCGCCAGGGCATCGCGAATGCCGGCCAGGCCGCCCTCATAGCGGCGCGCCAGTTCATTCTCATCCAACTGCTCGCCAGGCCGCAGCGCCCCGATGATGATATCCACCAGCAGCCGGCCATAAAGCCGGGACTTCAGCAGCGATGGCGCCCATTCATCCAGGCGTTGCGGCGGTTGGGAGCGGGATAAAAAAGCCATGCGCCAGCATGGGGGCGGGGCTGATAGGTGGCAAGTCCCTCATTTGATTGTCGCGCAATTTATCCGAAGTTGGTAGCGCCAGCGTGCCAACGCTCCACACTTTTTCGGATTGCGCTCTATAAGTTATGCAGATACGCATAGTCTTGGCGGGCCGCTTCCAGGGAAGTGACCTCACGAAAAGGCGGCTCCTGCTCCACAAAGTAATGCTTTACGCCCTTGGCGGCGGCGAACACGGGGCGATAGTCCACAAAGCCCTTGCCCAGCACGGCGCCGGGGGGACCGCCGGGCGCGGTGCGTGGCGCCGGCGGGCGTTGGAAATCCTTGATATGGAGCAGGCTGTAGCGGCCAGGATGAGCCGCCAGCAACTCGGCGGCATCGCGCCCCGCCACCGCCGCCCAGCCGCAATCCAGTTCGAAACTGACCAGGGCGGGATCGGTCTCGTTTACCAGCATGTCATGGCCGGTAACACCGCCGAAGACGCGGAATTCCATATTGTGATTGTGAAGCGCGAAATAGAGCCCAGCCTTTTTCGCCGCGGCGCCAATGCGGCCGGCCAGCGCCGCCATGGCATGGAAGGCCGCAGCGTTGGCGCTTGCCGGATTGGCCCTAACGGCGCCGAACAGGCCGGCGCTTACCACATAGTGCGCGCCCAGGGCATGAGCGATGTCGAACAGGGCGCCATTGTCGCCATCCTTGAAATCAAGGTGGCAGGAGACGCAGGCAAGGCCATTGGCGGCGAGCAGTTTGCGGAAATCCTGCGGGCTGTAACGGCCCAG
Organism: Alphaproteobacteria bacterium; assembly: GCA_019242275.1. Taxonomy (GTDB): domain Bacteria; phylum Pseudomonadota; class Alphaproteobacteria; order Micropepsales; family Micropepsaceae; genus Rhizomicrobium. The sequence continues at coordinate 3,222 of JAFAVT010000349.1, forward strand.
ATCGAAAGTTTCCACCGTGCGATAGCCGATGGCAGTCAATTGTTTTAGCGTGCCGGGCGCATCTGCGGCCAAGGTGTCCTTGACCGTATAAAGCTGGATGCCGGGCCGCTGCCCCAAAGGGTCGGCCGAAGCGGGCCTGGTGAGGCAAACAGCAAGTGCAGCGGCGGTGAAATCGCGGCGGTGAAGCATGGCTCCTCCTTTTGCGAAGGCGGATATCTTCTGCCAATAACGCCTGGCTTCAAAAAGCGGTCACGGCGCAGAAAGAACTTAATCGTCCAGGCAGTTCTTCACATCCTTTTGCCCGAAACTGGCATCAGGACCACAGCTTCCCGCATCATAAATCTGGGGCATCATGCCGGCCTCCTTCCAGCTCTTGCGCACCGTATCAATGAAGGCCCATTGCGCCTCGACTTCGTCACGCCGCACGAACAGGGCCGGATCGCCTTCCAGAAAATCCAGCAGCAGCCGTTCATAGGCGATGCGGCGGCGGTGATTGCCGAAAGCGGTGGCGAGCGAAAGGTCGAGATTGACGCTTTCCAATTGTATGCCTTCGCGGTCCAGTCCCGGCACCTTGCCCATCACTGAAAGGCGAACATCTTCCTCCGGCTGCAGGCGCAGCGACAGGCGATTGGCTTCCAGCTTGCCGCCGCGGCCGGCGAACATGGAATGGGGCACCGGCTTGAACTGGATCGCCACTTCGGTGCGCCATTGCGCCAGCCGCTTGCCGGTGCGCAAATAGAACGGAACGCCCTGCCAGCGCCAATTGTCGAGATAGGCTTTCAGCGCCACAAAAGTTTCGGTCTGGGACGGCTTGCCCAAATCCTCGGTGTAACCGGGAACGCGGGAATTCGCGATGGCGCCTGGTCCATACTGGCCCAGCACGCTATGGGTTTTCGCCGTCTTGGCAGTGAAGCCGCGCAAGGCACGCAGCACCTGGACCTTCTCGTCGCGTATGGCGTCCGCGTCATAATGATTGGGCGGCTCCATCGCCACCAGGGCAAGAAGCTGCAGCATGTGATTTTGCACCATGTCGCGCAGGGTGCCGGTGGAATCAAAATAGTCCGCGCGGCCTTCCAGCCCCACCGTCTCAGCCACCGTGATCTCGATATGGTCAATATACTGGCTGCGCCACAACGGCTCGAACAGCATGTTGCCGAAGCGCAGTACCAGCAGATTCTGCACCGTCTCCTTGCCCAGATAATGGTCAAAGCGGAACGTGCGCGCTTCGGGAAACAGGCTGGCGATGGTGTCATCAATCACCTTACTGGAAGCGAGATCCTCCCCCAGTGGTTTCTCCACCGCCACCCGGACATGCTCGCCTGCCATGTCTGCTTGGCTGAGGGCGGCGATGGCCTTGACGAACAAAGTGGGGGCGATCGAAAGAAAAACGCCGATGCCGTTTTTCGCCGCATCGCCCACCAGCGCCCGCACCGGCTTGAGGCATTCGCCATCGTCAAGGTCGGCGCGGCGGTAATGCAGGCATTCCTGGAAGGCAGCCAGGCGGGCGGCATTCTGCCGGTCGCGGAGCAGATGCTGGGTCACCGCGTCGCCGGCCAGTTTGCGAAAGCCCTTGTCGTCCATGTCCGTGCGGGCCACGCCGATCAGGCGAAAATCGCCGGGGAGCAGATTTTCGGCATGAAGGGCAAACAGCGAGGGCAGCAGCATGCGCTGTGACAGATCGCCGGTGGCGCCGAGCAGGATCAGGGTGGCGGCGTGCTGATGTGACGAGTCCTGGGTCATGGCCTTATCCAAACGCGTAAGCTGCCTTGGGGGCAACCGCGGAACAATGTTATTTGGGTGCCTCGACCTGATTGATCAGGTAATCCGAAACCGCGCCGGCATCAAAGGCCAGGGGGCTGACATCGTCCACCATGCCCTTGTGCATCACCACATCGGCGCTGAGTTCGTAATCGGCGCCCTTCAGGTCGGGAAAGGGCTGGCCGGAGAAGGGTGACCAGCTGCTCCACGCTTTCGCCCCCGCAGCGCGCCAGCGCCAAAGTGGGCGAAAATATTCCATGCGGAAGGAAAAGCGGGGGCCGGAGGGATCACCCTTGGGCACCGGTACGGTATCGCCTTTGGCGCGATGCTCGACAAAAGCGAACCATTGCATTCTGTTGTCCAGCGTCGCTTCGGCAGTGCGGAAAGCGAGATAATTTTCCAATGCCGCTTTGGACGTGAAACTGTGCCCGCTGACGACAAGATGCAGGGCGGCACCGCTCTTCTTCACGGTGAAAACGCCCGGCGCCGGATCGGCCGGGCCGACTTTCGGCTCGGGCTGGCCCGCGGCCGCACCCGCCAGGCACAGCATCAATGCCGTGATCGCGAATATCCGTCGCATCACACCAGCAATTCGGAAATCGGCTTGTTGGTGCGGTTGGATTCAGCACCCCAGCTATCCACCGCCAGTCCCATCGCCTGCTGCATGGTCAGACCGACGCGGCTCACCGTCTCGCTGTTGCCGGCGATGTGCAGGCCGCAGCGCACTTTGCCATTCGCCGAACCGGCCGTGAACATGGGAATGCCGTCTATGGCATGCAGCTTGGCGTTGGACGTGTCGGTATAGGCCAGCACCAGGCTGTGATCGAGCACGGTGCCGGTGCCTTCCGTAATGGCGTCCAGCGCCGCCACCAGGTCCGCAAAACATTCCATCGAATGGGTGCTGAATTGCGAGGTGACGGGCTGATAACCCAGCGCCGGATCAACCGGCTCTTCATGGGTCGCCTGGTGGAAGACGTGGCTGTCGCCGGGCATGAACATGGTGTTGGCCGGCTCGGTCAGCGCCATGTTGAAGATGCGGCTCTGGTTGGTGGCAAGGCCGATGGCCAGCAGCTTCGAGAACACGGGCACCGTCTGCTTCAGCACCGGCACCGACTTGTTCACCGTCATCTCTGGCGGCGCCTCGGGCACGGTGACATTGGCGATGATTTCGGGCTTCTGCAATTCCACCGTCATGGTGTTTTCCAGTTCGCGCACTGACGAGAAATACTGGTCCAGCCGGGCCTTGTCCGCCGCGCCGGCGCTTGCCATCAGGCGCTGGCGGTCTTCCGCCACAACCGACAGCACGCTTTGCTGCATCATAAGACTGGGATCAGGCTTCCACTCGCCCTTGCCGTCATTAAAGCCCGGTCCGAACAGGCGGGTGTAAAGTCCGCTGGGCGAGACTTCCGGCGGATTGACGTTGGCGCCGCCGGTGCTGCTGGAATAGCTCTCGCGCTTGTTGCCGGAACAGGCGATCTCGATGGAGCGGAAGCGCGAACCCTTGCCGATCTGGCCGGCGATGATCTGATCCAGCGTGGGCGCATCAAACTGGCCGTCGCCGCCGGGCGCGATGCCGGTGGCGATGGCGGCGTTGCCGCTCCAATGCTGGATATTGGGGCGGGAATCGAGATAGGCGCGATAGCCGCTGAGCAGATTCATCTTGGCCTTGAAGGGCTTCAAGGCGGCCAGTTGGGGCATGTCCTCATAGGCGGCGCCGGTGGAGCGCGGCAGGAACAATTGGCGGGTCAGGCCACAGCCCCAGAAGAAAGTACCGAAGCGCACAGGAATGGGCCGGCCATCCGCCAGCGCTTCGCCATGGCCATCCAGAAAACAGTCCAGCAGGGGCAGTGCCATGGCCACGGCCGAACCCTGAAACAATCCGCGAAGCAGGCTGCGACGGTGAAGGCTCATGTCATCCTCACTTCTTGGCGTCGTTCAGCGCCGTCTTTGCCACTGGAGCCGGCGGCGCAGGCACGCTGAAAAATTGTGGGCTGGCCGTCAGCGCCTTCAACAGGGCCGGCACGCGATAGCCGCTGCCCTCAAAGGCGGTGACAAAACTGCGATAGACGGGTGGCGTCACCAGATTGGCATTGGCGCCGGTGCCATAGGCAAACATCTTGCGGGCAAAACAGGTGGGAAAATTGGGATTGTCGTGCAGCACCTGGCCAAGGCCGATGGCGCCCCTGAAAGATTTGCCCTGCAAAGTGGCGGAGGCGTCAATGGGATCGCCATTCTCGGCGGTGCGGTACTGGCCGATGGAGTCGAAATTCTCCAGCGCCAGGCCGATGGGATCGCTGCGGGTATGGCAGGCGGCGCAAGTGGGATTGGTGGCATGGGCCAGAAGCCGCTGGCGCACCGTTTTCAGGCTGGGATTGTTGATGTCGTTGACGATGGAGAAATCCACATTGGCCGGCGGCTGCGGCGTCGGCTGGCACATGAAGATGTCGAGCAGCGCCACGCCTCGCTTGGTTGGCGAGGAACGATTGGGATGAGAGAACAGGCTCAGGAACGTAACCTGGGTAAGAATGCCGCTGCGGCCTGAATCGGTGCTGAATTCATAGGGCACCCATTCGCTGTCGAAATTGTAGGGCACGCCATAAACCGCGGCCAGGGCGCGGTTGAGATAGGTCTTGCGGGTGGTGAGCAGGTCGCGCAGGTCTTCACCTCGCGTCAGCGTCAGATCCACCATGGTATGCAGGGTTTCTTCCCGCGCCGAAGCTGCCACCGCGTCGCTGTATTTGGGATAGAAAGACGGGTCCTTCACCACCTGGGTATCGAGTTCGAGGAAGTCGGCATAGAAGGCGCGCATGCCGGCGGCGAGGCGCGGAGACGCCATCAGCCGCTCGGTTTGCTGCGCAACGCCTTGCGGCCTGGCAAGGTCGCCATTGGCAGCGGCTTGCAGCAGCGCCGCATCGGGCGTGGAATCCCACAACAGATAGCTCAAGCGGCTGGCGCGGCTATAGGCATCCAGTGTCCAGCTTTTGCCGTCGCTGTCGAGAACGGCATATTCGGTGCGGAACAGAAAATCCGGCGCCGCCATCAGCGAAGCCATGCCGTAGCGCAGGCCGGCGTAGAAATCGCCCGTTTTCAGCGCGGTGTCATGCGCCAGCTTGATGCGGGCGGCGCTTTCCTCCGCCGTCAGCGGACGCCGGAACAGCATCATGCCATATTGTGCAAACACTTGGGCCGCACAGACATCGTCGGCGGCTTTTGGATCAGCCGGCTTGCAAGCAACCAGGCTGCCGCGATGCTTGGCATCTACCACCTGCGCGGCAATGCTGTCGGCCATCTTGGCATAGGCTTCGAAGCCGGCCGGGCTGATGGAGAGAATGGCGCTGGAAGCGGAAAGCAGGCCGCCGATGCGGCGATCAGGCTCAAAGCGGCCCTGCACCTCGATGCCGGCGCCGAAAATATCGGCAATGGAGTTGCGGTATTCGGTTTCGGTCAGACGGCGCATCCCCGCCAGGCGCGGCGCCGGCACGGCCTCCGCTGCCAACGCAGCCGCGGTGCCGGCGACAAAGAGGAAAAGCGCCAAAAGGCCGGTGGAAAGTTTCACTGTCTCGCGTCGCCCTGTCTCAACAGGCCGGCAATATGCGGGCGAACCGGCACCTAACGCAAACCCTTTCCGGGGAACGGTTTTTTCGCTCGCGGGCGGAAAAAGGCAACCGTTTGCGGCGCTTAGGCTTTTGCCGCCAGGTCTCGCCCCGCCGCCTGCAGAGCCGCCAAATGCTCGGAACTGACGAAACTCTCGGCGTAAATCTTGTAGATATCCTCGGTGCCGGAGGGGCGAAGGGCAATCCAGCCCTCCCGTGATTCCAGCTTGAGCCCGCCAATCGCGGCGCCGTTGCCGGGGGCCTTGGAGAGCTTGCGGGTGATGGGGCTGCCGGCCAGTTCGGTTGCCGTCACGGTTTCCGGCGACAGGGCGGCGATCTTCTTGCGGGTGGCGGCATTGGCGGGATTGTCGCTGCGGGCATAAAAGCTGCGGCCGACCTTTTCGGTGATATCAGCATAAAGCTGCGACGGCGTCTTGCCGGTTCTCGCCGTCATTTCTGCTGCCAACAGCCCGGCGATCAACCCATCCTTGTCAGTGGTCCACACCGCGCCATCGCGCATCAGAAAGGACGAGCCGGCGCTTTCCTCGCCGGCGAAAAAGACGCTGCCATCGCGCAAGGGATCAACAAACCATTTGAACCCCACCGGCACTTCGTAAACCTCCGTGTTCAGCAAGCCGGCAACACGGTCAATCATGCTGGAAGAGACGATGGTCTTGCCGATCTTCCTGCCTTTGAAGACGGCGCGGCTGACACCCAGATAATGCGCCGAGGTGGCAAGATAGTCGTTGGGCGGCATCAAGCCATTGCCATCCACAATGCCATGGCGGTCGGCGTCGGTGTCATTTGCAAAGGCGATGTCGAATGCTGCCGCCTTTGCCAGCAGCCGCTTCATCGGATAAGGCGAGGAACAGTCCATCCTGATTTTGCCGTCCCAGTCGCGCGGCACGGTCGCAAAGCTGGGATCAACCGTGGCGTCAGTAACGGTGAGGTTGAGACGATAGCGCTCGGCAATCGGCTGCCAGTAACCCACCGCCGCGCCGCCCAACGGGTCAACGCCAATCTTCACGCCGCGGATGGCATCCATGTCGAGAATGGCGGCCAGCGCTTCGACATACTTACCGGTGAAATCGAATGGCGTGGTCGCTGCCGTCGCCCGCTTCACACCCGCCAGCCCGGCTTCCAGAAGAGTGTTGGCTTCCTTTTCGACCGCCGAAGTGATTTCCGATCCCGCCGGACCGCCATGGGGCGGATTATATTTAAAGCCGCCATCCTCAGGCGGATTGTGCGACGGGGTGATGACAATGCCGTCGGCCAAACCTGTTTCGCGGTTCACATTATGGGCGATGATGGCGCGGCTGACGGCCGGTGTGGGCGTAAAACCGCCTCCGGCATCGGCCAGCACCGCAACGCCATGCGCGGCCAGCACTTCTAGGGCGGTATGAAAAGCCGGCTCTGACAGCGCATGGCTGTCGCGGCCGATGAACAGCGGCCCGTCAATGCCGGCCCGTTTGCGATAGCGGCAGATGGCCTCGGTGGTGGCCAGGATATGACCTTCATTGAAGCTGGTGGCAAAGGCGGAGCCGCGATGGCCGGAGGTGCCGAAGCTGACCCGCTGGGCGGCAATGGCCGGATCAGGCTTGCCCTCGTAATAGGCGCGGGTCAGGGCGGCCACATCCAGCTTTTCGGACGGAGGGACCAGCGTTCCGGCATCAGGGTTGGTGGACATGAAATCTCCATGGGCCGATTGCGCCGGCGTCATCCGCCGTTGCAAAGTAACGCGCCAGCGCACCCATTATCATAAGCATACAGCCAAGGATGTGGACATATGATCCTGGTCAAAGCCCTGCCCCTTATCGGCCTTGTCGCCATGCTGGCCATGCTGCCGGCAGCGGCCCAGCCGCAAAGCCTGGCCGGGCAGAAATCCGGAGATTTCGTACTGCGAGATTTTCGCTTCCACAGCGGCGAGATGCTGCCGGAGCTGCGCCAGCACTACTCCGTGCTGGGCAATCCGGCCGGCGAGGCGGTGCTAATCCTGCACGGCACCGGCGGCAACGGCGCCGGCATGATCGGCGGTTTCCGCGCCCTGTTCGCCGCGGGCGCGCCGCTGGATGCGGCGACACATTTCATCATTCTGCCCGACGCCATCGGCCATGGCGGCTCGTCCAAGCCGTCGGACGGGATGAAGGCGCGTTTCCCCCGCTACAATTACGACGACATGGTTGCGGCGCAGTATCGCCTCGTCACCGAAGGGTTGGGGATCAAGCATCTGCGCCTGGTGATCGGCAATTCCATGGGTGGGATGGAGACCTGGGTCTGGGGCGTCAAATATCCCGCCATGATGGATGGGCTGGTGCCGCTGGCCTCGCAGCCCAGCGCCATGGCGGCGCGCAATTGGATGATGCGCAAGCTGGTGATCGAGACCATCAAGGGCGATCCGGCCTACAGAAACGGCGACTACACAGCCCCGCCGCCTTCGATGAAATATGCCAATGCGTTTTTCAGCGTCGGCACCAGCGGCGGCAATCTGGGCTGGCAGGCCCGCGCCGGCACCCATGCCGCCGCCGACCAGGCGATAGATGACATGCTGGCGCGGCCGGGCGGGGGCGATGCCAACGACACCATCTGGCAACTGGATGCGGCACGCGACTATGACCCGGCGCCGCTGTTGGGCAACATCACGGCGGCGGTGCTGGCGGTGAACTCCGCCGATGACGAGCGCAACCCCCCGGAACTGGGCACCACCGAGGCGGCAATGAAGAAGCTGAAGAATGCCCGCTATTATCTGATCCCCGCCAGCAGCGAAACTCGCGGCCACGGCACCGCCGGCACTGTCGCGCTGTGGCGAGCGCCGTTCACCGAGTGGCTGGCGACGATGTCGAAGCGGTAACCCCGCTGCAGTTGCCGCAGCCGAAGCTATTGCTCATTCCAGGTCGGGAAATGTTGGGCAATCTCCTCGAATGTGATTATGGCACCAAAATGTTCCAGGTGCTCGCTATAATCGGCAAGTTTGGTACTGCTGCAAAGAAGAGCCGTATCAGCATCAGAATGAGGCAAAACGCTATCTGGCGCCTGCCGCACCCAACATGCGGCGCGGAGAGGATATGCTTCCGCCTGTTTGTCGCCAAATTTGTCCTTAGGTTGTTTCACCTCGAAATGCACTGCGAATCGCGTGCCGCGCGCCTCGAAAATCGTCAGCAAATCGGTTTCCCGACCACGACAACCCGCGCAGCGACATTTTTCCGTAAAATGTGAACCCCACCAAGTACGAGCCTTCTTACTCCGCTTCGCCCGCATTTCTTTATCCAAATGCGTGATTCTTTGGCAAGTGTCGCGAATTTTGTTTTTTCTAGAATCCACGACCGGAACGCTGGATTGCTGCTTAGCAAATTTGCAATTGGTTCAGCGTAGCGGACTTCATGCGGATTGTAGGTGGTTATGACAGCCATTTGCCGTTCTACTCCTCACGCACCTTTGCCAGCCAAGCACGGATAGTTAATACCACCGTCGAGCTTCGGGAAAAATACGAGAAGAAGAGAAATACCGCGGCAAAAGCAATTGTCACAAGTGCTTGCCGCCTTATCCGGCTACGATATCCGCGGGTCCTCCGCCTGGCGCGCCCGGCGAATGGCGTCGCTGAGGCGCGGATCAAGCCGGGCGGCATCCAGCACCACCTTGCCGTCATGCACCGCTGTGACCATGGCCAGCGGCACTTCAAAGTCGCCGGCATTCTCAACATAGATCACAAGCTGGTTCGCCATCACCTGGCGCACGGCGCCGACGGGATCGCCGCCTTCGCGATCGAATACCTGGAACTCTTCCTGGATGCGCTCCATGGCGAGCTAACGCGCAAGTCGCCGCCGCTGTTGCGAGGGGTTGCGCGCGCAAGTTCCAGCCCGGCGCCTCGCCGCGAAAAAAACAAATTTCGCCCCCGGTTCCGGCAACGCAAACCGCGAATGGGGGTTACCCCGGTATGCAATCATGGAGGCTTCAATGACGACAAGCAGCGGTCACACCAGCGCGATTCTGGCGTCGAAGGTCAAAGGCACCGCCGTCTATAACGGCAGCGGCGAACGCATCGGCACAGTGGAAGATGTGGTGCTGGACAAACAGTCCAACCAGATCATGTTCGCGGCGCTGGGTTTCGGCGGTTTCCTTGGCATGGGCGAAAAATATCATCCCGTGCCCTGGTCCATGCTGGACTATGACGAGGACAAGGGCGGCTATGTTGTGCCGATGAACAAGGACGTGCTGCAGAATGCGCCGGCCTATGACCTGAAGGACCTCACCAAGCATGACGGTTCGCTGGGCGGCATCCGTCAGAAGTCCTACGACTATTACAATATCGAGCGCGACTGGCAGTAAGCGCCCGCCAGCACGGAAAAAGCCACCGCTCTGACGGGCGGTGGCTTTTTCTCACATCGAGTTTGCCGTTCTGGAACAGGTGTCGCGCAAGGGTAACACCCGTCTTGCCGGTTTGATGCAGCGCAGCAGAATTACAGGGTTGCCATAATTGTCTCCCAATGCGATGCGAAGAGCCATGCGCTTCTCATCGAGAGTCCCTTGACCGTCAGGCCAAACGCCCTCGCGCACCTCGCCTATTTTGTCACCATCGCCATCAAGGGCATTGACGGCGGCATCGAGACTTTGCTGGGGCTGATCATCTGGCTCAGCGGCCCGGCCCGCTGGTATGCCTTTCTGCTTCACTTCAATGCCCCCGAATTGCTGGAAGAGCCCGGCAATCACCGCTTCATCGAGCTGGTGCGCAGCGGCGCCAACAATCTGTTGCATTCCTCCATCAGCTTCATCGTCGCCTATCTGGTGATCCACGGCCTGCTCAAGCTGGCGCTGGCGATGGTGCTGCTGCGGGGCGGCGGCCGCTGGATCTATCCGGTGGCGACGGCGATCCTGTTGGGGTTCATCGGTTTCATGAGCTATCACCTTTCCGAGCACTATTCGAACTGGGTGCTGGGCTTTGCCCTGTTCGATTTCATCACCCTGCTGCTGGTGCTGAATGAATGGCGCCAGCCGGCACGGCGCCCGCTCTTTGCCGGAACCTAGACCCCGCCTGCCCGTTACGGTTTGACAGCGCAACGGAGGATCAGCATGGGACAATCCATGGGCAGCATCGGCGGCGGCAAGCAATCCGGCGCCGGCGGCGACCGTCAGAACCAGCCGGAGCGCAATCCCGGCCAGCGCCTTTCCGATCAGCAGCCGCCCAAGCCGGAAAAAGGCGACAAGGAAGGCGGCGTCGAACAGGGCTCGCGCGCGGTGCGCTAGACCATTTTAATCTTTGACAGAAGCAGCCGCCTCACCCTTCGACAGGCTCAGGGTGAGGAAAATAAAGTGAAATCCTCATGCTGAGCCTGTCGAAGCATGAGAGCAGCGATTGAAGCTCAGATTCGTTAACCGAACAATTTCGCTGCCGTCTTGGCCACCTGCTCGCCCTGGAAGCGGGCCCCCGCCAGTTCGGTTTCGCTGGGCTGGCGTTCGCCCTTGCCGCCGGCGATTGTGGTGGCGCCGTAGGGCGCACCGCCGGTGATCTCGTCAATCCGCTGCTGGCCCGCAAAGCTGTAAGGCAGGCCCACCACCACCATGCCGAAATGCAGCAGATTGGCGATGATGGAAAACAGCGTCGTCTCATTGCCGCCATGCTGGGTGGCGCTGGAGGTAAAGGCGCCGCCGACCTTGCCGTTCAGCACGCCTTTCGCCCAAAGCGGACCGGCCTGGTCCAAAAATGCCGCCATCTGCGACGACATGCGGCCGAAGCGGGTGCCGGTGCCGATAATGATGGCGTCATAGTCCGCCAGATCGTCCACCTTGGCCACCGGCGCTTTCTGGTCAAGCTTGAAGTGCGCCGCCTTTGCCACCGCTTCGGGCGCCGTCTCCGGTATCCGCTTGATATCTACCGCCGCGCCGGCGGCGCGGGCGCCTTCGGCCACGGCGTTGGCCATCTGCTCGATATGGCCATAAGCCGAATAATAAAGGACAAGAACTTTGGCCATTTGCTGCTCCCGGAATGCTGCCGATAACGCGGCAAAGATGGGAAGGCTGCCGCCCCGGCGCAAGGCTGGCCCGCCTGGGGCGCGTTTGTTGATCTATTGCGCCCCATTATAACTGCTTTCCATGCCGAGTCCCGCCATCGCCCCAACCCATGCCCGGCCGCATTTTCGCACCATCGCCCTGGTGGTGGGCGCCGCGGTCTTCATGGAGCAGATGGACGCCACCATCCTCGCCACCGCCTTGCCGGGGATGGCGCGGGATTTGGGCGTCAGCGCCCCCAGCCTTTCCATTGCCCTCACCTCATACCTCATAAGCTTGGCCGTCTTCATTCCGGCCAGCGGCTGGCTGGCTGACCGGCTGGGCGGGCGCACCCTTTTCCGCGGCGCCATCCTGTTTTTCACCGCGGCATCCGCCCTTTGTGCCTTTGCGCCCAATGTCGCCTTCCTGGCGGCCGCACGCTTTTTGCAGGGCATGGGCGGAGCGATGATGATTCCGGTGGGGAGGCTGCTTCTGTTCCGCAGCATCGAGAAGCGCGACATGGTCAATGCCATGTCCTGGGTGCTGGTGCCGGCACTGCTCGGCCCCATAGTCGGCCCGCCGCTGGGCGGACTGATCGTCACCTTCCTGGACTGGCGCTGGATTTTCTTTCTCAACCTGCCCGTCGGCCTGGTGGGCGCCTTGCTGGTGAACCGTTATTTCGCGCCCATGCCGGGCGAGAAAGGGGCGCCCTTTGATGTGCGCGGCATGATCCTTTCCGCCTTGTCGCTGGGCACGCTGCTGTTCGGGCTGGAAAGCGCCAGTCACGTGGAAAGGGGGGCCGGCCAGGTCGAAGCGGCCGTCTGGCTGATCGGCTTTGGTCTGGTGATGGGCTGGCTTTATCTGCGCCATGCGCGCGCCACGGAAAATCCCATTCTTGATCCCCGGCTGATGCGGGTGCGTTCCTTCCGCATTTCCATGATCGCCGGCTCGCTGACCCGCATCACTCAAGGGGCGCAGCCTTTTTTGCTGCCGCTGATGATGCAGTTGGGCTTTGGCCTTTCCGCCGCCCAAAGCGGTTTTATCACTTTGGCTACCGCCCTGGGCTCGATCGGCATGAAGGCGGTGGCGCCCAAAGTGCTGCGCCGCTATGGCTTTCGCGACAGTCTGGTGGTGGGCGGTTTCATCGCCTGTGGCGGCTATGCGCTGTGCGCCCTTTTCCGCCCGTCATGGCCGCCGGCGCTGATCTTCGCCGTGCTGATGGCCTGCGGCTTCTTCATGTCATTCCAATTCACCGCCTATAACACGGTGGCCTATGACCGCATCCCGCCGGAGCGGCTGGCGGTGGCCACCAGCTTCTACACCACCTTCCAGCAGTTGATGCTGTCGGTCGGCATCTGCATCGGCGCCATGGGCCTGGAAGGGGCAATGGCCTGGCGCCATCATGCGGTGCCGACCTTGCCGGATTTCTCGGTCGCCTTTGTGGTGGTCTGCGCCATCTCGCTGACTGCCTATTTCTGGAACCGGCGCTTTCGTCCCACCGACGGCGTTGAGTTCAGCGGTCATACCCCGCGCACTTGGTCGCTGCGCCAGGCGCTGAAGGACATGCGGGGCCTCAATCCTTGAAGGCGCCTTGACGCTAAGTTCCACCCGGCGCACCTTGCCGGCAAAGAACAGGGGCAGCGATGGTCCGCTACAGAATACTTCTTCTCGCGCTTATCGCGGCGGCGCCGGCGTTGGCGGGTACGCGTGACGAGGTCTATTCGGCAAGCCAGCGCTGCGCCGCCATCACCGAAGATCGCAGTTGGCTGGAATGCTATTATGGCGCGGCCCAGCCGATGCGCGGGCAGTTGCAATTGCCGCCGGCGCCGGCGTCGCAAACTTCCCTGATCCCGCCCGCCACGGCTGTTTCTGCGGCGCGCCCGCAAGCGCCCCGTCCCGCGCCGCCGCCCAAGCCCGGCCCTGTCACGCGCACCCTGGATTATATTACCGGCGGCGCGGTGATTGTCTCCAAGATGCCGCTCCAATCCTATGACGCCGGCCAAGGTGGTTTTTTTGTCGTGTTGGCCAATGGGCAGATGTGGCGGCAGTCCGACGATCAGCCGCGCTTTGTGCGATGGCGGGACAAGCCGGCAGCGCATCGGGTCACCATCTGGCAGGGCGCGCTCAATACCTTCAATCTGGGCTTCGACGACGAAAATGACCGCTACAAGGTTCGTCGCGTGAAATAAGTTCGATTGCGCTCTCATGCTTCGACAATCTCAGCATGAGGGTTTGTTTTATTCCTCACCCTGAGCTTGCCCGCCGTCGCCCAGGCTATGGCGGGTCACTATTCCCCGTTGTCCGCTGTAGCTTTAGCGTAGGCGGATCGAAGGGTGAGGTCGAATAGCGCGGTCTGAGATTGAAATATCCTACCGCAGCTTGAATCCGATGCTGTTCAGGAAATCGCGCAGGATATGGCGGCCGGTCAGCGCTTTGGCGTCTGCAACACGTCGCGTTGCCTGCACCGTCCAATCCTGCTCCTTCATCGCTTGCTCCCGCTGGAAAGCGCGCAGTCGTTCATTATAGGTGGCGATCGCGGTCCGCTCTTGGTCGCTCCACGCATACTGTTCGCGCATCAGCACAACCTCCTGCGGCAGGCGCGGCTTGACCGCCTCCCGCCTCGCCGGATCGGGCACGCCCACCGTCATCCCGAACAGGGCAAAGACTTCACTCGGCAGCGCCAGTTCAGCCGCCACTTCCGCCGGCTTGTTGCGCATGCCGCCGATATAGCAGCCGCCCAGGCCCAGCGATTCAAACGCCGTCATCGCATTCTGCGCCGCCAGCGCCGCATCCACCGCCGCCAGCAGGAAGGCTTCAAAATAATCCAGCCCCTCGGTGGCGGCGCTCTGAGCCTCGCCCAGCCGGCGCAAGCGATGAATATCCGCCAGCCACACCAGCAACAGCGGCGCGTTGGCCATATGTGCCTGACCGCCGGCATGAACGGCAAGCCGCTGCTTGCGGCTCTCTTCGGTAATCGCGATCACGCTCCACAATTGCAGATTGGACGAGGTCGAGGCCGACTGCGCCGCCGCGATCGCCGCTTCCAGCGCCCCGTCCGGCAATGGCCCTTCGCGATAATGCCGCACCGAGCAATGGGCGAGCAGCAAGTCGAGTGTTTCATTCCACGCGCCCGGCGGCGGCGTGGACGTTCCGTAGCGTTTGTGAAGGCTTTTGGAATCGTTCAAGGAAACCGATGATCGTTTGAATGGCCCCTCATCCTTCGACAAGCTCA